>NZ_JBEXXK010000103.1:0-17344 GCF_040630405.1 Streptomyces sp. NPDC005811
GAGTGGCCACAGTGGCCCTGCGACGTCTGGAGATCATGCAGTCGAAGCTAGGCCCTGGTTCTCCGCAACACGTCCGGCTCCAGGGCTACTTGGTCGTACCCCTGTCGGCGGATCCCGCCAGACCCCGGTATCACACAGATGAGGGCGCGGCCTGCACGGTGGAGGCAAGCTGATGAGAACCTCACCGCCCATTCAACCGCCACGACCGCCAACCCGGCGAACCTATGCGGTCAGAGCACTAGCGGCACAGCGCTCGCCCTGCAGCGACGCATCGACCGGCATCTGACGCGTACCGCCCTCGCCGGTGACCAGCAACAACTAGGCAAACGCAGAGCAGTACTCCTTCTCCGACCCGATCGCCGCCGCTCAACTCATCCGGCTCAGTCGGCCCGACAGTGCAGGCTGCGCCCCCTCCAACGCTGTCGCGGATCTGATGGGCGGCCACGTTGCCACTTGGACCGCCCTACGCGACAACCGCAGCCCGGTCAGGCGCGTCCGAGACTCGTGGGCCGCTCCTCAAGAGCCAGCCGAGCGCGGAGCACTCCTGCTGACTGCCGACACGCGGACTTGTCAAGGGCCTTGGCTCAGCGGTTCCTCGGGTTCAACCGCGCCGGCGGTCATCATCACGCGAAGCAGCGCGTTCCCTCACGTCTTTGCCGGTTCGAGGTCAAGCACCCTGCGACCCGGACACTGCCGGCCTGGCCTGCCTTCACGCCTCGCGGGCGGGCCTGCCTCTCGTTCGACGTGGAACCCCGTCTGGTCCAGGACAGGCTTTCCGAGGCATGGCGCGAGGCGTGGAACGGCATCGACCCGTACGCCGTCTGCTGACGCCTTCGTCGGGAACCGCCGTCAGTTCTCCCACGACGGCGGTTCCCCACGGCAGGAACAGCCACGCCCGCCGCAGCCGTAGGCAGCATTGGGCGACTCCACTCAGCTCGGCCGGCACCAGGGGTGCGCTCGTACCCGGCGCCGGTCGCTCAACGGGTCCGCATGTCCGCCATCGACCGATCCACCATCATGGGGCGGCCCGGGCGATCTCGCCGATGGTGCCTGGCGGTTGCGGAGTCGATTGGCTTCGACCTGCGCGGTCGCGTAACAGGAGACTTCCGCTCGGACAGCCGTGGTTCCGGTCGGCGAACTGTCCCAGCGGGAAGCGCGGATCGCCGAGTGGCAGAGTGATCCACGGATCGCCGCTTCGGACTCTCCCCCCTCCCGACCGCGTCCGTGTCCGTGTCCGTGTCCAGCGGCAGACTCGGCCACCACCCCCAGCCTCCCGCTGCTCTCACCAAAGCTTCCGACGTGACCCGTTCGCTGTCGGGGACCACGTCCGACTCAAGACCCGACCGGTCCACAGCCCCACGGACTTCGAGCGACCTCGTCCCCTTGCCTTGCTGCGGCCCAGCCGGACGGTCCCCGTAGCCAACCGTGAAGTCGTCGTACCGGGTGGCCACGGCACCCGAAGCGAGAACTTCGGCGGGCGGCCACCGCGCGAACCGCGATTCCCGCGGCTTCGGACGCGGTCGGCCTCGTCCGAGATGCAGCAGATCGCGCGCAGGCAAGCACGGTTCTTCCGGGAGGCGTACGCCTTCTCTGCGCGCACACGTGCGTGGCCTACCCGGCGGAAGGGCACCCTGATATGACCCGGGAGGGCTTCGAAGCGCGGGGAGCCACCGAGCTACCCCACGCCATCACTCACCCGGCCCCACACCCCCGTACGCCTCGGGCACGTCCCGCCAAGAAATGCCTGTGTGGACTTGGGACCGTGCGCCGTCGAACAGCTGCCGTCGACTCCACGTTGCCGACCGACCAGGATTCTGTCTCTTCGGCAACGACGACTCCAGCAATGCCCGTTGTTCGACCGCGAGAACTCCACGCACCGCCAACCAAGATCATGTCTGGTCCCGTGGGCGAGAGCGGGCAAGGCTCGTCGACGTATGCGGGCAGTACTTGACAATCAGTCGGCTCGCGTCGAAGGCCTCGTCCGGTTCCGAGGCCCGTGTTCACGGTCCCGGCCGGCCCGGTCGGTCAGGAGGATCAGCCGCCGGTGACGGCCAACAGGAGACCGGAGGCGATGAGGCCGACTTCGACCACGCTCACGAAGGCGCGGGCGGGCAGTCGGTCAACGACCTTCTTGCCCACCCAGGCGCCGCCGACGCCCGCTGGTGCGAGTGCCAGGCCGACAAGGGCACTGGCGGTGGTCAAGAGCGCGGCCGCACCGAAGACGATCAGCTTGGCCAGGTGCATCACCACCGCGGACGCGGCCTCGGTACCGATGTAGGCGCCGCGCACCAGGCCGCGAGCGAGGAAGAACGGTGCCACCATCGGGCCGATCGAGCCGACCAGGGCGGAACCGAAGCCGGAGGCCGCGCCAACGGCGGCGAACGCGGCGGCGTCCAGGTGGGCGACGTGCGGCTTCCAGTGTCGCCACGCCACCGTCACCAGCAGGAACACTCCGATCAGGCGGGTGAGTGCAGGCAGTGGCGCTGTAGCGAACAGCAACGCGCCGACGGCGGCAGCAGGTACGGCACCGAGGGCGAACCTGCCGACCAGGCGCCGGTCGACCTCTCGGCGGTTGAACCACACCCGGCTCCCGTTGCTGGCCAGTTGGGCAACAGTGAGCACCGCGACGGCGTCACGGGTACCGAGGACGGCGACGAACACGGGCAGCAGCAACACCCCGCCACCGAATCCGGCCACCGCCGAAAGAGCGGAGGTGACGAAGGTGGCGCCCACGAGGACGCCGGCCTGAAGCACCTGTTCCATGCCCGGAATTCTTCCGCACACGGTGACGGATGAGCCGGGCGGGATGCAGGGGCAGTCCGCGAAAGGCGTGTCCGCGCTCGCTTGGAAGCCTTCGACTGCCCCCGGATTTGACAGACATCGCCCTTCGGCAGAGCCGGGCACCCTCGGCCCTGAGCGACAGGTGAAGGCCTGTTCCCGCAACGCCACCCGTCCCCATGCGGCACCGGCCACACGGCGAACGATCTCTGCGGCCGACTCCCGTCGGCGCCGCGTCGCCGTAACCGGTCCCGCACCCGACGGCACGAGCGGCCGTCCCGACGGTCTCCGCCAACGGTGACCGCCCCTGCAGGCGACAGCGGGGAGGGCGTCCGTCCACGCCACCTTGGCACTACCCATCGGTAAGTACCAATGGCCGAGGGGGGCTTTGGGTAGCGCCATCATCTCGTCACCTCAGGCCGCTGTGCAAACGATATCTCGACGATCACAGCTTCTTTAGCGAGGAGTATTGACCTCTCCGAAACGTGCGTGCAAAGGTTTGCGCACGCCGGGAGCCGGATCCACGAAGGAGTGCCATCCATGAGTCGTTCACCCATACAGCGAAGACTCGCCGTCCGCATGACCGCATTGCCGGCGGCTGCGCTGCTGCTCGCCGCGTGCGGTTCCGGCGCAGGGGGCAGTAGCTCCGCCGGTGGCGGCAAGACCGTCTACATGCTGTTGCCCAACACCACCACCGTCCGCTTCACCAGCCAGGACGGCCCCGACTTCCAGGCTGCGATGAAGAAGGCCATGCCTGACGTCAAGGTCGTCATCCAGAACGCCGAGAACGACCCGCAGAAGCAGGTCCAGCAGGTGGAGACCGCCGTCTCCGGCGGCGCGTCCGCGATCGTGCTCGTCGCCGCCGACCCCTACATCGCCGGTGGCGCACTGCAGAAGGCGTCCACCGCCAAGGTTCCCGTACTGCTCTACGACCACGACGCACGCGGCGGCGACGCGGCGGCGCAGGTGGTCTTCAACTCGCTGTCGGTCGGCCAGAACCAGGGCAAGGACGCCGCCGCGCTCCTCTCCAGCGGCACGACCGCCGAGCCCAAGGTCATCGCCCGCATCTACGGCAACCAGGGCGACTACGGCACGGCCCGGTACAAGAAGGGGCAGGACCAGTACCTCAAGCCGCTGATCGCGGCCGGGAAGGTCAAGGTCGCGTGTGAGACGTACACCCCCAACTGGGACCCGGCCAAGGCGCAGTCCGAGATGGAGCAGTGTCTGACCAAGACCGGCAACCGCCTGGACGGCGTGGTGGTGATGAACGACGGCACCGCCGGCGGTGTCATCGCCGCACTCACGGCGCAGGGCCTGGCCGGCAAGGTGCCGGTGATCGGCGGCCAGGACGCCGACCTGCAGGCGGTCCAGTACATCCTGCTCGGCTACCAGTACAGCACCGTATACAAGCCGTTCAAGCTGCAGGCGTCGAAGGCCGCCGAGCTGACGGTGCAGCTGCTCAAGAACGGCAAGATCAACAAGAGTGACATCGACGGCTACGTGGACAACGGCTTCATGAAGCCCGGCGTCCCGGCGGCCTTCCTCCCCGTGCAGGACCTGCATGCCGACACGGTCGCGACGCTCGTCAAGGACGGCGTGTGGACGTGGAAGCAGATCTGCACCGGCCCCGCGGCCGCGACCGAGACCTGCAAGAAGGAAATGGGATGAGCAAGGCAACGGCCGCCGTGACCACGGCGGCCCCGCTCCTCGAACTGCGCCAGGTGGTCAAGCTCTTCGGCGGCGTGCACGCTCTGGAGGGCATCGACCTCACCGTCGGCCAGGGCGAGATCGTGGCCGTCGTCGGCGACAACGGCGCCGGCAAGTCGACCCTGATGAAGATCATCTCTGGTCTCCAGCCGGCCGACGGCGGCGAGATCCTCTTCGACGGCAAGCCGGTCGAGCTGCGCCGCCCGGTCGACTCCACGGCGCTCGGCATCGAGACCGTCTACCAGGACCTCGCCCTCTGCGACAATCTGGACACCGTCCAGAACCTCTTCCTCGGACGCGAGGAGACCCGCCCCCTGCTGCGCGGCGCGCGGCTGCGGCGCGCGGACATGGAGCACCGGGCGCAGGAGACCATCCGCCGCCTCGGGGCCAAGATCCCCTCGCTGCGCACGCCCGTCGGCCGGCTCTCGGGCGGCCAGAGGCAGTCCATCGCGGTCTGCCGCTCCACCCTCTCCGACCCGCGGCTGGTCCTGATGGACGAACCGACCGCAGCGCTCGGCGTCGAGCAGAGCACCGGTGTCCTCAACCTGATCCGCCGGCTGCGCGCCGAACACGGCTGCGCGATCGTGCTGATCTCGCACGCCCTGCGCGACGTCCTCGACGTCGCCGACCGCATCGTCGTACTGCGCCTGGGCAACAAGGTCGCCGAGTTCGACAACGCCGAACGGACCACCAGCTCGGACCAGCTCGTCGCCGCCATCACAGGAATCTCGGCCCCATGACCACATCGAACCAGACGCCTGCGGCTGTCGCCGCCACCGCCTCCCCGCCGTCCGTCTCGCGCGTCGAGGTCCGCCAGTCCCGCGGCCGCAGCGCGCTCAACGCCATCGCGGGACGGTACCGATTCGTGCCCGTCGTCCTCATGCTGGCCGTGATCTGGGCCTTCTTCACGGCCCAGGACAGTGCCTTCCTGGGCAACCGCAACATCACCAACCTGCTGGTGCAGATCGTCGTCACGGCTACGATCGCCCTCGGTATCGTCTTCGTCCTGCTGCTGGCCGAGATCGACCTCTCGGTCGCTGCCAACAGCGGCGCGGCGGCGGCGCTCACCGCGATCCTCGTGGTCAACCACCACTGGCCCTCCTGGCTCGGCCTGCTGGTCGGGATCGCGGCCGGAGCGGCGGTCGGCCTGCTCCAGGGAGCCATCGTCACCCAGTTCGGCGTGCCGTCCTTCGTCGTCACTCTCGGTGCCCAGCTCGCCCTGCTCGGCGCGATCCTGGTCCTGCTGCCCGGCGGCACCGGCCAGGTGAGCCTCTTCGGCACCGGCATCGCCAAGCTCTCCAGCACGTACCTGCCTCCCGCCCTGGGGTGGGCGTTCATGGTCATGGGCATCGCGGCGTTCGTCCTGCTGCGTCTGCTGGCCGTGAGCGAGTCCCGGCGCCGCGGCATGGACGTGAGCATGGCGCGCGAAGTCGCCGTCCCCGGCGTCGTGATCGCCGCCGCCGGTGTCACTGCCGTGGCGGTCCTCAACAGCTACCTCGGTGTGCCCCTCCCCGTGGTGATCCTCTTCGCGCTGCTCGCCGTCTTCAGCTACGTCACCACGCAGACCCGCTTCGGCCTGCACCTCTACGCCGTCGGAGCCAACCCGGACGCCGCCCGCCGGGCGGGGATCCCCGTGGCCAGGGCCAAGATGATCGCCTTCAGCCTGGCCGGTGCGCTGGCGGCGCTCGGCGGCATCCTCGCCGCCTCCCGTCTGCTCGGCGTGTCGGCCTCCTCCGGCACCGGCACGGTGCTGCTGGAATCCATCGCCGCGGCCGTGATCGGCGGAACCAGCCTGTTCGGCGGGCGAGGCAGCGTCTGGGACGCCCTGCTCGGCGCCCTGGTGATCGGTTCCATCTCCAACGGCCTGGACCTGATCGGTGCGGAGACCGTGGTCAAGTACGTCGCCGAGGGATCCATCCTCGTCCTCGCGGCGACTGTGGACTCGGTCCTGACCCGTGGCAGTCTCTTTGCCCGAGCGACCAAGTAGGACCCGCTCGCCGCAGAGACCGCCCTTGTGAGGAGCCCCGATGCCTTCCACCCAGGACCAGAACCCCGGTCCGGCCGATCCGTCCCACCGACGCCGTCCCACCCTGACCGACGTCGCCGCGATGGCCGGAGTGTCCGTATCCACGGTCAGCCGGGCGCTGGACGGCAACCCCCGCATCCCCGCGGAAACCCGGCAGAAGGTCCTCGAGGCAGCCACCGCGCTCAACTTCCGGCGCAACATCTCCGCGCGGTCACTGCGCACCCAGTCGTCCATGCTCGTCGGCGTCGTCGTCCCCGACATCGCCATCGCCTTCTACGCCACGGTACTGAAGGCGGCGCAGAACGTGCTCGAAGCGGCCGGCTACCAGGTGGTCGTGATGAACACCGAGCGTGACGCCCAGCGCGAGGCCGCCGCCCTGCGTACGCTGCAGGCCCGTCAGGTCGACGGCCTGCTCGTCGCCACCAGCGGCGGCTACGTCCCGGACCGGGGACCGGTCGTCTTCTTCGACCACATCATCCGGGACACCGGCCTGGGCTATGTCAGCCCCGACAACGCCGGCGGCATGAGCACCCTCGTGGAACACCTCGCGCAGGTCCACGGACACACCAGGATCGCCTTCCTGGGCGTACCGCCCGGCCCGACCGACCGGATCCAGCGCCTGGAGAACGCACCCGCCACCGAGCGGCTGGAAGCCTTCCGCAACGTCATGGGAAGGCTGCGGCTGCCGGTGCCCCCGGAGTACCTGGCCTACGGCGACTACGAGTGGACCGAGGCCAGTGCGCAGCGGGCGGTGGCCGAACTCATGCGGGTGGAGGAGCCGCCGACCGCCATCGTCGCGGCAGGCGACACCCTCGCGCTCGGTGCCCTCCGCCAGCTGCGCGCGGACCAGCACGAGGTCGGCGAGGAGATCGCCCTGGTCTCCTTCGACGACCCGGTCTCCAGCGACCTGCTCGACCCGCCGATGACCGCCCTCGGCCGACACGACCGCGAGCTCGGTGAGGTCGGTGCGCGGATGCTGCTGGACGCACTCGACGCCGGCAAGTCCGGCGTCGCCCCGAAAACCGCACCCCGCACCGAGACGCGGGTGCCCCTCGACCTCATCGTCCGGCGCAGCTGCGGCTGCGCACCTGAAGCGCTTGAAGCGGAGCAGCCACCATGAGCCGACGTCCTGTCACGCTCTTCACCGGCCAATGGGCCGACATGCCGATCGAGGAACTCGCCCCGAAGGCAGGCCAGTGGGGCTACGACGGCCTCGAACTGGCCTGCTGGGGAGACCACTTCAACGTTCGCCAAGCCGTCACCGACCCGGGGTACGTCAAGCGGCACCGCGCCCTGCTGGAGCGCAACGGCCTCGACGTCTGGGCGATCTCCAACCACCTGACCGGCCAGGCCGTCTGCGACGTCCCCCTCGACCACCGCCACCGCGACGTGCTGCCGCCGCACGTGTGGGGCGACGGCGAACCCGAGGGCGTACGGGCCCGGGCCGCCGCCGAGATGGCCGACACCGCGCGGGCCGCCGCCGCCCTCGGCGTCACCCGGGTCAACGGCTTCACCGGTTCCAGCATCTGGTACATGCTGGCCGGCTTCCCGCCCGTCTCGGCGGAGACGATCGACGCGGGCTTCGACGACTTCGTGGAGCGCTGGACCCCGATCCTGGACGTCTTCCAGGCCGAGGGCGTCGTCTTCGGCCTGGAGATCCACCCCGCCGAGATCGCCTACGACTACTGGACCACCGAGCGCACGCTCGCGGCCATGCAGCACCCGGCGTTCGGCATCAACTTCGACCCCAGCCACCTGCACTGGCAGCAGGTCGACCCGGTCGCCTTCCTGGAGGGCCACGGCGACCGCGTGACCCACGTCCACTGCAAGGACGCCACCCGCCGCCTGAACGGCCGTAACGGCATCATCGCCTCCCACCTCCCCTTCGGCGATCCCCGGCGCGGCTGGGACTTCCGCACCGTCGGGCGCGGCGCCATCGACTGGGAGGAGATCATGCGCGCCCTCAACCGCATCGGCTACGACGGCCCGCTCTCCGTCGAGTGGGAGGACGTCGGCCTGGACCGGGAGACCGCGGCTCCGGAAGCGCTGCGTTTCGTCCGCTCGGTGGCCGCGGAGGCGTCCGACCGGCAGTTCGACGCCGCGTTCAGCACGACGCGCTGACCCCTTCGTTTCGTAAGCAGCCCTCAAGGATTGGTTGGTTGTCATGGTGGACATGCTGATCGGCGGCGCCTGGGTGTCTTCGGCATCAGGCACGACCGAGGAGGTGACCTCCCCGTTCGACGGCACGGCCGTCGGAGCCGTGCCGGTGGCCGGATTGAAGGACGTGGAGGCGGCGTTGGCCGCCGCCGAGGCGGGCGCTGCCGTCTGGCGCGCGACGCCGGCCCACGAGCGGATGCGGATACTGTTCCGCGCGGCCGAACTGGCCGACCAGCGAGCCGCGGAGACGGCTGGCCTGATCAGCGCCGAGACCGGCAAGACGATCACCGAGGCGACCGGCGAGGCCGGCCGCTCCGGTGACATCATCCGGCTGGCCGCCTTCGAGGGTGCCCACCTGTACGGCGACACGCTGCCGCTGGACGCCAACAAGGGCACCGGACACGACAAGGTCGGCTTCACCCTCCGCCAGCCGTGCGGGGTGGTCGTCGCCATCACCCCGTTCAACTACCCCGCGCTCCTGGTGCTCCACAAGCTCGCGCCCGCGCTGGCCGCCGGGAACGCCGTCGTGCTCAAGCCCGCGCGTACGACACCGCTGACCGCGCTCGCGCTCGCCGCGTGCTTCGTCGACGCCGGGCTGCCTGAGGGGGTGCTCTCCGTACTCACCGGGCCGGGCGGAGTCCTCGGCGACGCCCTGGTCTCGGACCCCCGGGTGCGCAAGATCTCCTTCACCGGCTCGACCCGCACCGGTGAACACATCACCCGCATCGCCGGTGTGAAGAAGCTGTCGCTGGAGCTGGGGGCCTCCTGCCCGGTCGTGATCCTGCCGGACGCCGATCTGGAGGCCGCCGCGTCGGCGGTCGCCCTCGGCGGCTACATCAACGCCGGTCAGGTCTGCATCTCCGTGCAGCGCGTCATCACCCATCCCGCGATCAGCGGCGACTTCCTGGACGCGCTCGTGCCCAAGGTCGAAGCGATCCGCACGGGCGACCCCGCGTCGGCGGAGACCGGGATGGGCACCCTGATCACCGAGCAGGAGGCCGAGCGCGTGAGGGCGTCCATCGCCGACGCCGTCTCCGGCGGCGCCCGGCTGCTGACCGGCGGTCAGCGGGACGGAGCGGCCGTGGCCCCCACGGTGGTCGCGGACGTGGTACCCGGTTCGGCGCTCTGCCAGGACGAACTGTTCGGCCCCGCCGTCGCCGTCAGCACCGCCGAGGACTGGCGGTCGGCGATCGCCCAGGCCAACGGCACCGCGTACGGGCTGGGCGCAGGCGTCTTCACCGGCGACGTCAGCGGAGCCGTGCAGGCCATCCGCGAGATCGACGCGGGCACCGTGCACATCAACTGGACCCCCCTGTGGCGCGCCGACCTGATGCCCTACGGCGGGCTGAAGGGCAGCGGCATCGGCAAGGAAGGCCCGCGCGCCGCCGTCGAGGAAATGACCGAGGCCAAGACCGTCGTCCTGCACGGCCGGCCCTGGTAGCCACCTCCCTTCGTGTCTGTCGTACGCAAGAAAGGAACACCCTCGTGAGCGCGTCTCCCGAGCCCACCACAAGGCTGACCGTGGCCCAGGCCATCGTCGCCTACCTCGCCCGCCAGTACAGCGACGCCGACGGCGAGCGGCGGCGGCTCATCCCCGCCGCTCTCGGCATCTTCGGCCACGGCAACGTCGCAGGTCTCGGCCAGGCGCTCGACCAGTTCTCGGACCGGATGCCGTTCGTCCAGGGCCGCAACGAACAGGCCCTCGTCCATCTGGCCACCGGCTACGCCAAGCACGCCCGCCGCCACGCCACCCTGGCCGTCACCGCCTCCATCGGCCCCGGCGCGCTGAACATGGTGACCGGCGCGGGCCTCGCCACCGTCAACCGGCTGCCCGTCCTCCTGCTGCCCGGCGACACGTACGCGACCCGCCACCAGGGCCCGGTGCTCCAGCAGTTGCAGCACCCCATCGAGGCGGACACCTCGGTCAACGACGCCTTCCGGCCCGTCTCCCGCTTCTTCGATCGCATCACCCGGCCCGAACAACTGCTGACGGCGCTGCCGGCGGCGATGCGGGTGCTCACCGATCCCGTCCAGACCGGCGCTGTCGTACTCTCGCTGCCGCAGGACGTGCAGTCTCACGCGTACGACTTCCCGACCGCCTTCTTCGACGAGAGGGTCTGGAAGATCCGCCGCCCGGCCGCCGACCCGGACGAGGTGGCGCAGGTCGCGTCGCTGCTCGCCGAGGCCCAGCGGCCGCTGATCATCGCGGGCGGCGGCGTCATCTACTCCGGCGCGACACCCGAGCTGGAGCGGCTGGCCGCACTGGCGGGCATTCCGGTCACCGAGACCTTCGGCGGCAAGGGCGCCGCGCAGCAGCGCGCCTGGTGGCAGCTCGGTGGCATCGGGCTGGAAGGCACCCCCGCCGTCAACGAACTGGCGCGGGAAGCCGATGTCGTCCTCACCGTGGGCTCCCGGCTCACCGACTTCGCCACCGCCTCGCACTCGCTCTTCCAGCACCCCGGCGTGCGCTTCGCCGGCATCAACCCGGACATCCAGGACGCGGGCAGGCTCGGTGCCGTCGGCATCGTGGCCGATGCCAAGCGTGCGCTGGCCGCGCTCGCCGACGAGGTCGAAGCCCGTGAGATCGCCGCTCCCGCCGCCTGGCGCCGCCGCGTCGAAGCGGCGAACGCCCAGTGGGCGCCGGTACGCGCCCAGGCCATCGACCCGCGCGTGGCCTTCGACAAGACGGCGGTGCCCGCCGACTCCGACGTCGTCACCGACACCGACGCGGTACTGACCCAGGGTCAGCTCATCGGGCTGATGCAGGAGCACGCACAGCCCGGGGACACCGTCATCGCCGCCGCCGGAGGGCCCCCCGGAGACCTGCAGAAGGTCTGGGACAGCACCGAGGGCCGCAACTGCCACCTGGAATTCGGCTTCTCCTGCATGGGCTACGAGCTGCCGGCCGCCATCGGCGTCCGGCTCGCCGAACCCCGGCCGGACGCCCGCGTCACCGCCTTCATCGGCGACGGCACCTTCCTCATGGCGCCCACCGAACTGGTCACCGCCGCGCAGGAACGCACCGCCGTCACCGTCGTCATCGCCGAGAACCACGGCTACCAGGTCATCCACCGCCTCCAGATGGGCCGCAACGGCGCCGAGTTCGGCAACGAGTTCCGCTACCGGGACGGCTCGCTGGACCTCGCCGACGGCAAGCCCGCCCGACTGGAGAGCGACTACCTCGACGTCGACCTGGTCCGCATCGCGGCCGGGCTGGGCGCGCACGCCGTCAGGGCCACCACAGCCGATGAGGTCGCCGAGGCTCTCGACTCCACCCGCGGTCACCAGGGCCCGGTGGTCATCGTCGTGCCGGTCGTCCCGCACGCGGACCTGCCCGGCGCGGGCGTCTGGTGGGACGTCGCTCCCGCCGAGGTCGCCGAGCAGCCGACCGTGGCCGCGCTGCGTGCCGAGTACGAGGCCGGTCTCGCCCAGCAGAGGTGGTTCGGATGATCTCCTCCCCCCTGGACCACGGCCGCCTGCGCGAGCGCCTGGCCACCGGGCACACGACCGTCGGCACCTTCGTCGGCGCCGCGGCGCCCGTCATCGGCGAGGTCTGCGCCGCCACCGGGCCCGACTGGCTGCTGCTCGACCTGGAGCACGGCGCGGGCGGCGAGGAACAGGTACGCGCCCTCGTGCCGACCGCCGCCGCCTACGGCGTGCCGACCGTCGTCCGTGTCGAGTCAGCGGAGCGCATCCGCGTCGGGCGGGTGCTCGACCTCGGCGCGGCCGGCGTGATGCTGCCGCGCCTGGACAGTGCGGACGAGGTCGCCGCCGCACTGCGGCACCTGCGCTATCCGCCGAACGGCGACCGGGGCGTGGCCACCTACAACCGGGCCTGCCGCTTCGGTCTCGACCCCGCCGCGCTGGAGCACAGCGACAGCCAGGTCCTCGGCGTGGTGCAGATCGAATCGGCCGCCGCCCTGGAGGAGGTCGACAAGATCGCCGCACTGGACGGCGCCGACGTGCTCTTCGTCGGCCCTCGCGACCTCAGCCACGACCTCGGCGTCCCCGGACAGCTCACCGCACCCCGCTACCTCGCCGCACTCGAGAGGGTCCGCGCCGCCGCCACCGCACACGGCAAGTCGTGCGGCCTGCTGGTGAACGACGGGGCCCAGGCGGCGGCCCGGATCGCCGAAGGCTGGACCTTCGTGGCCATCGGCTCCGATTCCACGCTGCTCGCCGCCGCCCTCACCACCCACCTCACCCAGGCGCGCGCCGCGTCCTGACGACCTCTGGAGCAACACCATGGTCAACCATCACCCCTCCGACGACGGCGCGGCAACGCTCGGCGTGGGCCTGATCAGCGTCGGCTGGATGGGCAAGCTGCACACGCGCGCCTACCAGTCCATCCCCGTGGTCTACCCCGAGCTCGGCCTGCGCCCGAGACTGGTGCACGCCGCCGACACGGCACCCGACCGTGCCCGCTACGCGCGCGACGTGCTCGGCTACGCCCGCGCCTCCACCGACTACCGCGAGGTCCTCGCCGACCCCGAGGTCGACGTGGTCTCCATCTGTGGGCCCAACCACGTGCACCGCGAGATCGCGATCGCCGCCGCCGAGGCGGGCAAGCCGTTCTGGATCGAGAAGCCGGTCGGACGGGACGCCACCGAGACCGCGGACGTCGCCGCCGCCGCGCGTGCGGCGGGCGTGGAGACCGCGGTCGGCTACAACTATCGTGGCGCACCCGCCGTCGAGCGCATCCGTGAACTGGTCGCCGACGGCACGCTCGGCCGGATCACCAACATCCGCTCCGTCTTCTACTGCGGCTACGCGGCCGAACCCAACGGTGCCCTCTCCTGGCGCTTCCGCCGCGAGTTCGCCGGCAGCGGCGCACTCGGCGACCTGCTCAGCCACGTCGTCGACCTGGTGCAGTACGTCGTCGGGCCGATCAGCGAAGCCAGTTCGCTCCTGTCCACCGTGCACGCCGAGCGGCCCATCCTGCCCATGGGCTCGGGCACTCACTTCGCCGTCATCGAGGACGGCGAGATGGCCCCGGTCGAGAACGACGACCATGTGGCCGCGCTGGTCCGGTTCGCCGACGGCCCGCACACCACCGGCGCCGTCGGCACCGTGGAAGCCTCCCGCGTCATCGTGGGCCCGCAGTGCGGACTCGGCATAGAGGTCTACGGCACCAACGGCTCCGCATCCTGGAACTTCGAGCAGCTGAACGAACTCCGGCTCTGCCTCGGACGCGGCGGCCCCGACGTCGGATACACCACGGTCCTCGCCAACGCCTCGATGGGCGACTACGCCCGGTTCCAGCCCGGACCGGCCAACAGCATGGGATTCGACGACCTCAAGGTGATCGAGGCCAAGAAGTTCCTCACCTCGCTCGGCGGTGGCGCGCCACTGGGCGCGACCATCCACGACGCCCACCAGGACGCCCAGGTTCTGGCCGCCGTCGCCGCCTCGGCCGAGGACGGGCGCTGGCACC
The DNA here is from genome assembly GCF_040630405.1 of Streptomyces sp. NPDC005811. Taxonomy (NCBI): domain Bacteria; kingdom Bacillati; phylum Actinomycetota; class Actinomycetes; order Kitasatosporales; family Streptomycetaceae; genus Streptomyces; species Streptomyces sp. NPDC005811. Next base: position 14,103 of record NZ_JBEXXK010000103.1, read on the forward strand.
CCGTCACCACCGTCCAGGACGCCACGTACGGACGGCAGCCGCACGCCGAGGCAACCCATGCCTGATCCGACCGTGCCGGCCCCGACCGTCGTCGCGCTCGGCAGCGTCGACCCCGCACTGGTCCAGGAACCGCTGCGGGAAGGGGCCGTCTTCGTGGCCCACCCGGGGCCGGACGACCTGGCCGCGGCCGTCGGTGCGATCGTCCGTGCCGACGCCGTGGTCGACCGGGACGCGCTCGACCGGATGCCCCACCTCCGTGTGCTGGCGCGTACCGGGGTCGGTGTGGATCTGGTGGACGTCGCCGAGGCGACCCAGCGCGGCATCGCGGTCGTCATCACCCCGGACAGCGGCTCCCAGTCGGTCGCCGAGGGGGTCATGGGTATGGCGCTTCACCTGGTCAAACGCTTCGGAGCGCTGAACCGACTGGTTCGGGACGGGCAGTGGGCACGCCGTGGCGAGGTCGCCGTCGGCGACCTGTGCGGCGCGACCATCGGCATCGTCGGCTTCGGCCGCATCGGACGCCGGGTCGCCGCACTCGCGGAGGCGTTCGGCATGCGGGTGCTCGCCCACGATCCGTTCACCGCACCGCCGGACGAGATCAACTGCCCCGATCTGGCCGAGCTGGCCGCGCAGAGCGACGTCATCACCCTGCACGCGCCGCTCACCGACGCCAACCGGCATCTGGTGGACCAGGGATTCCTGACCGCGGCCAAGCCGGGAGCGGTCCTGGTGAACTGCGGCCGCGGCGGACTGGTGGACCTGGACGCCGTACTGGGCGCGTTGAACTCGGGCCGGCTCTCCGGTGTCGGTCTGGACGTCTACGACCCCGAGCCACCCGCCCACCACCCGCTCTTCGACCACCCCGACGTACTGCTCACCCCGCACCGGATGGGCTGGACCACCCGCGCCGAGGCCGTGACCTACGCCGACGCGGCCCGGGGCGTCACCGACGTGCTGGCCGGACGGCGTCCGGCCGCCCTCGCCAACCCCGAGTGGGCGCCTGTCATTCCTCTGGAGGACGGATCAAAATGACGCTGCTGGACGACAAGGTCGTACTGGTGAGCGGCGGCAGCCAGGGCCTCGGTGCTGCCGTCGCCCGGGCGGCGGCCCGAGAGGGCGCGTCGGTGGCCGTCACCGGTCGCCGTACCGAACCCGGCGAGGCGCTGACGGCGGAACTGGCCGCCATGGGAGCCCAGGCCGTCTTCGTGAGGACGGACGTCTCCGACGTGGCACAGGCCCAGGCGTCGGTGGCCACCACCGTGAGCCGGTTCGGGCGAGTGGACTGCCTGGTGAACTGCGCGGGCCTGACCACACGCGGCTCGCTGCTCGACACGACACCGGAGCTGTTCGACACGCACATCGCCGTGAACCTGCGCGCACCCTTTTTCCTCATGCAGGGCGCCGTCGCCGACATGCTCTCCCGGAAGACCCCGGGCACGATCGTCAACGTCCTGTCCACCTCCGCGCACTGCGGGCAGCCCTTCCTCGCTCCGTACGTGGCCGCCAAGGCGGGTCTGGCGGGGCTCACCCGCAATGCGGCGCACGCCCACCGCTTCGACCGCGTGCGCGTCAACGGTCTGAACATCGGCTGGACGGACACCGAAGGCGAGGACGCCACCCAGCGCGCCTTTCACGGCGCCGGGGACGACTGGCGGGAACACGCGGCGAAGAACCTGCCCATGGGCCGTCTCGGGAACGTGGACGAGATCGCCGACTTCATCGTGTTCCTGCTCTCGGAGCGTAGCGGTGTCGTCACCGGCTCCGTGATCGACTGGGACCAGAACGTCATCGGCGCCATCGACTGAAAGGCTCGTACGGTATGAGAATCGGACTCATCGGGCTGGGGCGGATCGGCGCGTTCCACGCCGAAACGCTCAGCGGCCTGCCGTCGGTGGACACCCTCGTGGTCACGGACGCCATGCCCGGCCGCGCGGCCGACGTCGCCGGAAAACTGAACGCCCAGGCGGTCGACTCCGTCACGGACCTGCTGCGCGCCCACCTTGACGGTGTCGTCATCGCCGCGGCCACCGACGCCCATCCCGCCCTGCTGGAGGCCGCCGTCGAGGCCGGTCTGCCCGTCTTCTGCGAGAAGCCGGTCGCCGCGGACGCCGCCGAAGCCGCGCGGACGGCCCGGCAACTCGCCGACCGGGGTGTCCCCATCCAGATCGGCTACCCGCGGCGGTTCGACGCCGGATTCGTCGCCGCCCGCGAGGCCCTGCACAGCGGCGACCTCGGCTGGCTGCACACCGTCCGCTCCACCACCCTCGACCCCGCCCCGCCGCCGCGCGACTACGCGGCCGTCTCCGGCGGCATCTTCCGCGACTGCAGCGTCCACGACTTCGACGCCGTGCGGTGGGTCACCGGACGCGAGGTGGTCGAGGTGTACGCCACCGGCGGCAACCGCGGCGAAGAGTGGATCCGCGACCTCGGCGACGTCGACTCCGCCGCCACCGTCCTCACCATGGACGACGGCACCCTCGCCGTCGTCTCCAACACCCGCTACAACGCCCGCGGTTACGACGTCCGCCTGGAACTCCACGGCTCGCGCGACAGCATCGCCGCAGGGCTGGAGGACAAGCTCCCCCTGCGCTCCGCCGACCCGGGCGCCACCTTTCCAGCCGGTGTCCCGCACACCTTCTTCATGGACCGCTTCGCCGACGCCTTCCGCTCCGAACTGGCCGCCTTCACCGAGGTGGTCCGCGGCGACCGCCCCTCCCCCTGCACCGTCACGGACGCCGTCGAATCCGGCCGGGTCGCCGAAGCCGCCACCGCCTCCCTCCGCAACCACCGCCCGGTCCGCATCGAGGAGGTCCGCCAGTGACGGCCACGGCGTCCACCGGCCTCCTCGTCCCGATGTGAAAGACCCCCGCCGGTGCCGTGCCGGCGGCGGCGCACCACGCCCGACAGCGGCCACGACCGAGCCCGAGTCCGGCCGTACGAAAGGAAATCCGCACCGATGAAGAGCCTCCACCACTGGATCGACGGCAAGCCCGACGCAGGCTCGTCCGGGCGACACGGCCCCGTTCTCAACCCGGCCACCGGCGCCCAGGAGAAGCAGGTCCCCTTCGCCTCCGCCGAGGAGATCGACACCGCGGTGGCAGCCGCCAAGACCGCGTTCACCACCTGGGGGCAGACGTCACTGGCCAGGCGCACGGAGATCCTGTTCCGCTTCCGCGCGCTGCTGGACGCCAACCGTGACGCCATCGCCGAGCTGATCACCGCCGAGCACGGCAAGGTGCACA
>NZ_JBEXXK010000104.1:0-17086 GCF_040630405.1 Streptomyces sp. NPDC005811
GTCAGCCAGCTCAACATGCTCGGTTATCAAGTGTCCCTCCAATCAGCGGAAGCGGGGTGACCTGCGGGAAGGTTGGATTTTCGAATCAGACTCCTAGGGATGGGAGACCCCCTCGCACAAGCACCGCCAGTACGGTGTAAACGTGCAGGTCGTCCCCGATCCGGGCGGCCGGCTGCTGTGGCTCTCGCGCGCGTTGCCGGGCCAGGCTCAGGATCTCACCGTTGTCTGCACTCACTGGATCATCCGCATCGGCGAGCGCCAGGGCGTCCCCATCCTGGCCGATCTTGTCTCGAGGGCGGCGGCCCTTGGGTGAGTACCGCCATCAAAAAACGCAGGCCCTTGCAGGAACTCACCCTTACCCAGAAGACCGTCAACCGGGAGCCGGCCGCGGCACGCGCACCGGTCGAGCGCGGCGTCGCGGTACTGGAATCCTGGCGGACCTTCCGCAGAGCAAAGTGCAGTCCAAACCACATGACGTCAATCGCCGATGCCGTCCTCATCCTGGAGCGGCAAGCGCTGACGAAGCTGAGTGATCGTCGGCCCCGTCCCAGCGGCATCAAAAGCGACGTGATCCCTGCCGCACTCGCGACCAGATAACGTACGGCCGGGGAAGTGCACCCGCTGTTCGTCCAGTTCTGGGAACTTCGTGAGAGAAGGTCAGGCACCTGGATGATGCCTGCTCCCTGATCTGCGTCGTTCCGCCGCGGACTCTCAGAAGCTTCCCAGAAGCTCTCGGGAACGTCGCAACGGTAGCCGCCACTATGTGCGGGTCCCCCTGGAACGCGGCGCCGGGTCCCTCGGTCCGGCGCCGCGCCCCCCCGCGAGCGAAGCGGAGTGTTCCCAGATGACTGCCCCCACGACCCATCCCCAGTCCAGGCCCGGTTCCAGCCTGCGGACGCCAAGCTGCACCGAGCCAGTACAACTGATCGGCCCCTGGCGGAACGCTACGGAGGGGGCGGCGGCCGTACTGTGCGCGGTGGTCGCCATGGCTGCTGTGACCGCGCTGGCCCTGGCGTTGCTCGACGCGGACTCCTACGGATCACTGGGGTCGTTGACGATGACCGTGACGGCCATGGCCGTCGGCGGCTCGGTCAGCGCGGATCCGGGTGTGTCTGGAAGTACCGGAGGGATGGGTGGCCTGGCCTCCTTGTTCGGTGGCGGTGGCGGCATGCAACCGTCGATGAGCGGTGCGGCCGACGCCGTGCCGCTGGGAGTCACACTGGTTGGCGCCGTGGTCCTGTGGATCGTGTTCTCCTGGCGGGTGCGTCACAGGAAGCAGCGGCGCTTCACCAGCGGTGAACTGGCCGTTCGGGCGGCCGGAGCAGGAATTGCGGCTCTGCTCACTTTCATGATCGTGGCTGGCTTTGCGCATGGACCGGCCACCATGCCGGCGTCGGTGATGGCCGGGATACGCGGAAGCGGCAGTGACCAGACTGCTGGTGGTCTCGGCAGCGGCGGTGGCTTGGGGGGCCTCTTGGGCGGTGGTGGTGGCTTGGGCGGTCTCTTGGGCGGTGGTGGTGGCTTGGGTGGACTTTTGGGCGGTGGCGGCGGCACGGGGGCCCCGTCGGTGATGACCTACCACGTCGGCGTGGGGGCGGCAGGCTTCGGCGCGTTGCTGTGGACGGCCGTCGTGATCGGTGTGGGCTGCTTGATCAGCCGTCAGGTGCGGTTGCCTCTGGGCGGTGCGCTGGACGGGCTACGCGCCATCTGGGGACCTAGCCTCTCGGTCGTCGTCCGTACACTCCTCGTCCTCGCAGTCGTGCCGCTGCTGGCCATCGGTTTTGTCGGCGCGGTGGTCGGTGATCAGGCGGGCACTGTGGCGGGTGCCGTCCTGCTGCTTGCCCCGAACGCCCTGGCGGTGTTCCTGACCCTGGGCGTTGGTTCCTCGTGGACGGCCGCGGTCCATCCGGTGCAGAGCGACAGCAGTAACCCGCTGGCCGCGATCATGGGCGACATGCGTGGCTCGGGTGGCGGTCAGCAGATCGCTCGTACCGAACAGCTCGGGACTCTGTCGGCTGGCGGGTGGCCGCTGTGGCTCGCGGCCTTCATCGTGTCCGGCCTGATCCTGCTCGCCTGCGCCTATCGTGCGGCCCGAGCTACACATCCCAGTCACAAGCAGTCGGTGTTCCGCGATCGGGGTCGGCTGGCCGGGCACCTCGGCATGGCCGAGCGGGTCGGTGTCGTCACGGCTGTCGTACTGGGGGCGGGAGCGTGGCTGGTGGGTGCGTCGGGGCACTTCGGCGTCAGCATGTTCGGCAGTCAGATGGGGGGAATGCAGGCCGAGCTGAGTGGTAACGTGCTGAGGACGGTCGCCTTCGGCCTGTTCGTCGGCGGTCTGGCGGGGTTTGCCGGAAGCCTGTTGTCCGAAGTGCGTGGTGACCGTGGACTTACGGAGTGAAGACATCCCACTTTCGTAACCTGCCTTACAGGATTCCGGTTGCCGTGGGTTACGTGTCTGATCCTGTTCCTCCCGCATCTGGCGGCGCCGGGAGTGTATCTCTCGTCGTCTGGAGGCATCCATTGACACCTGTTGAGCGTTTCACCCTGCCTGGCACCAGCAGCGGGAACGTGCCCGGCGCGGCCTCCGCCACAGGCGTGAACCTGCTGGTTGTGGACGATGAACCCATCGTGAGGGAACTGCTCTGCGCGGCCTTGCGGTACGCCGGTTTCACTGTCGCCGCAGCCGGGTCGGGCCAGGAGGCGCTCGTCCGGGCGCGGGAAGTCTCGCCGGATCTGGTGCTGCTGGACGTGCTGCTCCCCGACCTGGACGGCTTCGAGGTGATCAGGCGGCTGCGTGAGCAGTGCCTTCCGACGGCGGCGCCTCATACCGGACACATCCCGGTCGTGTTCCTCACCGCCCGTGACGCCACCCGGGACAAGATCGAGGGTCTGCTCCTGGGCGGCGACGACTACGTGACGAAGCCGTTCGACCTCCAGGAGCTGATCGCTCGCATCCGCGCTGTGCTGCGTCGGACCAGCGGCGACCCCACCACCCTGCTGTGCGTAGCAGATCTGGAACTCGACCCCGACGCGCTCCAGTCGGCTCGCGCGGGCGAGCCACTTCGTCTGTCGCCCACAGAGTTCCGACTGCTGCACTACCTGATGACCAACGCCGGGCGCACGGTCTCCAAGGCGCAGATCCTTCAGCGTGTCTGGGACTACGACTTCAATGGCGACAGTGGAATCGTGGACACCTACATCAGCTACCTGCGACGCAAGATCGACAACGGGGGTCCGAAGCTGATCCACACTGTGCACGGTGTGGGCTACGTGCTGCGCGGACCGAAGTCATGACCCGGCCCGGCCATGTCGGGGGGTTGTGGGTGCGTGCGTCCTTGCGCAGCCGGGTGCTGCTTTTGGCCGTAGCCCTGCTGGCGACCGGGTTCACGGCGTTCACGCTGGTCACCGGCAATGCCTTGCGTGGCTACATGGAGGGCCGTGTAGACGCCCAACTCCGTGCTGCAGCACAGGTGTTCGCCCTGCTGCCGCCAGCGGTGGCGGAGAGCGGGGTCGAGCGAACACCGCCGACTGTGCTGGCTGACTTCAGCACTGATGTTCTCGGCAATCCCGTCATCACCTACATCGCTGAGGACGGCACTGTTGAAGGCAGCATCGACTCACTGGCAGGGGGAAAGCGGACGCGCAACGCGCAGGGCCCGGCTCTTTCCCGGCTGGACGGGGCCGCGGTCGCCGTCCATGGCGGCCGCCCGTTCACCGTCGCCGGCACGAGGGGCGACACACGCTGGCGGGTGATCGCCGTACCCATGGCGGCGCGCTCCGTACTGCCAGAGACCACGATGTCGTCGGCGGCCGAGTCCGGCAGTGTGGTCGTGGCGACGTCGATGGAGCAAGTGGACGGCACCGTGGACCGCATGTGGGAGAACTACTGGAACACCGGGTTCGGCCTCCTCGTTGTACTGGCCGTGGCCTGCTGGTTCGCGGTCCGCTCCGGGCTGCGTCCGCTGTCCCGCGTCGAGCGGACGGCAGCCGAGATCGCGGGCGGTGACCTCTCCCGACGAGTGCCCGAACTCGCGGGGCCGAATACGGAGTTGGGTCGTCTGGCCGCGGCGCTGAACGGCATGCTCAGGCAGTTGGAGACCGCGTTCGCCGCCCGTGCCGAGTCCGAGGCTCGGATGAGCCGGTTCGTCGCCGACGCCAGCCACGAGTTGCGCACCCCCCTCGCCGGCATCAAGGGCCTGACCGATCTGCACCGTATGGGCGCCATCCCGGAACGGGAGGACATCGATGCCACGATGGCCCGCATCGCACGTGAGTCCGAACGCCTCACCTGCCTCGTTGAGGACATGCTTCTGCTGGCCCGCCTCGACGAACAGGCGCTGAAACTCACGGGACAGCGTGCGGTCCGTGCGCCAGGCGCCCCGCTGGGTCTCGACCTCGCCCCCGCTGACCTGCGCACACTCGCCGCAGACGCCCTGCACGACGTACGCGCCCTTGACCCGGCCCGAACCGTTGCCCTCACCGGACCGGCCGGTGCAGGCCCACCCGCCTCCGCTCCGGCGCTCGCCGACGAGTCCCGCCTGCGCCAGGTCGTCACGAACCTGGTCGGCAACGCCGTCACCCACACACCGGCTGGGACAGCCATCCGCATAGGTGTGGGCACGGTCGGCGGCCACGCGGTCCTTGAGGTCGCCGACGAAGGACCGGGGCTCACCGCGGACGAGAGCAGCCGTATCTTCGAACGCTTCTACCGCGCGGACACCTCCCGCAACCGTGCCACCGGCGGAGCCGGGCTCGGCCTGTCCATCGTGCACTCCCTGGTGAGCGCCCACGCGGGACACGTCGAGGTCGACTCGGCCTCAGGCCGGGGCGCCACCTTCCGGGTCCTCCTCCCGCTGTTCACGGAACAGCCGACGCGGACAAGCCCAGTGGAGCGGGCAGTTCTTCCTGACTGATTGTAGGAATCAGCTGGGATGGGGTGGCTGCGCCGGGTCTTTCGCAGGTGGACTCGAGCGGCCGCCCGGACAGCCGTGCAGCTTTCCTCGCCGACACAGTAAGCGTGGCGCCAAACCGGCGCACGGCGGCGTGCCAGGTCGCGGTGGTTTCCATCGCCGCTCGGCCGGGCTACGTACACCGACGGTCGATGGCTGTCTGTGATCGGCTTGTTGAGCCGTTCCAGTTCCTGGAGGGGAGCGACGAGACCGGCGACCGAAGGAGGCGAGTACCCCCAGGCGTAGAGCATGGCTTCTGTCGAGAACGCGAAGCCGACCCACGATGAGATGGACGCGGGAGCCCTGGGTCGGTGAAGGCAGCCACGACGTACAGGTTGTAGGCGGCGGGGACGACCGAAGAAGCCGGCTGCGGCGACCTGAAGCGTGCTCATCAGGCAGCAGGGCTGTCGAGGAGGTCCAGTGCCCTGCGGCTCCACGCGTGCACAAGGCTGGTGCGGCCGGTCAGCGAGCCGTCGTCGTAGGTTGCATAGACGGTCCGTACAGGCCGGACGGCGCAGGAGCTGTAGCGGGCGCACCCCGATTTTCCCGTCTCCGGGCCGAAGGGAAGCCGAGGGAAAACAGATGCCACCGAAGAGAGCGCGGGCGTCGGCCACATGATGGTTGTCCGGCACGCACTCGACTCGAATCCGCGCAGGTGGACTGCGTCCGGCAGATTCCGTGCGAACACGTCCGACGGTGCGTTGCGTGCGGGTATCGCCGGTACCCCGTCACGGAAAGGGTCTGTGCGCTGCCGCCTACACTGCGCGGGGCCTCACGAAGGCATGTCCTGCACGCCCTCGCCTGCGGGCGTGTGTCCGTGATCGCTCCGACAGCGCGCTCGCTCGTGCCTTTTTGCCTCCCCTGTGCTCACGTCATCTTCAGAGTCCTGTCCGGGGAGGGTTTTCCTGGATCTCTTCGACCAAGAGGCCGAATGCTTCTGGGTACGGTTCTCGGCGACGGTTGACGCTGGTTCTGGATCACTTTCAGTGCCAAGGCCACGGAGGGTCACCGAAACCGCGATCGTGAACGGCCGTGGGTGATGTCCTCCTCCAGGACCTGTGGTTCCACCAGGTCGAAGGTGTTGTGATCGAAAACGTCGTGCCTGACGGCGAGTTGGTGGCAGTGCGGGCCAGAGTTGCTACCGAGCGGGCTGTGTGTCCGGCATGCGGAACGCGGTCGTCCCGGGTGCACAGCCGATACGTACGTCGGCTCGCCTACAACGCGGTCGGCGGGCGCCCGGTGCTGATCGAGTTACAGGTACGGCGTTTCCACTGTGGTCAACGTTCCTGCAGGCAGGCGACGTTTGCCGAGCAGGTCGACGGACTGACGGTCCGCCACGGCAGACGCAGCACCGGCCTGCAGAGGGTGCTGGAGCGCGTGGCGGTGATGCTGGCCGGCCGCCCCGGCGCCCGCTTGTCCCAGGCTCTGGCGGCTGGGGTGAGCAGGTCAACGCTGCTGCGGTTGATCCGTCGCCTGCCAGAGCCTGAGACCTTGACACCGCGGGTGCTCGGGGTGGACGACTTCGCGCTCCGCAAGGGCCACAACTACGGCACGATCCTGATCGACATCGAAACCCGTCAGCCCATCGACCTGCTGCCGGACCAGACGACGTCGACAGTCGCCCGGTGGCTCGCCGAGCATCCCGGCGTCGAGGTGATCTGCAGAGACCGCTCTACGGCCTATGCCGAGGCCGGACGGCTCGGCGCCCCGAACGCCATCCACGTCGCGGACCGATGGCACATCTGGTCGAACCTGGCTGAGGCCGTCGAGAAGACGGTCGTCCAGCACCGAACTCTGTTGCGGGAACCACACGCCCCCTCCATCACCAGGGCTGCCGCGGACATGGAGAACACGAACCTCGAACAGTCCCCTCCCACGAGGCCGCGGACAACCGGCCGATTCTCCGATCGCGTCCGTGAACAGCACATGGCCGTCCATGCTCTCCTCGACCAAGGCGTCGGACTGCGCGCGATCGCCCGCCAGCTCGGGCTGGCCCGCAACACGGTCCGCCGCTTCGCCCACGCCGCGGACCCGGACGAGCTCCTGGTCGGCCGGTGGACCGGCCGCACCAGCATTCTCGACCCCTACAAGCCCCACCTGCACCAGCGGTGGGCCGAGGGCTGCACCGTCGCCCGCCGCCTGTTCGAGGAAGTCCGCGAGCGCGGCTACACCGGCGGCGAGAGCGTCGTGAAGAAGTACGTGGCCAAGCTCCGTGAGAACTTCCCGCACGACCTGCCCCGCAAAGCACCGTCCGCCCGGGACGTGACCAGATGGCTCACCCGGCACCCCGACCGCCTCACCGACGACCAGGCCCAGCAACTCAAAACAATCCTGACCCGCTGCCCCGCGCTCGACCGAACCTCCCATCACGTCCGCGCATTCGCCGAGTTGATGAACGACCGCCAAGGCAAGCACCTCGACCAGTGGATCGCCAGCGTTCAGGCCGATGACCTACCCGCCCTGCACACCTTCGTCACCGGCCTTGGCCAGGACCTCGACGCCGTCGTCGCTGGCCTCAGCCTCCGCTACAGCTCCGGCGCCGTCGAAGGTCACAACAACAAGATCAAGATGCTGAAGAGGCAGATGTTCGGCCGAGCGAACTTCGACCTGCTCCGCAAATGGGTCCTCCTCGCCGCGCGAGGCCGTTCATGATCGCGGTTTCGGTGACCCTCCGTGGCCTTGGCACTGAAAGTGATCCAGAACCAGAGTTCAACCGACGCCGACAACGGTTCAGTCCTTCCTGCAGGTGAAGAGCGACGACAGTTGCGGAGTTCGACGCATTGGAGAGACGTGACAGCCGCCCGGCTTGTTGGCCCGGCGCGGAATTGTCGGATCCGGCCGGTGGGTGACTACAACCTGTGTCGTGAACAAACATCTTTTGATCTTCGCTGACGGGGCCGACCGGGACGAGTGCGCGATGGCCGTCAACGGCCGGTCCCGGTCGAGTCGAACTTCGCCGGGGAGGAGCAGTACAAGAGGGACAGCGGCGACCTGGTCTTGCTGCCGCTATCGAGGACCTGGGATGGGCCGCCGGGTCCGCGTTCAGCACGCCCACCCCGGGAGCCCCTGCGGCGCAGCTCAAGCGATTCCTCGGCTCAGCCAGCTGCCTCCGGCAGGAAGACAGGCTCGCCGCGCGGCTCGTGGAGCCGAGGTCGTCGGCGGCCACCTCCCGATCGTGGCGGCAGACGGTGACGCCGCTGAAACGTAACGTCGCAGCCTGTCTCGACCGGAGGTGCGATGACAGTGACATTCTGCCTTGAGAAGGGCTGATGCAGGGTGCACGCTGGTGAGTGCAACGGCCGAGACCGCCGAGGAGCGCCCTTGGCGGTCGCGGCGCGGCGAGAGGTGCACGATGGACGAGCACGCCACCGCGTCGGGTTCCGACGATGTTCGGCTGGCACAGGGCCCTGCGGCTTCGGCCGTGGTGGACGGCCGGGGAGTGCTGGTCGCCTGGAGCACGGCCGCTCGTGAACTGCTGGGGTACGAGGCGACAGAGGCGGTCGGCAGGATGGCTGCGCGGTTGCTGGGGGAGCCCCTGCCGGCGGACGTCGACCGTCACTGTGCTGAGCGGGAGGCATGGAGCGGCCTGATCCGCCTGCGGCACCGTGATGGCTCTCGGCTGCGGGCGTGCCTCGAGGCTCGATCGTTGCTGGATGCGGTCGGGAACGCACTCTGGGTGCTTACGGCCACCGTGGCTCCGCCGTCTTCGGCGGACGCGGCGAGCGAAAGCGGTGAACCGGACACGTCCGTTCTCAAGCGGTGGGCGCTGGAGCAGCTTCCGCTACCTATGGGGCTGTACGACCGCCGAGGGGTCTGTATCGCCGCCAACGCGGCGATGGCGAGGGCAATGGGCACATCCGAAAGCGGCCGACTCGGCCTGCGCGTCGGCCATGACGAGCACGGGCGACCTTTCAAGGGTATGGAGGGCCTGGCCGACGCTGTGGAGCAGGTATGGCGGAGCGGGCGGACGGTGTCGCGGGAGACTCTTTTCCGCGCGCCTGGTGAGGAACGCGCGCACGGTTGGATGACGTGGTTCTACCCGGTCGTGGATCCCGCAGGGCGTGTGTGCGCTGTCTCGGGCGCGGGGGGTGACGCGTCCGAGCAGGTTCGTGCCCGGCAGAGGCTGAGCGTTCTGAACGAGGCCGGAGTACGGATCGGCACAACACTGGACGTGGGCCATACCGCGGATGAACTGGCTGAGGTCGGCACGGATCACTTCGCCGACTTCGTGGTCGTCGATCTGCTCGACAGCGTCCTCAGCGGCGGAGAGGCCGAGAGAGTGCCATCCGTCGGTGGCCTCCTCTTCCGCAGGGCTGCCCAACGGTCCGTTCTACCGGGCTGTCCCGAGGCCGTGGTTCCGATCGGGGTGCTGCACAGCTATCACGCTGAGTCTCCGCCTGGCCGTGCACTGGCCGCTGGCCGTGCCTTGCGCGAACCAGTCGATTACCGCACCTTGGGTATGTGGGCCACGGGCTCCCCCGAGCGCGCCCGCAGTATTCGGACCCACGGCATCCACTCGATGATGGTCGTGCCGCTTCGTGCGCGAGGTGTCACTCTGGGACTGGCGCTCTTCTGCCGCCACCGTACGCAGGAACCTTTCGAAGAGGACGACCTGCGGCTGGCCGAGGAACTGGGCGCCAGGGCGGCGGTTTGGGTCGACAACGCCCGCCGATACACCCGTGAACGAGCGATCGCCCTCGCACTGCAGGAGAGCCTGCTCCCCGACTGTTCCTCCCGTCAGACAGGTGTGGAGACGGCTTTCCGGTATCTGCCCTCCGACCCGGGCGTGGGGATCGGCGGTGACTGGTTCGACGTCATCCCCCTGTCGGGTGCGAGAGTCGCGCTGGTCGTGGGAGACGTGGTCGGCCACGGTATTGAGGCATCGGCCACGATGGGACGGCTGTGCACGGCTGTCCGCACCCTGGCCGACGTTGACCTGGCCCCTGACGAACTGCTCACCCAGCTTGATGACCTCGTCCTGCGCCTCGACCGCCAGGCGATGACGGAGGGCGCGGCCCAGAACTGGAAAGGGGACGGACTCGGCGAGGTGGGAGCCACCTGCCTGTACGCCATCTACGATCCCGTGTCGCGGCGCTGCTCGATGGCCCGGGCCGGCCATCCCGAACCGGCCCTCGTTACCCGGGACGGTGCCGTGCGCTTCCTGGACCTCCCCGCCGGGCCTCCGCTGGGGCTGGGCGGCTTGCCGTTCGAGGTCGCGGAGTTCGAGCTGCCGGCAGGCAGCGTTCTCGCTTTCTACACCGACGGGCTCCTCGCCGGACGCGACCTGGACGAGGGCCGCGACGTGCTCCGTGATCTCCTCGTCGGCAGCCCTGCCCGCCCCTTGGAGGACACGTGCGACAGGGCCGTCCACGCTCTGCTGCCGGACCGCCGAGCCGACGACGCGGCTCTTCTCCTGGTGCGAACCCAGCAGCTGAGCGCCGACCAAGTGGTCACATGGGAGCTACCCGCCGAGCCCAGGGCCGCCGCACGCGCCCGTGATCTCGCGTGCGAGAAGCTGGCTGACTGGCGCTTGGATGACGCCGCCTTTGCGGCCGAACTCATTGTCAGCGAACTGGTCACCAACGCCATCCGCTACGGCCGTCCTCCGATCCACCTGAGATTGATCCGCGATGCCACTCTCGTCTGCGAGGTGAGCGACGCCAGTAGTACGGCTCCCCACCTGCGTCGCGCCCGTGTCTTCGACGAAGGAGGCCGTGGTCTGTTCATCGTCGCCCAGCTCACCCAACGGTGGGGCAGCCGTCACACATACTCGGGCAAGACGATCTGGGCCGAGGTACCTCTTCAAGAGGAAGCGGCGGTGTCCGTCGGCTCAGCGGCAGGGTGATGAGCTGAGCAGCGCCTCGGCCTCCTTCGATGCCACGGCTTCATGGGTGCCTCGCGACGGGTCCCTGGGGAACAACTCGTGCGGTGCGGTGTGCCGCCGACGACGCTCACCGTGCGGGCCGGTCGGTGACTCCGTCCAGATCTGCCGTTCTCGCCGCCCGGCGCGGCTGCCGACCAGAGCTCCACGCTCCGATGCGGGTGGTTTGGGCAGTAAGGCGACCCGCCCGCAGTGTGTCCAGGATTTGAACAGTTAGCGATGCCCACGCGGCCCTACGTTGCAGGTCAACGAACGACCGGCAAAGGAGCCGCGCGATGCACATCACCGCCGCACTGACGGAAGCGAAAGGTGCCCCCTTCACCCTGGCGCCCTTGGAACTCGACGACCCACGACCGGGCGAGGTCGTCGTGAGGATGGTGAGTTCGGGTGTCTGCCACACCGACCTGATCGTCCGGGACCAGTGGTATCCCGTACCGCTGCCCGCCGTGCTGGGGCACGAAGGGGCCGGGGTCGTGGAGGCCGTCGGCAACGGTGTCACCCAGGTGGCGCCCGGTGACCATGTCGTGCTCACGTTCAACTCGTGCGGCGGCTGCCGCATGTGCGCGCAGGGACGCACCGCCTATTGCGACCAGTTCCTGGCGTACAACTTCGGCGGTTCACGCATCGACGGCACGACCCCGCTGCACCGGGAGACCGGTGACGTCCACGGCGTGTTCTTCGGGCAGTCGGCGTTCGCCACGTACGCCCTGGCTGGCGAGCGCAACGTGGTGAAGGTCGACCCGGGAGCGCCCCTGGAACTGCTCGGCCCCCTGGGCTGCGGCATCCAGACCGGTGCGGGTGGCGTCCTCAACTCCCTCAAGCCCCCCGCGGGCAGCAGCATCGCGATCTTCGGCGCGGGCTCGGTCGGCCTGAGCGCCGTGATGGCGGCCGTTGTCGCGGGCTGCACCACAATCGTCGCCGTCGACCTCAACGAACACCGCCTGGAACTGGCGCAGGAACTGGGCGCGACCCACGTCATCAACGGTGGCGAGGGCAACACCGTCGAGCGGCTGCGTGAGCTGACCGGAGGCCTCGGACTCGACTACGCCCTGGAGACCACCGCCGTACCGGCCGTGCTGCGGCAGGCGGTCGACGCCCTCAACCAGGGTGGCACCTGCGGCCTGATCGGCGCCGCCGCGCTCGGCACCGAGGTCACCCTGGACATGTCGTCGCTGCTGTTCGGACGTGCCGTGCGCGGGATCGTCGAGGGAGACAGCGTGCCGCAGCTGTTCATCCCCAAGCTCGTGGACCTCTACCAGCAGGGCCGCTTCCCGTTCGACAAGCTCATCAAGTCGTACGCCTTCGAGGACATCAACCAGGCCGTCGAGGACTCGGAGAAGGGCATCACCCTCAAGCCCGTGCTGACCTTCGCCTGAGCCGCACACCCTCTTCGCCTGCGACCGAAGCCTGTGACCGTCCAAGGAGCCGCGTCATGAACCTGCGTTACGACACCCTCTACATCGGCGGCGAATGGGTCCGCCCCGCCACGGACCGCACGATCAACCCCGTCAACGCCAGCACGGAGGAGCCGCTGGGCCACGTTCCCGAGGCCACCGAGGCCGACGTCGACCGCGCGGTGGCGGCCGCGCGGGCCGCCTTCGACGCCCCGTCGGGCTGGGCGAGCTGGGAGCCGGCACGACGCGCCGACGTGATGGATCGCCTCGCCGACGTCATGGAACGGCGGGCCGACGAGTTCGCTGCCCGGGTCAGTGCCCAGAACGGCATGCCGGTCGCCATTGCCGGCCTGCTGGAGACCGCCTACCCGACCATGATCCTCCGTTTCTACGCCAAGCTCGCCCGGGAGGCCGTCTTCGAGGACACCCGGGAGGGTCTTTTCGGCGGGCCGATCCAGGTCCGCCGGGTGCCGATCGGCGTTGTCGCGGCCATCGCGCCGTGGAACTTCCCGCAGGCGCTGGCCATGTTCAAGATCGCGCCCGCGATGGCGACGGGGTGCACACTCGTCCTCAAGCCGTCGCCGGAGACCGTCCTGGACTCCTACCTGCTGGCCGAGGCCATGGAAGAGGCCGGTGTTCCCGCGGGCGTCATCAACATCGTTCCCGGCGGACGGGAGGCGGGCGCGTACCTCGTCGCCCACCCGGCCGTCGACAAGGTGGCCTTCACCGGTTCCACCCCTGCGGGCCGTGCCATCGCCGAGACCTGCGGACGCCTGCTGCGCCCGGTGACCCTCGAGCTCGGTGGCAAGTCGGCGACGATCGTCCTGGACGACGCTGATCTGGACCTGTCGAAGATCGGTGAGGGTCTGTTCACCGCCACCTTGCTCAGCAACGGTCAGACCTGCTTCCTGGGCACCCGTGTCCTGGCTCCGCGCAGCCGGTATGAGGAGGTCGTCGACGCCCTCACCGTCTTCGCCAGCTCCCTGACCGTGGGAGACGCCGCCGACCCCGCGACCCAGATCGGCCCGATGGCCACCGCCAGCCATCGTCAACGCGTCGAGTCCTACATCGCGAAGGGCCGTGCCGAGGGTGCCCGGCTGACCACCGGCGGCGGCCGTCCCGTCGGCCTGGACCAGGGATGGTTCGTCGAACCGACGGTCTTCGCCGATGTCGATAACAGCGCCGTCATAGCCCAGGAAGAGATCTTCGGCCCTGTCCTGGCACTCATCCCGTACGACGATGACGACGACGCCGTCCGCATCGCCAACGACTCCGACTTCGGCCTCGGCGGCACGGTGTGGACCAGCGACCCGGAACGCGGGGCGGCCGTCGCCCACCGCGTCCGGACCGGCACCATCGGTGTCAATCGTTACGTCCCCGACCCGGCTGCCCCCTTCGGCGGATTCAAGGACAGCGGCATCGGCCGCGAACTGGGACCCGAGGGCCTGCTCGCCTACCAGCAGTACCAGACCGTGTACCGATGACATCGTGACCGCCCGGACGGTGCCGGAACCATGGCGGAGCCCTGCTCGAGGAGAGCAGGGCTCCGCCCGCTCAATCCACCGTGGCATCGGCCGCCGGTTCAGGCGTTGATCCGCAGCGTGCGCATACGGTTGTAGAGCGTGGTTCGGCTGATGCCGAGCTGCTTCGCGGCACGGAGTTTGTTGCCCCCGCACTGGCGCAGCGCCGCCGTGATCGCGTTGTGCTCGGCCCGTTCCAGGGGCGTCATCCGGCGTAGCCATGGGCTGACCTGGTACCCCTCGGGCAGGTCATGGGGTGTGACGTCGCCCGCCGAGCGGCGGGCGACGACAGTCCGTACGACGGTGTGTAGTTCATGCAGATTGCCGGGCCACGGGTGGCCTGCCAACGCGGAGAGCGTGACTGGCATGAACCGAAGCCGGTTGTCGATGCCCAGGCCGTCCAGCATGGCCCGCACGAGTGACGGCAGTTCTTCCGCACGATCCCTCAGCGCGAACAGCTCGATCTGCGCGGGGCAGCTTGCGGCGAGCACGGCGCACTGTCCGGTCAGCTCGGCGAGGGGAGCGCCGGTGAGAGCGATCCGCAGCTCAGGATGAGCCAGGAGACGCCGTAGGTGGACGGCGCAGGCGTCCGTCAGCAGGTGTACGTCCTCGACAGCCAGCAAATCGGGGCAGCTGCTCACTGCCCGCTCCAGCTCGGCGAGCCAGGCGGCTTCTCCGCGTACGGCCGCGTCCGCGGCGTCGAGGGTGGAGATACGGTTCCGGTCCCCCCTCAGCAGCGCACGCACCGTTGTCGTACGCCCAGTGCCGGGTGCTCCACCGACGTACACCGGTGTGCCGGGCGTGAGCTGTGCCGGCCGGGCGTCGGACTGGCGGCCGGAGCCCCGGCGGGGGACGGTAGCCACCTGCTCGGGGTCATGGAACTCGACGAGGACTCCGTCGATCGCGGAGGCGACAGGACGGAACCGGACTGACACAATCCGGCCCGACGCCAACTCGACCGAGCGCGCGTGATGGGCATCAGGGCTGCCGGAAGTACGGACGCAGAGACCGGCCGCGAGTTCGCGCAGCCGGATGTGATCGACGGGGTCGAGGAGATCCACCGCTCCGGGGCTCGCCAGCACCACCCCCTCACCGAGCACCAGCACTGGCCGGTTGCGTCCGGCGGTCGCCATCCGGAACGCCGCCAGCAGCCGCTGCTCGGCGCGGCCCGCGTTCAGCAGCAGCCGTTCCTCGATGTCGCGTGCGGCACGGGCGATGAGCGGTGCCAGCAGCGGGGAGTCGTACTCGGTCAGACAGGTGATGTCGAGGACGCCTTCCAGGCGCCGGGTCACCGGGTGTGTGACGGGGTGGCCGTAGCAGCTGAACCGTTTGAAGGGCTCCAGATAGTGCTCCTCGCCGTGCACCGCGATGCCGCGGCGCAGCTCGTGAGCGGTGGCGATGGAGTTCGTGCCCGTCGTTTCCTCCAGGAAGACTCCACCCGCAACCACGCCGAGGGTCTCCAGACGGGCGCGCAGCTGTCTGGCGCCGAAGGGCATGTTCACGATCCGTGACTCACGGTCGGCGAGCAGCACACAGAAGTCCGCGTCGCCGATCTCCGTGGCGAGATCGGCGAGCACCGGTTCGGCAGCGGCGACGAGGCGACTGCGCCCGTCCACCGCGTCTGGTTCCAGCCGGAGGTTCGGAGCCGTGGGGCTGAGCCCGCTCAGCTCGGAGCGCCACCAGGAACGCGCGATCTCCGGACGCATGGTGTTGTCACTGACGTGCACCGCGACCTCCGGCGAGAGGCACATGCCGCGGTTATGCGGCTTGGATCGGATATATGCAGGTTAGGCGTTGTGGTCGGTCAGCGGAACCGGCCGTGCCGCCTTCTAGGTTCGGGAGCCGGGCAGGTGAGAGGCGAGCGCGGCCCGCAGAGCGCGGGGCCGCTCGGCGGCCAAGTGCCCGCAGTTGATGACTTTGAGGACGGCTTGAGGGATGCTCGCCGCGAGTTCCCGGGCGTGCTCCAACGGAGTCGCCAAGTCATGGGACCCGCCGACTACAAGGGTGGGCGCGGTGATACCTGCCAGAGCGGGGCGGAGGTCGTAGGTGGCGAGGGCGTCGCAGCAGGCAGCGTAGGCCACCGGGTCGGTCTCCGCGAGATTGCCGATCAGCCTGCGGCCGAAGGGGTTCAGGGCGAAGTCCGCGCCAGTGAACCAACGGCTCGGGCTGGTCGCCAGCAGGGGAGTGGTGCCCTTGCGCCGCACGAGTTCCGCCCGCTCGTGCCAGGGTTCTGGCGCTCCGAAGTGTGCGGAGGAGCAGACCAGGGCCAGGGAAGCGACACGCTCGGGCTGGTGTGCGGCAAGGTGGGCACCGATGGCTCCGCCCAGCGAGATGCCCGCGTAGTGGAAACGTTCCCATCCTTGGCGGTCGACGAGCTCGAGCACCAAGGACGCCAGATCCCCAACCGTGGTGTGGCCCGGCCTGGGATCAGGCAACAGGGCGGTGGCGGAACCTCCGTGTCCGGGAAGATCGAAGCGCAGGACCTGGAATCGGCACGCCAAGGAGGGCAGCTGGGGTTCCCAGACGGCTTTGGACGTACCCAGGGACGGGCCGAGGACCAACGGCGGTGCGTCAGCCGGGCCTACCAGGTGGTGGTGGAGCAGATGGGGTCTGGGCACGGCGGTTCCTCCGGGTCGCCTATCGTTCGAGGACGAGGGCGAGGCCCTGGCCCACGCCGATGCAGAGGGTGGCGACACCGGTGCCGCTGCCCCGGCGGGCGAGCTGGTGGGCGACGGTGCCGGCGAGCCGGGCGCCGGAGGCGCCGAGGGGGTGGCCGAGGGCGATGGCGCCGCCCTGCGGGTTGAGGACCGCCGGGTCGAACTCGGGCCACTCGGCGACACAGCCCAGCACCTGGGCGGCGAAGGCCTCGTTCAGTTCGAGCACGGACAGGTCCGCGAAGGTCCGGCCGGCCTTGGCGAGCGCCCGGTTGACGGCCTCGACGGGGGCGAGCCCGAAGTAGTCCGGGTCGACGGCGTGCACCCCGGTCGCCGAGATGCGGGCGAGCGGCTCCCGGCCGGTGGCCTTCAGCCCCTCCTCGTCCACCAGCAACAGGGCCGCGGCACCGTCGTTCAGCGGCGAGGCGTTGCCCGCGGTGACGGTCCCGCCCTCGGGGCGGAAGGACGGCTTCAGCTTCGCCATGGCCGCCAGGGAAGCGTCGGGGCGTACGCATTCGTCGGCGCCGAAGATCACCGGGTCGCCCTTGCGCTGCGGCAGCGACACGGGGGCCAGCTCGGCGTCGAACAGACCGTCCGCCTGCGCCTTCGCCGCCTTCCGGTGCGAGGCGAGGGCGAACTCGTCCTGCTGCTCACGGCTGATCTTGTGCTTGTCGGCGATCAGTTCCGC
>NZ_JBEXXK010000105.1:0-16945 GCF_040630405.1 Streptomyces sp. NPDC005811
TGGCGCCGCAAGGCCCCGGTGGAGTCCCTGATACCCCTGCGCCTGGCCCGCTACGGCATCCCCCTCACCGAAACCGCCCCCGCCGCACTCGCCGCCGCCGCCGGCATACAAGCACCAGTCCAGTTCACGTCCGCACCGGTCACAGCCCCGGTCCGGTTACAGGACAAAGCCCTCGAAGAAGCGCTCGGCAGCGAGCCTCCCGCATCACAAACGCAGAACGCACACCCGCAGGCCGCGGACATGGAACCCGAGCAACCGCCCGTCACGGCAGACCCGGACAAGGCCGACATCGAGCCGATCGCCCCAACCCACCAGGAAATCACCCCACGGCTCCCGTCCGAGCCAGCCACCAGCCCGCGAGCTCCCCGGTTCCGCGCTCCGCACAGCAATCCCCACAGGAGCGACACGCACTCCCAGCACCCGCCCCAAGCCCTCCCCACCGAAGACCCAGCTTCGGAAGATACCCCCGCCCAGCGGGCGCTCCGGCCCCACGGCACCCTCGCCGCCTCCCCCACACACCACCACCCCTCACACGCAGAACAAGCCCGGCCCCGGCCCCAGACACCCCACCCCCTGAACGAACACCGCCAGCACGAACACCCCCACAACACCCCAGACACCGCGCCCTTCGGCACAGCCGTCAGGCACAAGCACACCAACCCGATGCACACCACCGCCAGCACCCCACCCCCAGTACCGCCGCAAACGGCAGCACAGCAGCCGGCCCTCACCACCGTCGACCGCTACTACCTGGCCTGGACCGCGTACCAAGCCGAGCACGGCCACCCGCCCACCGGCCAGCAACTCTCCGTCCATCTCACCGACCACGGCATCCACGGCCGCAGCGGCCAGCCCGTCAGCCCCGCCACACTGCGCCGCTACTTCCTGCCCTGGCGCGTCTACACCATCTGGGCCCAGCACCGCACATACGACGACCACCCCGACCCGGACGCCATCGCAAAGGAATGCGCCACCCGCAACATCACCGCGCAATACAACAAACCCCTCACCAGCGCCTACATCACCCACCACACCCCCGACTTCCAACGCCGCCACCACACCCTCAACCACCAACGCACCAGGCCACACCCCTGAACCACACCGGCACAGAACACGCAACGACACCACACCACCACCTGGGCACGCAACACACTCCCAGCCGGGATCAACCCGCATCCTCCACCGAGAACACCCCCTGCCGAGCCCCCGAGCACCCGAGCCCCCGAACACCAGGCCGCCGCAAAACCACTGCCCCACCGAACAAGGAAACCCGCAACGACACGCATCCGCCCGACACCGCCCTCACCGACACCCACACACACGAGGTGACCCGCGAACCCATCCCACACACCGAAACCTCCAACCGCAGCAACCCGCCCCGCCCCCGGGGACAACACCCCAGGCCGTCCCCAATGCCTCCAAGGCGATACCGACAGCGATGAGCTCAGGCCCCCGGGCCGCACCGCACAGCGGCCTGCAGCGGACCACACCGAGCAGCAGAGCCGCCGGCACGAGGCACACAACGCAGAACGGACGCCGGTTCACGGCACACCCCTCGACGGGGACCAGGCAGTCAGCGGCAAGTGCGCAGGCCGAACTGCTCCGCGAGGCCATGGAGCAGTTCGAGGCGAGCAGAAGGATCGAGTAGCCGAACGCGCGACTGACTTCGGAACAGCCCCGCAGACGCGGGAAGCAGACCGACCATCTGCAGCACGTCGCCGATCCGTCGGGAACATCCCCGCAGGCGCGAGGAGCAGTCCTTACTCAGGTTGGAGTTGTCATGGATGTCGGGAACATCTCCGCGGGCGCGGGGAGCACTTGGCCGCCGCCCATCGCGCGACGACCAGCCGCGACCATCCCCGCTCGCGCGGGGAGCACTACCTCGACGCGGCCGCGAAGGCGCACGCCGAGGGACCATCCCCGCTCGTGCGGGGAGCACTCGCCCATCTACGTCTCGAAGGTGACCGGCCAGGGACCATCCCCGCTCGTGCGGGGAGCACCGGTCGGTCTCGTACACGCGCAGGGGCGGGCAGGGACCATCCCCGCTCGTGCGGGGAGCACGCTTCTTCACCTGGAATGTTCGCGCGACGGACGCCGATTTCTCAGCACTTTCACCGAGTCGGGCAAAGCACCCATACCGCCGCCAGGACCTTGCCCCTGCCAGGAAGGCCCATCACCGCAGCCCGGGGACCGCATTCAGATCCCTGTGAGCGCGGGGCGCAGATCGTCAACTCGATGCCGCACAGGCCCGGCTCGGGAACATCCCCGCGGGCGTGGGGAGCAGCCGGTGCCCGGAGTATGCCCTCGTCGGGTTCGAGGAGGTCCTGGATGTCGGCAACGATGCGTGGCGGAAGACGGAAGAGCCTCATTCCCTCTCACGGCCGGTCGTGAAGCCCCGCCGCAGCCCGCTGCCGGTTCGTCAGGCCAGCTGCTTTTGGGAGGCGACGACCACGCCGTACGCGTCGGCGATGGCCGCCAGCGCACTGCGGTGCAGTTCGTCCGCGGACACGTCCACGATGGACCGGGTGGCGCAGGTGTCGGCCGGGACGGTGGGCTTGTTGCCGCGCAGGGCCGCGGACGCCGTCGTGTAGGCGACGCACATGTGGGTCATGAAGCCGGCGACGATGACAGTCTCGTTCCCGGCCTCGTCCACAAGCCGGCCGAGGTCGGTTCCGTGGAAGGCGTCGGGGGCGTGCTTGACGACCACGGGCTCCCCCTCGACGGGCGCCACACCGGGGTGGATGCGGCCGGTCTCCGTGCGGATGTCGTAGGGCGAACCCTCACCGTCGTCGTGCTGGACGTGGACGATGGCGGCTCCGGCCGCGCGGGCACGGGCGAGCAGGTCCGATGCAGCGTCCAGGGCGGGCTTCCAGCCGTCGAGCTCCATCACCCCGCGGGTGTAGGTGTTCTGGTAGTCGACGAGGATGAGCGTCGAGGACGCGAGGGCGGCGGGGGTGTGGTCGGCGTTGTCGAGTGCGCGCAGCGTCTTGCTTGCCACGGGTCTTCTCCTGGGTTCTTCCGGGGGCTTGAACGGCTGTTCAACGACCTGTTGAACACATGTGTGACGCTAGGGGGCGAACCGGAGTGTCGGCAATGACGTACTCCTTGCAGAAAGCGACGCCCGCAGCCGGGCGGAAAGCGGGGGGCGCAGGGTGGGGACCGTGAATCGGCTGATCGTGATCGTGCTGTTCGAAGGCGTCGACCTCCTCGACGTCACCGGCCCGCCGGAGGTGTTCTCCCTCGTCCGGCACGAGACCGCGGACGGAGCCAGCTA
The DNA here is from genome assembly GCF_040630405.1 of Streptomyces sp. NPDC005811. Classification (NCBI taxonomy): domain Bacteria; kingdom Bacillati; phylum Actinomycetota; class Actinomycetes; order Kitasatosporales; family Streptomycetaceae; genus Streptomyces; species Streptomyces sp. NPDC005811. Next base: position 3,275 of record NZ_JBEXXK010000105.1, read on the forward strand.
CGAGGTCGTCCTGGCCGCCGAGACCCTGGATCCGGTGACCACGGCGGCCGGCGTGCGGATCCTCCCTGACGCCACGTTCCACGACATCGGCGCACGGGCGATCGACACCCTGCTGGTGCCCGGCTCCGTGGAGTCCGTCGAGGCCGGCGGCGAGCCGCTCGTGCGGCCCCTCGTCGAGCCCGGCACGGTGGCCCGGGTGAAGGCGTTGGCTCCTCGCACCCGGCGCGTGGCATCGGTGTGCGTCGGTGCGCACATCCTCGCCGCGGCGGGGCTCCTGGACGGCAAGCGCGCCACGACGCACTGGTCGACCGCGCAGCAGCTGGCCGCCGACTATCCGGCGGTGCGGGTCTGATCCGGATCCGATCTTCATCCGCGAGGAGGGCGAGATCTGGACCGGGGCGGGAATCAGTGCCTGCCTGGACCTGTCCCTCGCGCTGGTCGCGCAGGACTTCGGCGAGCCGGTCGCGCTGAGTGTCGCCCGCGAGCTCGTGATGTACCTGAAACGGCCCGGCGGACAGTCCCAGTTCAGCGTACCGCTGGAGCAGGTGTCCACGACGCGCCGCACCGAGGACCTCCGGCACCACATCCTGACCAACCTCGACCAGCGCCTCACCGTGCCGGACCTGGCCGCGTACGCGCATGTGAGTGACCGGCAGCTCACCCGGATCTTCAAGACCGAACTCGGCACGACACCCCACGCCTACATCGAATCGGCCCGGGTCGAAAGAGCCCGAACCCTGCTGGAGACCACCGACGACGCCCTGGAACGCATCGCCTCCGCCTGCGGATTCGGCACCGTCGACACCCTCATCAGGGCGTTCCGCCGCCGCCTCGCCGCGACGCCGGGCGAGTACCGGGCAAGGTTCCGCGCCACACCGGCACGGAGAACGCCGGAAGGGGCGTGAGCGCAGGTCCCTGCGGGCCGGAGCGCCGCTCGGCCACCAAACCCACCGTCACCGGCCGCACGGCCACCGAACCGACGATCCGGTGCCGGGCCCGCCCGGAGACGCCCACCACCCCCGCATCCGCCCTGCTGCTCCCGCGGGCGGTTCGGGCGCGGCAGCCCTGACCGCCCTTCTCAGAGGTGAGCGCTGCCGGCCGCCGGGCGGAGCTCCTCGATGAACTCCACGGCCGCGGGGACGTTCAGGTGAACCGGGTCCTGGCTCATACGGTGGAGCGGTCCACGCCGAACCAGCAGGCCGGCACGCCGGCACGTCATGCGTGGTGCCGTGGCGCAGACAGGGCGGACCGTGCGCCGCCTCGAGGCCGTCGGCCACGCCGAGGTCCACTCCCGCCCCGTCGGCCCCACCGACACCCAGCAGCGCGCCCATCCCCGCTTCCGGCCGCCGTCCTACGACCGGCGCCTGGCGCCTGGCGCCTGGCGCTGTGCACGGGCAGGGACGGCCGCGGCGCCGGGTAGCCGTCCCGGTGACCAGCCGCCGATGCGGGCCGTGTCGGTCTACGCCGTGCAGACCGACCGCCGGCTCACAGCCGTCGCCACCGGGGGGACGGTCTCGGCCCCGTCGCACACACCCCAGCGGCAGCCCCCTCGTCCGCAATCCTTCCTCCGGCGCGACCTCCCGGCGGTGGCGCCCTGTCGCTTCTCTCCCCCGGCGCGGCGGCAGTTCCACGACGAGGAGCGGCGGGTGCGGGAGACGCCCACCTTCCCCGCCTCCACGCCCGGCAGCATCCCCCCTCCCCCGGCCTCCCGGCTGCTCGCTCTGCCATACGCCCTGCGCACCGGCACCGACGGCTGTGCCCGGTTACCGGTCGACCCGCTGCACGGGCCCGCGCCCGCGCAGGCGCGCCGAAGTCGCGTTGACAGACGGGAGAACTGTTCGACCGTGGCAGGAGCCGGCCCGGGACGGCTGACCCGACCTGCCCGCCACCCGGGCGTCCCTGCACGTCCGGCTGCCGGACGAGGCCATCCCGGATCAGAGGCCAGGCCGCGCCGCAGAGCTCGCCGGCGGGCCGCCCACCGGGCCCCGCACCCCACTCCCCCGCCCATGCCTCCGACAGCAGCCCCTGCACAACCTCCGACAGCTCTGCTACCGGCCGCTCACACCGACGCGCCCGCCTCTCCCACCGACATGGCCGCCAACGCCCGTCCGCGCGGACACGCGCGCCGGCAGACCGGAGAACTGTCCGACCGGCCGGCGGCGAGCCGTACTCCGGCAACCCGACACCACCAACCGGACACGGACAAGGTGAGCCGGACGCCTGCACCGCTCCCGCCGCTCCGCCCCTCTTCCCGCGTACAGGCCTGCGCCCTGATCCGCTCCCCCTGCCAGGACGCGCAGACCAGCTCTCAGCCACATCACAGAGAACAACGCGGCCCTCTTCCGTACTATCGCTACGACAGACATGTGCGCCAGTAACTGCCGCTGCACCGCGGCAGCAGGCGGGACAGCATGAACCTTCGACTTCGCGTACGCCGTGAGTGCGCCGCCCATCGGCCGCAGCACACAGGAAGGGTGAGATCATCATGTCCGAAACCACCACCCCCGTCACCGAGTTGACCTCCCAGTACAGCGCCCAGGTCACAGGCGACCTGGAACGCAACCTCAAGGAGCAGGAACGCCTCAGCAGTGAGATCGAAGCGCTCCAGGAACAGCTCGCCGCCGTGCAGCACGACCACACCGTCCTGGTGAACCTCCGCCAGGCCCTCGGTGCCCCGGCGGCACCCGCTGCACCGGCCGAGCCGGCCGCGGCAGTGCCCTCCCCCCGCAAGAAGGCCGCCGCAGCGCCCGCCGCGGCCAAGCAGACCAAGGCCAAGAAGACCGCCCCCGCGAAGAACCGCACCGGCAAGACGACCACCGCTACAACGGCACCGGCCCCCCGGCCTGCCACGCCCAAGCTGGTGGACCTGGTACGCGAGCACCTGGCAGGCCTGGAAGAGCCCCGCTCGGCTGCCGAGATCACCACCGCGCTCGGACAGCTGCACCCCGACCGCACGGTCAAGACCACCGTGATCCGCACCACACTCGAAAGCCTCGTCGCCAAGAACCAGGCCCAACGCACCAAGCAAGGCACCTCCGTCTACTACACCACCCCCGACACAACCACGCCCCCAGCAGGCGAACACACACACCAGCCGTCCGCCTGACACCCCCCGGCCCTCACAACCGGCCACCACCCCCGTGACTGCAGCAGCTGAGCGTCATGCAGGCCGGACCGCCGCGCACTCCTGTGATCACGCCCGCCGGCGGGACTGTAAATCGTTCGGTGTAACTCCCGATCATGGAAGATGCATCGATGACCAGTGAGAACGTGGCTGAGCACGAGGCGGTTGAGTCGACGGAGGCTGTGCCGGTGAAGGCCGTGGACGACCAGTTGATCGACGAGCTGGTGGGCCGCGCCCAAGCCGAGGGCCTGCAGCTGACCGGCGAGGGCGGCCTACTGCAGCAGCTGACCAAGCGGCTGCTGGAGTCCGCTCTCGAGGGCGAGATCACCGACCACCTCGGCTATGACAAGCACGATCCGGTCGGCAAGAACGGCAGCAACTCCCGCAACGGCAAACGCGGCAAGACCGTGCTGACCGACGTGGGGCCGGTGGAGATAGCCGTGCCCCGCGACCGGGACGGCACCTTCGAGCCGAAGATCGTCAAAAAGCGGCAGAAGCGCCTGACCGGCGTTGACGAGATGGTGATCTCGCTGGCGGCGAAGGGTCTGACGACGGGCGAAGTGCAGGCCCACCTGGCGGAGGTCCATGGCGCCGAGGTGTCCCGGCAGACCATCTCCACCATCACCGACAAGGTCCTCGAGGGCATGGCCGAATGGCAGAGCCGGCCACTGGACGCCGTCTATCCGGTGATCTTCATCGACGCCATCCACGTGAAGATCCGTGACGGTGCCGTCGCCAACCGGCCCGTCTACGTGGCGCTGGCCGTCACGGCCGAGGGCCGGCGGGAGATCCTGGGTCTGTGGGCCGGGGACGGCGGCGAGGGCGCCAAGCACTGGCTGCACATCCTCACCGAGATCAAGAACCGCGGCGTGAACGACGTCCTGATGCTCGTCTGCGACGGGCTCAAGGGCCTGCCCGAGGCGGTGGAGACCGTCTGGCCGAAGACGATCGTGCAGACCTGCGTGGTCCACCTGCTGCGGAACTCCTTCCGTTACGCCGCCCGCCAGGACTGGGACAAGATCGCCAAGCTCCTCAAACCCGTCTACACAGCGCCGACCGAGGAGGCCGCCCTGGAGCGGTTCGCCGAGTTCGCCGACGCCTGGGGCCGGAAGTATCCGGCGATCGTGAAACTGTGGGAGAACGCCTGGGAGGAGTTCACCCCGTTCCTGCGGTTCGACACCGAGATCCGCCGCATCGTCTGCATGACGAACGCGATCGAGTCGGTGAACGCGCGGATCCGCAGGGCGGTCAAGTCCCGCGGCCACTTCCCGAACGAGCAGGCCGCACTGAAGTGCGTCTACATGGCGATCATGTCGCTTGACCCCACCGGCAAGGGCCAGGCGCGCTGGACCATGCGCTGGAAGACCGCGCTGAACGCCTTCGACATCACCTTCGACGGCCGCCTGTCGGCGGCGCGTCAGTAACCCCAACCACCCTGGTTACACCGTTCATTTGGCCCTGTCTCGCCTTCGGTGGTGACGGAGCGTGCTGCTATCCGAGGAGGATGCGGTGGCGAAGCAGGGTGAAGCCTGCTCGTCCGTGCATCTGGCGTGCGATCCGTTTGGTCTTGGTGTTGACGCCTTCGGTGGGGCCGTTGCTGTGCGGAAGCGTGAGCCCGGCGATCACGGCATCGATGTCCCGGTCCAGGCCCCGGGTGAAGGTATGCAGCTGGGGCAGGTCCGCTGCTCGGACTTGGGCGATCCAGCCTGTGAGCGCGTCGGCGTTGTCGGCGTGCGGCGTAAGGAGCGGGGCGAAGTCCCTGATGCCGGTTGCCAGTTGGGTCATCTCGGGGCAGGCGGTGGTGAGCTTGGCGAGGAGCTGGTGTTGCTCGGCCTTGAGGTTGTCGGGCCTGGTCAGCAGCATCCGGGCGAACCTGCGCGGGGAGATGTGGCTGCGGTCGGCGTCAGCGCGACCCTGGTGGATGTACTTGTGCAGGAGGTTCAGGCAACCCGTGAAGCCGAGTGCTTTGATCTCTTCGAAGAGGTGCTTGACGGGGACGCCGGGGTCCTCGGCGCGGCGTTTGCGCAGGTGTTCGCGGTAGGGGTCGACGAGGCCGGCGCGGTACTTGGGGACGCGGAGCATGCGCTCGGGCCGGTCGGCGCGGGCGTAGCGTTTGACGGTGTTCAGGGCCAGTTGGAGGCGGCGGGCGCATTCGAGCAGGCCGACGCCCTGGTCGAGCAGGCCGTGGACCTGGTGCCAGCGTTCCAGAGTGGTCTGGGCGCGGGGCCCGTCGTAGATGGGTGCGTCCAGCACGGTGGCCCAACAGGTGCTGTGCGCCTTGACCTCACTCAGGACGGCTTCACACAGGTTGTGCCACACATGCCACCGATCCGCGACCTGCACCGCGTCAGGCAGGGCACGACGGATGGCCTCAGCGTAGGTGGCCGAGCCGTCACGGCATACGATCTCGACGCCTGGATGCTCGCGCAGCCACGCCTCCAGAGTGTCGGCCGTACGGCCGGGCAGCACGTCGATCCGCTCATGAGTCTCGGCGTCGATGATCACGGTGGCGTAGCGGTGCCGCCGGCGCAGTGCGAAATCGTCGACGCCGATCACACGGGGCATCCGCCCAGGGGGCAACGGGATCCGCAGCAGGGCGCGCAGGGCCGTGTGACGCGACAGGCTCACCGCCAATATCGCGAGCAGACGTGCCCCGGCCCGGCCCGCTAACTCCTTGACCACAGCCTTGACTTGCCTGGTCAGGCGGGTCGTACGCCGCTGGTATCGGTCCAGGACACCGGGCACCTGTTCGCGGAAGGTGTGGCGACAGCCGCGGGTGGGACACACCAGACGCCGCACCCGCACACGGACCACCACCCGTCGTTCATCGACCGGCACGTCCGCGACTGTCCGCCAGTGATAGCCGTGCACGCGCTCCGACGGGGTCCCGCACACCGGGCAGACCGCAATGTCTCGCGGAGTCCGTGCCCGCACCACGATCCGCTCACCTTCGTCGACTACATCCTCGATGACCAGCGGGGACAGGCCCGAAAAGACAGTCTGCACGAGCTCGTTGACATCCTTCACATGAATGTCAACGACCCATCACAACGCTCCGTCACCACCGAAAGCGAGACAGGGCCGTTCATTTGACAGACCCTCTTCAGGGTCCCTTCAGCACCGCCCTGCCATCGTTCCGTCCTGCGGGCCCCCGACGGGATCGGCTTCAACCGGGGGAGATTCCGGCAACGGTCCGTGGGCCAAAGACAAGCACGGCCGAGCTGGAGCAGGACGTGATGGTCGATCAGAGCTGCGCAACAGCCGCCTGTCCGGCCTCATTCCTGCTTACATCACCACCGGCCATCACTGCTCTCGTTCTTGTAGCCCTGACCACGCACATGTCCCCGAGAGTCTGGAAGGTCATCCATGCGAACCAAGTTCTTGCCCGCACTCGCGGGAATCCTCGCCGTCCCTGCTGCCGTCCTGGCGTTCAACGGCACCGCCGCCGCCGCGCCGGCGCAGACCGGCAACAGCCTTGCCCAGGCGTCCTCGAAGGTGACTCCGCTGGCCCCGGCGCCCAACTGCGTCTCGTTCAGCCAGTACAAGCACGGCAACGCGGCCACGGGCTACTACACCAACGTCTACCTCGACAACGGCTGCAGTACCGGCGTGCGAGTCAAGGTCATCATGGTCTACGGGTACGACAGCGGCTGCATCCAGCTGACAAGGGGCCAGCAGGACTACAAGTTCCGCTCCAACTCCATCACCGGCCCTCTGCAGCCCTACGTCGACCGCATCGACGCCTGCTGACCCGCCGCTAGGCCGTGTTGTAGAACCGGGCCTGTAGCCATGCCTCATGCCGTGATGATCGCGGTGTGGGGCATGGCGATCTCTCTGATGAGCAGTGGGCGGTGCTGGAACCGTTGTTGCCCGTTGTGCAGGTCGGCAGGCCGTCAGCGGGTCGGCGGAGGCTGATCGACGGGATCCGCTGACGGGTGCAAACCGGTGCTCCGTGGCGGGATCTGCCGGTGGAGTCCGGGCCGTGGCAGACGATCTAAGGGCTTCCGCCGCTGGCAGCGGGCTGGCGTCTGGGTGGCCGTGCTGTCCGTGCCGCTGCGCGATCGATCGGTGAGTGCGAGCACGAGCGCAGAGGCCCCCCGTGGCCGAGCCCGCTGCCCCGGTCTCCCCTGCGTTCGAGGTCGTGGGAAGAACAGTGACGGCACGGCCCTGTGAGGATCCTGACGCCGCCTGAAGGGCTTTCAGGGTCCCCACAGGGCCGTGCCGTCATGCTGGGGTCATGCGGATACTGGTGGTTGAGGACGACCGGCGGCTGGCGGATCTTCTGCACCGCGGGCTCGTGGGCGAGGGCTACGCGGTCGACGTCGCCCACGACGGGCGGCAGGGCCTGAGGATGGCACGCGAGAACGACTACGACGCGCTGGTACTCGATGTGATGCTGCCCCACCTGAACGGCTACGGAGTGTGTGAGCGGCTCCGGCGGGAGGGGACATGGGTGCCGGTGCTGATGCTCACGGCCATGGACGGCGAGTACGACCAGGCCGAGGGCCTTGACATCGGTGCCGACGACTACGTGACCAAGCCGTTCTCCTTCATCGCGCTGGCCGCCCGCCTGCGCGCGCTGACCCGCCGGGGCCGACCCGAACGGCCCGCGATGATGCGGATCGGGGATCTGGAGATCGACCCGGCCGCCCGGCGCTGCCGACGCGGCACGACCGAAGTGGTACTGACCGCACGCGAGTTCGCAGTCCTGGAGTATCTGGCTCGCCGCAGCGGCCAGACAATCTCCAAGTGCGAGGTGCTCGAACACGTCTGGGACGACCGCTTCGACGGTGACGTCAACCTCGTCGAGGTCTATGTCAGCGCGCTCCGACGCAAGATCGACACACCGTTTGGGCGGCACAGCATCCGTACGGTTCGCGGGGCCGGCTACCGGCTCGACGCGGCGGAAGGGAGCCTGTCATGACATGGCGCCGAGCCCGGGCCCTGGTGCGCCGTCTGCGACCGGCCACCATTCGGATGCGGATGGCACTCCTGGCCACGGTCATCACCCTGGTCCCTCTGACCGCGGCCTCGGTCCCCGTGGCGCTCATGGTGCGTTCCTCCCTGATGGAAAGCGCAGGCCGCAAGGTGAACCTCGTGCTGACGGACGTTCAGTCGCGGGTGAACGCCACCAAGGACCTGCCCGACTGCACCCGGTCCTTCCAACGGGTGCAACTCATCGACGACAAGTACATCAGCCTGTGCCGGCCCACCCGGCAAGCGGGACCCAGCGTGGGGAAGCTGTCGCTGCTTCCCTGGACCAACCCGGTTCGCGGGCCCATACCGATCCGGGCCGTCATCTCCCGTACGAACGCGACTCCGCCGGAATCCGTCGCCGTCACGCAGTCCCTCGATGTGGAACAGGCCCGCCTGAACACCGTCGTCCGGCTTCTCATCGGCGGCGTCGCGGGCATCACGCTGTTGGTATCGGGCGCGACGTGGCTCGCCGCGGGGCGGGCGCTGCGTCCGGTCGAGGCCATCCGCGCCGATTTCGCCGACCTGAGCGCACACCACCTCGACCGGCGGGTCCCCGTCCCCCGCACCGGCACCGAAATCGCCCGCCTGGCCGTCACCATGAACGCCACGCTCGACCGCCTGCAGAAGGCCGTCGACCAGCAGCGTCAGTTCACCGCGGACGCCTCCCACGAACTGCGCACACCACTCGCCTGTCTACGGACCGAACTCGAACTCGCCCTGAACGCCCCCGCCGCCGACTGGCCGCGGGCCGTCCGTGACGCCCACCGGGACACCGTCCGCCTGCAGGACCTGACCGAGAACCTGCTGCTGCTGGCCCGGCTCGACTCCCCACAAGACGACCAGGTGTCCCGGCGGACCGTCGACCTGACCGACCTCGTACGAGAGGAGACCGCGCGCCGGCACCCGCCCCAGGGCGTCGTCCTCGAGGTGTGTTCGATGCCCGGGCCCATCACCGTGCGGGGCCACCACGCCCTGCTCGCCCGCGTGCTGGGCAACCTCCTCGACAACGCCGAACGCCACGCCACCGGCACGATAACCGTCGGCTTGGGTCACGACGACGCCCTCGACCAAGCCGTCCTCGACGTCCGGGACGACGGGCCCGGCATTCCGCGGGAGGAGGGCCGACGGATCTTCGAGCGCTTCACCCGCCTGGACGACGCCCGCGCCCGTGACACCGGCGGCACCGGCCTCGGTCTGGCCATCGCCGAACGCATCGCCCTCACGCACGGCGGCACTGTCACCCTGACCCCAAGCACCGGCGGCGCCCACTTCACCCTCCGACTCCCCACGAAGACACGAACCGGCGACACCATGCGCTGGTCCTGACCGGGCAAGGTCCGTCAGCTCAGCAAGCGTGCCTCCACAAGGAACATGTCGAGGACTCCGTCGGCGACCCCCACCGGGGCCCAGAGAGATCTCCGTGACCAAACGCTGGAACCCGGACCGATCCACCGCGCTGGCAGCGGACTCGCCCCGATCGTCATCGATCAACAACACTCACGCGCCTCCCAGCCCAGCCCCACGGCTCGGTCCACCAGCGCGTACTGCAGCAGCGTGGACTCCTGGTGCCCGATGACCTGCTGGCGTGTCGACTGCCGGACGTAGACGACCGCGAGGCGTTCACGGTGCCGAACCGAGATCTTGCTGCCGGAGTGCTCCCACGGCATCACCGCGCTCATGGCTCACCGTCCGCCCCTGCTGCCGGTCCCGCCGCTCCGGGCGCTTCGTGGGCCTGCCGGCCCCCGGCGGAGCATCACCGCCAGCCAGTGGACCGCCGCCCTGCGGCGCGTCTGCGGCATCGGCTCCCACACCCGCTGCCGGCCCGGGATGCCCCTCTGGGGCCGCCTGCCACGAAGACGCACCTCCCGCCCCCACACTCGACCTCAGCCACGTGACCGCAGCCACCATCCGGAGCAGGCCCTCACGCCCCAACACCGGCTGCTTTCCTGCCTGTCCACTACCCGTAGGCGCAGTCTGCTGAAATGTTCGAAATCCTCCTGCACCACATCCGTGACCGCACCTTCCGCGAGGACGACTCCAAGACCCATGTCGGCCGCCTCCCGCGCATCATGGCCGGCCTGCGCAACCTCGCCATCGGCGTCCACCGCCAGGACGGCCACACCAACATCGCCGCCGCCCTCCGCCACACCGACCCGTGGGGGCGGTGCTCGGCGAGCAGTTTAAAGGTGGTGGCCAGCAGCGGCACCTTGCGGTCGTAGTCGCGGTAGCCGTCCGGCTTCTCCCCGTCCGGTCCACGGCCGTCGCCGTTCCACTCACCGCGCCAGTACTCGAGGCAGAGTTCGCCGACCTCCCTGCATGGCCAACTGCCCGACATTCCTCGTGAAGACCAGCGCCACCGGCGGACAGCCGTCCCGGCCGATGGCCAGCCACGCCACAGCGCCACTTCCCGCCCCTTGCCCGTCCCGGTGGACACGCGGCGGGCGAAGAACTGGCGGTAGCGCTCCGCCTTGTCCGCCACGATCGTCGGGCCCTCGGTCCCGCTGTCGACCTCCACGAACAGCAACGGCACCACGGCGTGGCCGGGCGCGGCGAACACCATGTCTGCGCGCAGGCTGCCCACGGGCCGGAGCCAGGAACGCGCCGCCCGTGGGCAGCACTGCCTCCGTGGACCAGGCCGTGAGCGGCCCGAGCCCCTCCGGCCGCACCAACGGGTCGGCTGGCGGCGCGGCGGGAGCGGGCTGGTGCTTGCCGGCGACGGGCTGCGTCGGCTCGGGCGGGGTCTGGAGGAACGCGTCCAGGACATCGGCCACCGCGCGGGCGTGCCTGGCGCCGGAAGCCGCTGCCACCGTGGCACGACCTCCGTGGACCAGGACGCGAGCGGCCCCAGCCCATCCGGCCGCTCCACCTGGCCAAATGATCATTCGGGCATCTGGGTCTGCCCTTCGGCCTCTGGTGCCGCGCCCGCAGGGCGCTTATGCAGGGAGGGTCGCTGTTTCTGTGTGGGAAGAGGCCCCTTTTGCATGCTCGAGACGACGTCTGGACCCAGGCCGCCGGACGGGCCAGCACGCCTGCCCGCTCATCCCGCGGTGGTGGCCGGACAACGCTGTCGGGCCTGATGGCGCTGCAGGCCGCCGCGGGGAACCGGGCTGTGGTCCAGATGCTCCGCCAGGCAGGCGCGGGAGAGCCTGGGGAGCGGGCGGACGCGGCGGGGCATCTGCCTGCGGTGCAGCGTTCGACGGTGCAGAACGTCCTGGACACGCCTGGCCGTCCGCTGGACGCTGCGGTGCGATCCGAGATGGAGGGCCGGATGGGCGCCGAATTCTCCGATGTCCGCATCCATGACGACAGTGCCGCTCGCGCTTCCGCCGCCGAGGTCGGCGCTCGCGCCTACACCTCCGGCAGCCACGTCGTCATCGGGGAGGGCGGTGCTGACCGGCACACGCTGGCCCACGAGCTCACCCATGTCCTTCAGCAGCGCCAAGGACCCGTCGCGGGCACCGACAACGGCTCAGGTCTGCGGGTTTCCGACCCTTCCGACCGGTTCGAGCGTGAGGCCGAAACGAACGCCGTCCGGGTCATGCGCAGTGCGGTGGCCGATCCCGGGCCCGCCGCGACGGCGGACGATCCGACCGAGGGGCAGGCGCACCCGCCAGGTCGCGAGCACAGCCACGGGGACGGGCACAACCATGGCGCGGGCCCGCAGTCCGTAGACCCCGTCCTGCAGCGGGCGGTGGTCTTCCAGCCGTTCACCAACATGACGCCGGCCACCGCGGCTCTCGGCAGCATCCAGACCGACCTGCTGAACGGCGCAGGCCTGGTGTACGCGAACGGCGGCACCCTCGGCAACTGGCTGTTCCTGGAGAGGATGCTCAGCAACACCGGGGGTGGCTCGGCGCCGGGCGAGCCGGCGGACATCACCACCATGAAGATCGCCGACGTCAACCTGGTGCGCGCCCATGGCCAGCAGAACGTGGCCACAGCGATGCACGCGATCAACGGCGACTTCGTCGCGGGTGCCAACAACACTGCCTGGAACATCTTCATGGGCTCCGCCCGGTCCAACACCCAGGAGCACTTCAACAAGGTCGAACGGCCCATCCGCACTTCGATGCAGAACGGCACCCATGGGCTCGCCGCAGCCTACGAGCAGTGGATCGCCGCCAACCAGCCGATCAACCTCGGGGACGGCAAGATCGGCTGGGCCGCCGCGGGGCAGACCATCCAGGGGACCCAGACGAGCCAGGCAGCCCTGGCACCGTACGCGCAGACGCACCCGACCGTCACCCACGTCATGGACCCGGCGGCACCACTGAACAACCCCGGCCTGAGATGGCCCAAGATGATCGGGTACAGGGTCACCCCGAACTACACATATAGCAACAATCCGACACAATGGCCCCAGTTCCTGAAGGACAACCTCCAGGCGGCCCAAGACCTCGTGGACGCGGAAATGGCCAAGCCGGCGAACCAGCAGGACCAGGCGGGACTGGCCAACGAGATCGCAGCCATGAACATCCTGAGGCTGCGGGCGCATCAACTGTTCCCGGAGACGTTCACCTGCACGGCGGACTACTACCTCGCCTCCTACAACCCGCAGGCCCCCTGGTACCACAGCCAAGAGACAGACACGTACGACGCGGAGGCCTGAGGTGCCCATGCCCGACAACGAGCGCGACGAGAAGCGCGGCACAGCACACGACGACGGGCGCGGCGGCCCCCGACGGGCGGCGCCCCCGGGAGTCTTCCTCGCCTACGCGCCCGCGGACGCCGACCGGGCCGCCGCCCTGGACGGCCGACTGCGCGCCGACGGCGCCCGGACCGCCCTGGACGAGTCCCGCGACGACTGCAATGGCCTGCCGGCCGAGCCCGTCCTTCAGGAACTGGGCGCCTGTGACCTGTTCCTCCTCCTGTGGTCCCGGGACGCGGCCGACGACCCCCATGTCCAGGAGCAGTCCCGCTACGCGGCCTCGTTCGGCAAGCCGTGCCTGGTCTGGCCGCTCGACACGACGGCCCCGCCCTCAGAGCAGGGCCAGGCAGAACAGCTCCCACCCGGCAGCGACGCCCAGGAGGCAGGCGCCGCGGTCCACCGCCTCCTGGGCACCCGGCCCACCGACCCGCAATCCGATGACGACCCCGCACGAGGCGCGGAGAGGGTCGGGGCCCTGGAGTCCGGCCACTGGAGGATCGAGAGCGACGCCCAGCACGGAGAGTCGCTGAAGGTGGAACTCACCCCCTCGGCGGACGCAGCCTCACCACACGACTCAGTCGAAGGCGGCCTCCTCACAGGCACCCACCAACGAGCAGGCCTGCAGGGCAGGGTCACCGGTCGCTGGTGGTTCTCACGTACCGAGGGCCGACTCGACCTGGAGCTGGAGTCCTCCTTCGGGCTACGCCCGGTACGCGAACTGCGGCACCTCCAGCTTCTGGGCGGCGGCGACCGCTCCCTCACCGCCGAGGACCTGCACGGCATTGCCGCCCCCCGGCACTACCAGCTCACCCTCGAACAGCCCCGCAGCTACTGACGTTGTCGCCGTGATGTCGTCGAGGTGAGTCCGGTTTCGGCGAGGCATCCGTCGATGAGGTTGCTGCGGTACTGGATCTGACGGAGA
>NZ_JBEXXK010000106.1:0-16333 GCF_040630405.1 Streptomyces sp. NPDC005811
TTCCACTGGGCCCGCGGGCTGTGGTCCGACCGGGCCCGCGGGCTGTGGTCCGACCGGGCCCGCGGGCCGTGCTCCGACCGGGCCCGCGGGCTGTGGTTCCACCGGGCCCGCGCCGGGTGCGTCGAGGGCTGTCCCGCGGGTGCCCGTCGTGCGGAACCGGACCCTCGCCGCCGCGCCCTCCGCCTCGGCCCGTGCGCACAACAGCCGCAGCGCGCCCTCCAGTCCGGCCTCGTCCACGGCGGACGGCGTGAGGTCGCGGATGATCCGCCGGGTCTCGGCGAGCGTGGTGTGCAGCCCGTCCGCGACGGCCCGCACCCGGGTACGGGCCACGTCCGCGCGCCCGTCCCAGTCCCGCTCGGCGGCCTGGAGCAGCATGACCCCGCCGGAGAGTTCCTGGGCCAGGGTGTCGTGCAGGTCCCGGGCGATCCTCGCCCGCTCGGCCAGCACCCCCGCCTGCCGCTGCTGCCGGGCCAGGACGTCCCGGGTGCCCCGCAACTCCTCCACCAGCCGCAGCCGTTCGGCGGCGTCCCGCTGCTGGGAACGGTAGAGCGCGAGCGTGCCCCACACGGCCGCCACCGGGATCAACACCACTTCCGGATCGAACGGCCCCGTACCGTACGCGAGTTGCGCCACGAGTACGACGGTCAGCGCGCCCACCGCCACCCCGGCCGCCCGCCGGCCGAGCACCCGCAGCGCCGCGCAGGCCAGCGGGACGGCGCACCAGGTGTAGGTGGCGACCAGCGAGGGCGCGAGATGCAGCAGCAGGGCCCACAGCCCGAGCAGCGCCGCGATCCAGGCGGGCCGGCCGTGGCGGCCCCAGTGCCCGGAGCGCCCGAGCCGGTCCTCGGCGGCGAGCCCGCCCGCGTAGCCGACGGCCAGCAGGGTGCTGACCGTCATCACGTCCCAGCACGGCCCGATCCCCAGCCGCGCGAATCTCACCAGACCCGCCCCGACGACCAGGAAGAACGTCAGATGGGTGAGGTGGGACAGACGCGGCCGGCTCCCGAGGACGGCTCTCACGGCGGTACGGACGGGAGCGCGGTCGGACACGAAATCCCCTTGGACGATGATCCGTTCGAACAGGGGAGCCGAGTCTATCCGGCGGCTGTAGGGGCGATGTGAGGACGCTCGGCGACCGCTGTCAGGCGCCCGGACGCAGCCCGAGGAAGCCCGGCGTCGGATCGCCCTCGACCTCGCCGAAGTACAGGGCGAAGGTCTGCTTCAGCCGCTCCACCTCGGCGCGGTCGGACATGAAGCGGGGGAAGCCGTCGAGGTGGGCGTTGGGGTACTCCCAGACCGGCTTCAGCCCGGCCGGGGGCGTGATGTCGGTACGCACCGACCAGCCGTTGAACGCGCTCGCCTGAGTGGCCGTCGACAGCTGCCAGTTGAGGTACAGCTTCGCCGCCGTGGTGTGGGCGGCCGCCTTCAGGATCGCCGCCCGCTGACCCCAGGCCATGAACGGCGCGCTCTCGGGCATCACCCACTTCACCGGCCCGGTGGACAGCGGCGCGCCGGAGCCGCCGACGCCGATCGCGTACTGACCGGCGCGCACGGCGTCACCGGGGGAGTTGCTGCCGCGCGCGAACCGGACGTCCTGCGCGGCCAGCCGGGCCACGAAGTCCCAGCCGTAGTGCTTGACGTACAGCGAGTAGAGGTAGAGGACCGCGTCGTCGTCGTGCGGGAAGGAGGACGCGATCCGCCCCTTCCAGCGGGCGTCGAGCAGGTCCAGCGGGGTGCGGGGCGCGTCGGCGCCGGCCGCGTCCGGGCCGTACATGAAGCTGAAGCCGATCGCGGCGATCGCGACCCAGGCGCCCTGCGGGTCCTTGAACTTCTCGTGGACCTTCGAGAAACCGGCGGGCCGGTAGTGCAGCAGCCGGCCCTGGGACTTCCAGCGCACGAAGTCCTGGAGCGTCTGCAACTGGACGACGTCGGGCACGAGGGTGCCGGTGGCGAGCTGGTTGTCGATCCGGACGTCGTGGTACTTGCTGTAGTCCACGATCAGAGTCAGGTCGATGTCCGGGAAGCGCTTGAGGAAGGCGGCCTTGGTGCCGTCCTGCTGGGTCGGGGTGTCCCCGCCCGCGTACACGACGAGCTTGCCGCCTTCCGCGAGGGCGGCGCGGTACAGCTCGTCGAGCGACCGGGTCTCCTCGGACCCGGAGCCGGCCCGCGCGGCGGTGGGGGCGGCGGGGACGGCGGGGGTGGCGGAGGCGGGGGAGGTGCCGAGGGCGCCGAGGCCGAGGGCGGCACCCGCGCCGGTCGCGAGGAGACGCCTTCTGCTGGGGGAGCTGGGCATGATGCTCAGACCTCTCTGATCTCTGAGGGGGGTGGGGACCGGGCGCCGCGGTCGATCCCGATTCTGCGCCGCGCGGGCGGTGCCGCGCGTCGTCCGGACGGCCCCGATGCCGGGCGTCCGGTGGAACCCCCGTTCAACCGATCGGTTGAACGACAGGAGATGAGGCGTGAGTCGGCGTTACGACCGGGTCAGACGCCGTGTCGTCAGCGCGAGGTGCAGCCGGAGCCGGCCCTGCGGGGTGCGCACCGGCCAGCCCAGCAGATGCTCGGCGTGGGTCAGCCGGTCCTGGAGCGTGGAGTGGTGCACGTTGGCCTCGGCGGCGGCCGCCCGCAGACTCGCCGTCGCGACGACGGCGTACAGCGTGGTGAGCAGCCAGGGCGCGTCCGCGGCGGCCGCCTCCAGCGCCTGGACGTCCGGCGGCGGTTCGGCGCCCGGCAGGACGACCTCGGCCAGCAGGGCGATCCCGCCCAGCTCGTCGGCGTACACCACCCGGGGGCCGGGGTCCTGCGCGGTTCCCTCGGCGGTGAACCTCAGCGCGGTGCGGGCGGCGGCCCAGGAGCGCGGCAGCTCCAGGACGGGGACGGCGAGGCCGACGCCGGTCCGCGGGCCCGCGGCCTCCGTGACCGGGCCCTCGGCGGGGATCACCCGGGGCCGTCCGGACGGTACGGCGACGGCGCGGGCGGCGGCGTGCGGGTCGAGACCGAGCCGCCGGGCCGCGTGCAGCCGGGCCGGTTCGCCGGCCGTGGCGTCCAGCACCGTCTCGACCAGGGCGGGATCGTCGAGCGGGGCGCGTCCCCGGGTGCGGTCGAGGACCAGCCGCGCCGCTCCGGCGGCCCGCTCCAGGATCACCGCGTCGACCACGCTGGGCGCCGCTCCCGCGCGCTCCAGCCACAGGGCGGGCGGGCCCTCGGGCGTCAGCGAGGCGGACGGCCACTGCGGGTCGGGCGGCAGCTCCGAGTCGCGTCGGGTGCCGTCCGCCTCGACCCGCACCCGTACCCGCCGGTCGGCGTCGACCAGCCGCGCGGGCACCCCGGCCAGTACGGCGGCCCCGCGCACCAGCGCCTCCACCCCGGCCCGTGCCTCGGCCAGCCGGTCGAAGTAGGCGATCACCCGCACGGCGGCCCCCGCATCCGGATCCACCGCGGTCAGCCGCCCGGCCAGCTCTTTCATACGGCCATCATGCGCCACGCACCCACCGGTGAGGAGAGCCGTGGGCCGTGGGCACGGGCCCGCCGCCCTCCGGACACACCAGGACCGAGGCCAGGCCCCGCAGAGCCCACGCGACTCGGCGCACCGGCCTCATGCCCCCGCAGGCCGATGCGGTGCCGGAACGGGCTCGCAGCGCGGTGCGGTGCCGGAGCGGGCCTGATCGGCCGTGCAGCCGGCTCACGCCGTGCCGGAGCGGGCTGGTGTGGTCCGGTGTCGGCGCACTGGGTCTGGAGCGGGTCGGTGTCGGCTGACTGGGTCCGCAGCGGGTCGGTGCGGGTCGGTGTCGGCTGACTGGGTCCGCAGCGGGTCGGTGCGGGTCGGTGTCGGCCTACTCGGTCCGGAGCGGGTCGGTGCGGGTCGGTGTCGGCCTACTCGGTCCGGAGGGAGTCGGCGCGGGTCGGTGTCGGCCCGTTTTGGTCCGGAGCGGGCCGGTGCGCCGGTGTCGGCCTGCTGGGTCCGGAGGGAGTCGGTGCGGTCCTGTGAGGGCCTGCCCCGGAACCGCCGTTCCGGGGCAGGCCGGTGTCGGCCACTCGGCCCGAGGCGTGCCCGCGTGGCCTGGAGCGGGGCTCCCCGGTCTTGCAGCGGGGCTCCTCTGTCCTCGTGCAGGCCCGCAGGACTGGCGTGGCTCACTCCAGCCGGAGCAGGCCCACGCGGTCCAGGCGCACGTCCCGTCGGCCCCGGACCGGAGCCCCCTACTCCGCGAGCAGCCGCCGCAGCCAGTCCACGTGGGCCGCCCTGGCCGAGCGGGACAGTGCCGCCTGGGGGGCGAAGCCGTCGAAGCCGTGGAAGCCGCCCGGCCAGACGTGCAGCTCGGCCACACCGCCCGCCTGCCAGATGCGGGAGGCGTAGGTGACGACCTCGTCCCGGAAGGTCTCCGCGGAGCCGACGTCGAGGAAGGCCGGGGGCAGCCCGGACAGGTCCTCGGCGCGGGCCGGCGCCGCGTACGGGGAGACGTCGGGGCCGCCGCGCAGCCCGCCGAGCAGGGCGCCCCAGCCCGTTTCGTTGGCCGTGCGGTCCCATACGCCGAGGCCCGCCATCTGGTGGGAGGAGGGGGTGTCGTTGCGGTCGTCCAGCATCGGGCACATCAGCAGCTGACCCAGCGGCCGCGGGCCGCCCCGGTCGCGCAGCAGCAGGGCGAGCGCCGCCGTGAGCCCGCCGCCCGCGCTGGCCCCCGCGATCACGATCCGCTCCGGGTCCCCGCCCAGCTCCTTCGCGTGCTCCACCGTCCACAGCAGCCCGGCGTACACGTCCTCGACCGGCGCCGGATGCGGGTTCTCGGGCGCCAGCCGGTACTCCACGGACACCACGACCAGGTCCAGTTCCCGGGCCCAGTCCAGCGCCACGTCGACGCCGACCCGGTTGGTGCCGAGGACCATGCCGCCGCCGTGCACGTGGTAGACGACCGGGCGCGGCCGGGCGGGGGCCGGTGCGGTGGGCCGGCAGATCAGCAGCGAGATCCCGGGGGCGCCCTCGGGCCCCGGCACCGTCCGGTCCTCGACCTCGAAGGCGCCGCCCGCCGTCAGATCCAGCTCGGCCAGCATCGAGATGCCCGGCCCCTGGCGGATGGCCTCGATGTCCTCGGGGGACATCCCGGGCTGGATCACCTCCTTGATCAGCTCCAGCGCGGCGGCGAGCTCGGGGTCGAACGGCGGCGGAACGGATGTCATGGCTTCTCCTCGTGCGAGAACGCGGCGGCTCGTGCGGACATGATTCAGCCGTCCGCCGCCGTTCGGAGCACCGCCGTCCGGCGGAACCTCCCCGCCATCCGGCGGGTGACGCGCCTCCCGGCCGTTTCAGGGCCCCGGCGCCTTACGAGGTCATGACCTGTTGTTCACCTGTGTGCGGTGGAAGGGCCCCCTGAGTCGGACAACGATGTCGAGACCCCACAGGCACCAGGAGTACCACCGTGAACGTCTCCCTCACCGTCTGGCTGCTGACCATAGCGGCCCTGTGCGCTCTCGTCGGCGTGGACTTCCTCGTCGGACGGAAACCCCATGACGTCTCGGTGAAGGAGGCCGGGACCTGGACGGTCGTCTGGGTCGTCCTGGCCTGTCTGTTCGGCCTCGGGGTGTTCCTGTTCGGCGGGGGAGGGCCGACCGGCGAGTTCTTCGCCGGGTACATCACGGAGAAGTCGCTGAGCGTCGACAACCTCTTCGTCTTCGTCCTGATCATGGGCAAGTTCGCGGTGCCCTCGCCCTATCAGCAGCGGGTGCTCATGGTGGGCGTCCTGATGGCGCTGGTGCTGCGCGCGCTGTTCATCGCCGCCGGCGCGGCGATCATCTCCGCGTTCTCCTGGGTGTTCTACCTCTTCGGCGCCTTCCTGATCTGGACGGCGTGGAAGCTGGTCCAGGACGCCAGGAAGGGCGGGCACGAGGAGGAGTACGAGGAGAACAAGCTGCTCAAGGCCGTGGAGAATCGGTTCGGCGTGGCGGACCGCTACCACGGCACCAAGCTGTGGATCGAGCAGAACGGCAAGCGGGTCATGACCCCGATGCTCGTCGTGATGCTCGCGATCGGCTCGACCGACGTGCTGTTCGCCCTCGACTCCATCCCGGCCATCTACGGGCTGACCGACGACCCGTACATCGTGTTCACCGCCAACGCCTTCGCGCTGATGGGCCTCAGGCAGCTGTACTTCCTCATCGGCGGCCTGCTGAAGAAGCTGGTCCACCTCAGTTACGGCCTGTCGATCATCCTGGGCTTCATCGGCGTCAAGCTGGTGCTGCACGCGCTGCACGAGTCCGGTGTCCATGTCCCCGAGATCGGCATCCCGTTCTCCCTCGGCTTCATCGTGCTCGTCCTGACCGTCACGACACTCACCAGCCTGCGGGCGGCCGCACGGCAGGAGCGCCGGGAAGCGGCGGCGGAGGGCGAGCCGGGGTCGGCCGCGGCGGCCTCGGAAGCCTGAGCCCGTCCGAGCCCGTCCGGCGGAGCATTCCGCCGACGCGGAGCGCTCACCCGCACCCGGGGCCGCATCCGCCACACGCCCTGGGTCGTGTCCGCGAAGTCCCTCCCCCAGAGGGGGTACCCCCACGCTCGGCTGCGCTCGCGCGGGCGGGGCCCCCGCGACGCCGCAGGGCCCGCCCTCCGGGCGGACGACGGGACCTTGCGGGCACGCCCTAGGAGGCCTGGGCCGGGGCCGATGTCGCGCGCATCATCACGCAGTCGAACTCGATCACGCGGCCGGTGGTCGCCTCGCGGGTCACCGGGTACATGCCGGTGATGCCGAAGCCTTCCGCCTCGTACGCGGCGACGGCCTCGCCCATCGTGGGGCTGCCCTCGTACAGCCGCAGACAGGCGACCTCGGACTGCATGCCCACGAAGTCCGCGACCCGCTTGCCCGCCCCGGCGAACACCTCCAGGTCGTAGCCCTGGGTGTCCATCTTCAGATACGGGACAGGGGCGGCGAGCCCCGCCAGGGCCTCGTCCATCACCTCGTCGAGGCGGCGGATGCGGATCTCCTCGGTGTCGGACTTCTTGAACCGGCTGTAGCGGCCCTTGCCGTACTCGCTGGGCGGCAGCAGGGAGTTCATGGTCAGCCAGCTCTTGTGGATCTCCGCGGTGGTCTCCTCGCGGCCCAGTCCGCACTGGTGGACCTGCCAGTCGGGGTCGTCCTCGGCGGCCTTCGCCAGCCGGGCGAACGTCTCCGAGGTCGGTTCGAAGGACACGATCCGGCCCGTGTACCCGGCCTTGCGCAGCCGCTTGGCGTACTGGCCGGTGTTGGCGCCGACGTCGAAGACACAGTTGACGCTGTACAGCTCGAGCATGGCGGTCACATGCTGGACGCACAGGTATTCGGCAGCGGAAAGCTGGATCCTGCGCTCGTCCTGGTGCTCCGGGTCCTCGATCAGGAGCACGGCCCCGGTGTCGCCGAGCGGTACCACGCCCTTCTCGGCGACCCCCGTGCGCGCGC
The DNA here is from genome assembly GCF_040630405.1 of Streptomyces sp. NPDC005811. Lineage (NCBI taxonomy): Bacteria > Bacillati > Actinomycetota > Actinomycetes > Kitasatosporales > Streptomycetaceae > Streptomyces > Streptomyces sp. NPDC005811. Next base: position 7,416 of record NZ_JBEXXK010000106.1, read on the forward strand.
CGCCGCGGGTGCGCCGCAGGACCCAGGTGTCCTTGTCCACGCCGGTCACCCGGTACGGGCCGCCGCGCCGGGAGACGACCTTCGTGGCCGCGTCCACGTCGGTCACCTCGTACGGGCCGCCCCGCCGGGACACCACCGCCGCACCCGGGCCGAGATCGGTCACCTGGACGCCCACGCGGGGCATCAGCCGGAGCAGTCGTCGAAAAAGGGTCTGCATCCCCCAGCCTTATCAGACCGTACGGTCGGCGGTCTGCGGGTTGAACGACTTTCGACGCGGTGACGACGTACCGGAAACACAGGGGATACGGGGATACGGGGATAACGGGGATACGGCGAGGGGCCGCGGCAACCGTGCCGCGGCCCCTCGTGGCGTGTCCCACGCCGGGAAGAGTCCCCGTGATCAGGCGGCGAGCTCGCCCGCGGTGCCGTGCAGCCGCGCCACGACCTCGGTCAGCTGGGCGGCGACCTCGGCGTCGTCGGACGGGTGGGTCTCGGCGAAGCGGGTCAGCGAGCCCGGGATGGACAGCTTGACGTCCTCGAGGACCTTGCCGCCGGCGATGCCCACGGCCTTGCGGGCCTCGTCCTGCGCCCAGACGCCGCCGAACTGGCCGAACGCGGTGCCGACCACGGCGACGGGCTTGCCGCCGAAGGCGCCGGCGCCGTACGGGCGGGACAGCCAGTCGATGGCGTTCTTCAGGACGGCCGGGATCGTGCCGTTGTACTCGGGGGAGAAGAGCAGGAACGCGTCGGCGGAACCGGCGGTCTCACGCAGCTTCGCGGCGGCGGCCGGGACGCTGCCCTCGATGTCGAGGTCCTCGTTGTAGAAGGGGATCTCGGCCAGGCCCTCGAAGAGCTCGACCTGGGCGCCCTCGGGAGCGACCTTGACGGCCGCCTCGGCGAGCTGGCGGTTGGTCGAACCGGCGCGGAGGCTGCCGACGAGCGCGAGGATGCGGACAGACATGGGAACTCCCAAGGGGCTGAAACACGGTGTTTACGATCCGGACCGAGGTCCGCTTAATGTGTAGCAGCATAACCGGACCGGGGTCCAGTTTCATTCCCGGTGCTTTACGCTGAGTTCATGTCCAGCCTTCTGCCGCCTTGCCCGGAGCCCGAGGAGAAGATCGGCGAGCCCCAGCAGCTGATCCAGCTGGGGACCGCCGGCGACGAGCCGTGTCTGCGCGCGGACGCGGCCCGCAACCGTGCGCGGCTGCTGGACGCCGCCGCCCGGCTGATCGCCGAGCACGGCGCCGCCGGGGTGACCATGGAGGCGGTGGCCGCGGCCGCCAACGTGGGCAAGGGCACGGTCTTCCGGCGCTTCGGCGACCGCACCGGCCTGCTGATGGCGCTGCTCGACCACGCGGAGCAGAAGATGCAGGCCGCGTTCCTCGGCGGGCCCCCGCCGCTCGGACCGGGCGCGCCGCCCGTGGAGCGGCTGCGGGCCTTCGGGATCGCCCTGCTGCGGCGCCTCGCCGACGAGCTGGACCTGCAGCTGGCGGCCGAGGCCGCCGCCGAGCGCCGCTACTCGGTCCCCGCCCACCGCGTCCAGCACAGCCATGTGGTCCTGCTGCTGCGCCAGACGCTGCCCCACGCCGACCACGAACTCCTGGCCCACACCCTGATGGGCTACCTCAACCCGGTCCTGGTCCACCATCTGACCCGGCAGTGCGGGGTGCCGATGGCCCGGCTGGAGAACGGGTGGAGCGACCTGGTGGACCGGATCACGGCAGGCGGCTGAGCGCCCGCCGCGCGGGAACGGCTTCTCCGTGACGCGACATCTCCATGACACGACATCTCCGTGACGCGACACGCCGCATCGCATGGCGCCGTACCGGAATCCCTGGCCGGGAATTCGCACTGATGAGCGCAGGTGCTGGTTGACGCTTCATTGAATCGGGGCGTCCCCCGCCCGGAAGGGCGCTCACAGGTTCTGCCAAGATGCCGTACGTCATGGTGCAAATACCCAACACGCCCGCGCCGACGAAGCCGCCGGCGCCGCGCCCCGTGCCCACGAGCGCCGACGTGGCCCGCCTGGCCGGAGTCTCGCGCGCGACCGTCTCCTACGTGCTGAACAACACCAGCGCCGTACGCATCAGCGAGCCCACCCGCCGCCGGGTCCACGAGGCCGCGAGGGAACTGGGGTACGTGCCGCACGCGGCCGCCCGCAGCCTGCGCGCCGGACACAGCCGGGTCGTCCTGATGCCCACCCTGCCCGTCCCGGCCGGCCCCCTCTACAGCCAGTTCGTGCACGACTTCCAGGGCGCCCTGAGCCGCCTCGACTACACCGTCGTCCAGTACGGCACCTCCGGACTGCACGGTGACGACGCCGCCCGGGCCTGGGCCGAACTGCGGCCGGTCGCCGTGCTCGTGCCCACCCCCGGCATCGGTCCGGAGGGCGTCGCCGTCCTGAAACGGTCCGGCGCTCGGGCCGTGGTCACCCTGAGTCCCGTGCCCGTCGAGGGCGCCCACGCGCTGCTCCTGGACCACGCCCGCGTGGGCCACAGCGCCGCCGGACATCTGCACGCGCGGGGCAGACGCCGGATCGGTGTCGTCGTGCCCGAGGAGCCCGGCATGGAGATCTTCTCCGGGCCCCGGCTGACCGGCGCCCGCGAGGCGCTGCGCGGCACCGACGCCACCGTCGTCGAACTGTCCCTCGCCTACACCCAGAAGTCCGCCGCCGCCCTCGCCGGCCGCTGGGCCGACCTGGGCCTGGACGCCGTGTTCGCCTACAACGACGAGTACGCGATGCTGCTGATGCGCGCCCTGACGGAGGCGGGGGTGCGGATCCCCGAGGACACGGCCGTCATCGGCGCCGACGACCTGATGCTGGGCCGGCTGCTGCGGCCTACGCTGAGCACGGTGCGCATCGCGCTGCCCTCCGGCCGTGAACTCGCGGCGCTGGTCGACCGGGCGGTGCGCAACCCCGGCGCGGAGCCCGAGACGTACCCCCTGTCCGGCGCGACGGTGGTGCATCGCGAGTCCAGTTGATCCAGTTGATCCATGGAGGGTGCGCCCGAGCGGAACAAGCTGTTAAATGCTCAACCAGATGGGACGTGTGCGCCCCCTGAGCAGTGCGTCCCGCGGGTCACCGATCGGAGAGCCATCCATGCCGCTGCTCGACCCCCAGACCTGGCAGACCTCGCAGTCCCGGGCCCTGACCGGCCCGCGGCACACCGTCACCGAGCCCGCCACCGGTGCGGCCCTCGGCACCGTCGTGCTGGCCTCCGCCGCCGATGTGGCCCCGGCCGCCGAGACGGCCCGCGCCGCCCAGGGCGAATGGGCCCGGCTGCCGCACTTCGTCCGGGCCGGGGTGCTGCGCAAGGCCGGCGACCTGTTCGCCGCGCACGCCGAGGAGCTGCGCGGCTGGCTCGTCCGCGAGTCCGGCTCCATCCCGGGCAAGGCCGACTTCGAACTGCACGTCGCCGCCCAGGAGTGCTACGAGGCCGCCGCCCTCGCCTCCCGTCCCGCCGGCCAGGTCCTGCCCAGCGAGGCGCCCCGGCTGTCGTACACCCGGCGGATCCCGGTCGGCGTCGTCGGCGTGATCTCCCCGTTCAACGCCCCGCTGATCCTCTCGATCCGCTCCGTCGCGCCCGCCCTCGCGCTCGGCAACGGCGTCGTCCTCAAGCCGGACCCGCGCACGGCCGTCTGCGGCGGCCTCTCGCTGGCCGCCGTCTTCGCCGAGGCGGGCCTTCCCGCGGGCCTCCTCCAGGTGCTGCCCGGCGGCGCCGAGACGGGCGCCGCCCTGGTCGCCGACCCGGGCGTGCCGGTCATCTCCTTCACCGGCTCCACCGCCGCGGGCCGCGCGGTCGGCGAGGCCGCCGGACGCCACCTCAAGCGGGCGCATCTGGAACTCGGCGGGAACTCCGCCCTGATCGTGCTGGAGGACGCCGACCTCGACGCGGTGATCTCCACCGCCGCCTGGGGCTCCTTCTTCCACCAGGGCCAGATCTGCATGACCACCGGCCGCCACCTGGTGCACGCCTCGCTCTACGAGGAGTACGTCGAACGGCTCGCCGCCAAGGCCGAGTCCCTCGCCGTCGGCGACCCGCACCGCGCCCAGGTCCACCTCGGCCCGCTCATCGACCGGGGCCAGCTCACGAAGGTGCACGGCCTGGTGGAGGCCAGCACGGCCGCCGGCGCGAAACTCGCCGCGGGCGGCACCCACGAGGACCTCTTCTACCGGCCGACCGTCCTCGCCGGCGTCGACGAGTCCACCCCCGCCTACGCGGAGGAGGTCTTCGGCCCGGTCGCCCCCGTCCGCTCCTTCACCACCCCCGACGAGGCCGCCGCGCTCGCCGCCCACAGCGCCTACGGCCTCTCCCTCGGCATCGTCACCCGGGACGCCGCCCGAGGCCTGGACCTCGCCGAACGCATCCCCACCGGCATCGTCCACATCAACGACCAGACGGTGAACGACGAGGCCGTGGCCCCCTTCGGAGGCGTCGCCGCCTCCGGCACCGGCGCCCGCTTCGGCGGCGAGGCCAACATCGAGGCCTTCACCGACCTGCGCTGGACGACGGTGCGCGGCGACGTGGCGCCCTACCCGTTCTGAGACCGGCCCCCGGCGAGGCCTACTGGTCGGCCTGCGCCGCCTGCTGCTCCGCCACCGACTTGCGGACCTCGTCCATGTCCAGCTTGCGCGCCTGCCCGATCACGTCCGCGAGAGCGGCCTCGGGCAGCGCGCCGGGCTGGGCGAACACGGCCACCCGGTCACGGACGATCATCAGCGTGGGGATCGACTGGATGCCGAAGGCCGCGGCCAGCTCCGGCTGCGCCTCGGTGTCCACCTTGCCGAACACCAGGTCCGGGTTGTCCTGCGCGGCCTTCTCGTACACCGGCGCGAACTGACGGCACGGGCCGCACCAGGCCGCCCAGAAGTCGATCAGGACGAATTCGTTGTCCGTGACCGTCTGGTCGAAGTTCTCCTTGGTGAGCTCCACGGTGCTGCTCATGACCTGCAACCTTCTTCCTGGTGTGGGCTTCCTGGTCGGCACCAACACGGCGGTGCGGGCGCGTATTCCGCGCCCCTACCCGTGTGGCCACCGGGCACACCACCCACCAGACTGACCCCATGACGGAATCGGAAACCATCGCCTACGACGTCGTCGTGCTCGGGGCCGGGCCCGTGGGGGAGAACGTGGCCGACCGCACCCGTGCGGCCGGCCTCACCACCGCGGTCGTGGAGAGCGAGCTGATCGGCGGCGAGTGCTCGTACTGGGCCTGTATGCCCAGCAAGGCCCTGCTGCGCCCGGTCATCGCCCGGGCCGACGCCCGCAGGCTGCCCGGACTGCGCCAGGCCGTCCAGGGTCCCCTGGACGCGTCCGCGGTCTTCGCCCGCCGCAACTGGTTCACCGGCGACTGGACGGACGACGGCCAGGCCGACTGGATCGCCGGCATCGGCGCCGACCTGTACCGGGGCCACGGCCGGCTGGCCGGCCCGCGCACGGTGACCGTGGGGGACCGGACCCTCACCGCCCGGCACGCCGTGGTCGTCTCCACCGGCACCCGCGCCGTCCTGCCGCCGCTGCCCGGCCTCGCCGAGGTACGGCCATGGACCAGCCGGGAGGCCACCAGCTCCCAGACCGTGCCCGCCCGGCTCGTCGTGGTCGGCGGCGGAGTCGTGGCCACCGAGATGGCCACCGCCTACCAGGCCCTCGGCTCCCGGGTCACCGTCCTCGTCCGCGGCAAGGGCCTGCTGAACCGTATGGAGCCCTTCGCCGGCGAACTCGTCGCCGAGGCGCTCACCGAGGCGGGCGCGGACGTACGGACCGGGACCTCGGTGGAGTCCGTCACCCGCACGGACGGCGTCGTCACGGTGGTCACCGGCACCGGGGACCGGATCGAGGCCGACGAGATCCTCTTCGCCACCGGCCGCGCCCCGCGCACCGACGACATCGGCCTCGACACCGTCGGCCTGGAACCCGGCTCCTGGCTCGGCGTCGACGACAGCCTGCGCGTGACCGGCACCGACTGGCTGTACGCGACCGGCGACGCCAACCACCGCGCCCTCCTCACCCACCAGGGCAAGTACCAGGCCCGGATCGCGGGAGCCGCGATCGCCGCGCGTGCCGCCGGCACCCTCCTGGACGGCGCCGATCCGTGGAGCGCCCACGCCGCCACCGCCGACCACGAGTCCGTCCCCCAGGTCGTCTTCACCGACCCCGAGGCCGCAGCGGTCGGCCTGTCGCTCGCCGAGGCCGAACAGGCCGGGTACCGGGTGCGCGCCGTCGACGTCGACATGTCCTCGGTCGCCGGGGCGGGCCTGTACGGCGAGGGCTACAAGGGCCGCGCCCGCATGGTCGTCGACCTGGAGGAGGAGATCCTGCGCGGAGTCACCTTCGTCGGCCCGGGCGTCGGCGAACTGATCCACTCCGCGACCGTCGCCGTGGTCGGCCAGGTGCCGATCGCCCGCCTCTGGCACGCGGTCCCGTCCTACCCGACCCTCAGCGAGATCTGGCTGCGCCTGCTGGAGGCCTTCCGGGACAACTGAGCTACGGAAGATCGAAGTTGAGGGCCCCGGCCGCCCGGGTCGGGGTCGGATGGGCCCAGCGCTCCAGCACCGCCTGGTTGGCGGACAGGGAGCGCAGCTCGGCCCGGTCGAGGTACAGGGTGCCGTCGAGGTGGTCCGTCTCGTGCTGCACGATCCGGGCGGGCCACCCGGCGAACACCTCGTCCAGCGGCCGCCCGTGCTCGTCCTCGCCGGTCAGCCGCACCTCGGCGGCCCGGGCCACCACCGCCTGGTAGCCCGGCACGCTCAGACAGCCCTCGAAGAACGCGGCGCGGGCCGGACCGACCTGCTCGTACGACGGGTTGACCAGGACCCGGAACGGCAGCGGCACCCGGCCGCGGGCCACCCGCACCTCCTCGGGCACCGGCGCCGGGTCCTCGATCACCGCGATCCGCAGCCCCACGCCGACCTGCGGCGCGGCCAGCCCGACCCCGGGCGCCGCGTGCATCGTGACGCGCAACGCCTCGACGAACCGGGCCAGCAGAGCCGGGTCGAGCTGACCGTCATAGCGCTCGGTGCCGGAGCGCAGGACCGGGTCGCCGGCCGCGACGATGGGCAACGGGCCGCCGGGGGCGAGGAGTTCCTCGATGCGGTCGGCAAGGGGCGTACGGGGACGGGGAGCTGCCATCGGGCCAGCATGACATGAGCGACGCCTGTGTGACGCAGGTCACGAGAACTCGCGGGAACTCGGCCCGTGCGCGATCCGACTACTGGACCGTCCCGGCTCAACCCGTCCCCCCGATCCCGGAGTAGCCCGCCGATGACCACCGCTCCCTCGACCCCCACGGACGAGGCCCCCGAGGCAGCCCCGGCCCCGGCCCCGCTGCCCAAGTCCCCAGGCTTGTGGGCCCCGTTGCGCCCCCTGGTGCTGCGTCTGCACTTCTACGCCGGTGTCCTCGTCGCGCCGTTCCTGCTGGTCGCCGCCGTCACCGGCCTCCTGTACGCGGGCTCGTTCCAGGCCGAGAAACTCCTCTACGCCCACGAGATGACCGCGCCCGTCGGCGACACCAAGCTGCCGATATCCGAGCAGGTGGCCGCCGCCCGCAAGGCCCACCCCGAGGGCACCGTCTCGGCCGTGCGGCCGTCCCCGGAGGACGACGCCACCACCCGGGTGATGCTCTCCGGCGTGGAGGGCGTCGATCCCGAGCACACCCTCGCCGTGTTCGTCGACCCGTACACCGCCGAGGTGCGCGGCGCGCTGGAGCAGTACGGCTCGTCGGGCGCCCTGCCGGTGCGCACCTGGATCTCCGGGCTGCACCGCAACCTGCACCTCGGCGAAACCGGCCGTCTCTACAGCGAGTTCGCCGCGAGCTGGCTCTGGGTGATCGCGGCCGGCGGCATCGCGCTGTGGTTCTCCCGCCGCCGCGCGCTGCGCAAGGTGCGGGGCACCAGCGGCCGTCGCCGCACCCTCGGACTGCACGGCACGGTCGGCGTCTGGGCCGCCGCCGGGTTCTTCTTCCTGTCCGCGACCGGACTGACCTGGTCCACCTACGCGGGCGCCAACATCGACGAGCTGCGCACCTCCCTGAAGCAGGCCACCCCGTCCGTCTCGGCCGCCGTGAGCGGCGGCGGCGAGCACGCCGGCCATGAGGCGGCCTCCGGTTCGGGCGGCGACGGCGAGCACGGCGTCGGCCTGGACAAGGTCCTCGCCGCCGCGCGCGCCGAGGGGCTGGGCGACCCGGTCGAGATCGTGCCGCCCGCCGACGCCTCCTCGGCGTACGTCGTCAAGCAGGTGCAGCGCAGCTGGCCCGAGAAGCAGGACACCGTCGCGATCGATCCGGCGACCGGCGAGGTCACCGACACCGTGCGGTTCGCCGACTACCCGGTGCTCGCCAAGCTGACCCGCTGGGGCATCGACCTGCACACCGGCACCCTGTTCGGGCTGGTCAACCAGATCGCGCTGATGCTGCTCGCGCTCTCCCTGATCCTGCTGATCGTGTGGGGCTACCGCATGTGGTGGCAGCGCGGCCGCGGCTCCGCCTTCGGCCGCCCGATCCCGCGCGGAGCCTGGGCGCAGGTCCCGCCGTACGTCCTGGTCCCGCTGATGGCGGTGGTCGCCGTGCTCGGCTACTTCGTCCCGCTCCTCGGCATCCCGCTCGCCGGGTTCCTGGTGGTGGACGTGATCCTCGGCGAGCTGGCCCACCGGCGGCAGACGAAGGACAGGTCGGAGGACAAGTCCCAGGACACGTCGGAGGACGAGGCAGAGGACAAGGCGGAGGACAAGGCGGAGGACAAGGCGGAGGTGCAGGCCTGAGCCCGCGCGGACGGGAGTGACGGGCGGAGGCCCGGAGGTCCCGCACACGGGAGCGGCCCGGCGTCCCCGGGCCATGACCGTCCGCCGTACGCTCCCGCAGCGGCAGCGCAGCCTGATCGGCGCCTGGTGCTTCGCCGACCACTACGGCCCCGACGACGT
>NZ_JBEXXK010000107.1:0-14840 GCF_040630405.1 Streptomyces sp. NPDC005811
CCCGGAGAACCGGGCGGCCACTCCTTCGAAGCCACTGATGGCAGAGAACCGTCAGCCACACCCGGCCCTCCCGGGCCGCCTAACAACTTACGGAGAACCATGTTCGGGAAACACCTCAAGGCGACCCTGCTCTCCACCGCGCTGGCCACCGTCCTGGCCGGAACCCTGGCCGCCCCCTCCGCGCAGGCGGGTCCGGCGGCTCCGGCGGCAGCGGCTGCCGAGTGCGGTGTCCGGCCCCAGGACGGCCGGTTGTGGTGCGGGAACCACGGAGACGCGCCGACCCGTCTGGAGCCGTTCCACGAAAGCCCCTTCAACGGTCTGCTGAAGTCGACGTTCAGCTACTTCACCTGCTGGTCGACGGGCGGACTGCACGGCGGCGGGAACACGACCTGGTACCGCACGGTGCCCGACTGGATCAGCGAGGGGAGGGAGGGTTACGTGCCGGCCGACTGGGTGTTCACTCCCAGCTCGTTCGACGCCGACCCGAGCAGGTACGGGCTGCGGCACTGCTGACAGCACGCCCGCGCCGGCCTGGCCGTTCGCCATGCGTCCATGGCCGGCTGCGCACCTGGGCCCGGCTCGTCGGCCCCCTCCCCCTGGTCACGAGCGCGCGGGGCGAATGCTTCCGCGCGCCTCGTCACCCGCGGCTGGGGCCAGACCTTGCTCCGCAGCCCAGGCGCGCAGGGCGGCCTCGGCCTCCCCACGGGAGAGGGGGCCGTGGTCGAGGTGGAGTTGTTGCAGTGCGCGGACGGCCACCCCTATCGTCCGGCCCGGAGGTATGCCGAGCAGCGCCATGATGTCCTTGCCGTTGAGCGCCACGGGAACCCCGTGCAGCCGTTCGTGCAGGTCTCGCTCAGCCGCGACGCGTTCCTCGTGTTCCCGCCTGGCCTGCCCTTGCGCGGACCACTCGTCGTAGTCGGCCGCGTCGTACGCCTTCACGGCGGCCGAGCGCCAGTCCTCGTCGTCCCGACCTTGGCCGAGACCCACGTCCACGAACAGATCACGGTGGTCCGGCGCGTCGGGGTCGGCCCGCACCACGCCGAGCCGGGCCAGCGCCGCGTTGATCGGCCACTCCTCCCGCGGACCGCCGAACTCCGAGGTGTGCGCCGGCCCCCATTCCCGCACGCCGGCCCGCCACAAGGCGGCGGTCTGATGCCCATCGCCGCCCCAGAAGTCCGCTTCCACATGGGCGACCGGTCCGCCGCGAGAGAGGTCGCTCAGTGTTCCCGGCAGATCACCTGGGAGCTCGGCCGGCAGCACCAGCAGACCCATGCGCTGCGCGAGCGGAGCGACCACAGCCCACGGAACCTCCGAGGCCCAGCTTCGCAGGCGGTCGAAGTCGCCTAGGGCAGCGTTGAGACGGTACGACATCAGCGCACCATATGCGCGTTCATACGGCGATGACCACCCGGTTCGCCGCTGTCATGCCGGCGGGCGAGGTAGCCGATGCCGCCCACCCCGCTGCAGCGGGTCAGGAGAGGGCGGTGGGCTTGCGAGGCGGCGGCACTGCCCGGAGCAGCTCCCAAAGGGGGCGGGAGCCGGATGCCCAGGTTCCAAGGGTGTGGCGGTCCACCACGTGAAGTCGCTGCTGCTCGGCGAACGCCACCGCCGGCGCGGTCACCCGGCCGTTGGTGACGATCACCGCGACGTCGGCACCGTGTACCTGGCGGGCGGTGCCGTTGAGGACCTGAAGGTCCGGTGTGCCCACGGCTGAGCCGCCAAGGCCGTCGCGCCGGTGCTTGCACTGGATCACCCAGCGCCGACCGTAGGGATCGGTGGCTTTCACGTCGGCGCCCAGGTCCCCGCGTCCCCCGACGCGGACCGCGTCCGGGCAGCCGTCACGGCGCATCAGATCGCGCACCGCGTCCTCGAACCGGGAGTGGTGCAGCGCGTCCAGCTGGACCAGGCCATAGCGCAACCCTTGCGCACGGACGGCGTCCCACTGGGCGCTGCGCTGCCGGTGGTGGATCCAGCCGCAGCCGGCCAGTGCCGCGAGCATGCCCATGGCGGCCAGGACCCACCAGTGGACCAGCAGCCAGTTCACTACGGCCACCACCGCAGCGACGCCCAGGGCCACGACCACGAGAAGGCCGACCAGCCCGTCCTGCGCGCGCTGCCTCCGCCGTGCGGGCCTGCGGGTGCGTCGCCGTACCGGCGCGCGCCTGACGGCCGGCGACCGTCGCCTGGGTGTGCGGGGGCTCATCGGCCGGCCTGCGTCACGCGAGCACCACCGCAACGTTGATGGTCAACAACCGTCCAACCTCCCCCGATGACCGACCCCTCTTATGTAGCGCCCTCTCAGTGATGTCGGAGGCGGAGTTACGACGAATGGCCACAAAGTCATCCGACCTGGCCGAATACCACTCGGTTCGATCATCAGCCGGCCGAGGGGCTGCGGGAGTCCACCGAGGTGGGGGCCGACCTGCTGGGTGACTGCCGCCGCATCAGGGGCGCTCGTGCGCCGGCTCGCCCGGTAGCCACTGCAGGGCGAACCAGAGTTCCATCCGGGCTCCGGGGTCCTGGAGGTCGACGTCGAGGAGGTCGGCCAGCCGTGCCAGACGGTGACGGACGGTGTTGCGGTGGACGCCGAGGAGCGCCGCGGTGCGGTCCCAGCTGCCGTGGACGGTGAGCCAGGTCCGCAGGGTGTCGAGAAGGATCGGCGCGCCCGGCGGGCCGGCCCCGTCCAGGCGGGCGAAGCGGGTGCGGGCGAGTTCACGGGCGTCGGCCGGGTCGACGAGCGTGTGGAGGGTGAGGGGATCGGTCGTGTGGACGACGGCGGGTGTCCCGGCGGCGAGAGCGCGTTGCAGGGCGCGTTCGGCCTGGGTGTCGGCGTGCGGCAGGTCGCGCGCGGACACGGGTGTGCTGTAGCCGAGGACCCAGCCGAGCTCGGCCGCCCGGGCGGGCGCCTGCGGCCGGGCGTCGGCGGCGCAGGGGACCAGCGCCTTGAGCTCAGGACCGTCGATGTGCACGTACGGGGTCCCCAGCAGGGTTGCCAGGGCGGCCAGTCTCGGCACGCCGACGGATGGCGGCGGCCCGTAGGCATCGGCATATCGGCCGTGGACGACCGTCCAGTGTGCGCCCGCCGCGCCGCCCGCCGGCCCGTCCGGGACCAGCTCGGGGGCGACCTCTGCGGGCGTGGCGCCGAGCATCAGCCGTACCAGTGCGCCGACGCTGTGGGTGTCCGTGCTCAGGGCGTGCCGCGGGCCGGTGAGCAGGGCCAGCAGGACCGTCGCCGTGCCGGTCACCTGGCGGTGCACGGTGGTCGGGGGCTGGGCCGCGGCCTGTCCGAGGGCCAGCGTCACGGCGGCCGTACCGTCGCCGCCGGCGGGCAGGGTGTGGACGGTGAGGTGGCTGCCCCGGTCGGCGTCGTGGGTCGCGGCCGCCCTCGGGCCGTCGGCCTGTCGCAGGGTGCGGACCGCGAGGTCGCGCAGCAGGTGCGGGGATGCGGGGCGGCGGCCCGCGGAGAGGAGTTCGGTGCCCTGGGCGTCGTAGAGGGCGCACCACGCCCCGGTGTGGGCGGCGAGCTGGCCGAGGACGGCGCGCAGGGCGTCCGGGCGGGCGGCGGCCGAGGCCAGCGCCGACTGGGCCCGGGAGATCTCCCGCAGCTCCCGGGTGCGGGCCTCGCCGATCGCGGCGTAGGCGGCCCGCCCGACGGCGACGAAGGGGGTGGCGGGCGGGAGACGCAGGAGCGGCAGGCCGTGCCGGTCGCAGGCACGGACGAGTTCCGTCGGCACCTCGGCGTGCACGGGGGCCACGCCGAAGCCGAGCGCGGCGACTCCGGCGGCGACGACCCGTCGTACGTAGGTGTCGATGCCGTCCGCGTCCTCGGGGAGCCGTAGCCCGGAGGTGAGGAGGAGTTCACCGCCGACGAGATACGGCGTGGGGTCGTCCAGCTCGGTGGTGCCGACCGTGCCGGCCAGGCGGTCCGCGGCCGCCGGACCGGCGACCTGGGTGAGGCCGAGGGCCGGGTCGGCGAGCAGCACCCCGAGGCGCACCGACGGCTGCTCGGCGTCGTCGGCGGCGGTTCGGGCGCCCGCATCGGCGCCTCCGGTGGCGGATTCGTCCAACGAGCGTCTCCAGATCAGACAGAAGCGGCACTTCAGTAGCAGTACACCCCGTGGCTACGGTCATGTCACCCCCCCTCCCCCTCCCCGCTCCCTCTCCTCCCCCGGAGGTTCCCGTGACCGTCGACTATCTCGTCATGGCCGCCTATCTGCTCGGCATCATCGGTGTCGGCTGGTGGGGCAGACGCCGTGCCGCCTCCAAGAGCGACTTCCTGGTCGCTGGGCGCCGCCTCGGCCCGCTCATGTACACCGGCACCATGGCCGCCGTGGTCCTCGGCGGCGCCTCCACCATCGGCGGTGTCCGCCTCGGATACAGCTACGGCCTCTCGGGTGCCGCCATGGTCGGCGCCATCGGCCTCGGGCTGCTGGCGCTGAGCGTCTTCTTCTCCGCCCGTATCTCCCGGCTGCGGGTCTACACGGTCGCCGAGATGCTGTCGCTGCGCTACGGCGACGCCGCGAGCGTGATCTCGGGCGTCGTCATGTGGATCTACACCCTCATGCTGGCGGTGACCTCGACGATCGCGTACGCCAGTGTCTTCGACGTCCTCTTCGACGTGCCGCGCTGGGTCGCGGTGGTCGTCGGCGGCACGATCGTGGTCGGCTACTCGGCGCTCGGCGGCATGTGGTCCATCACGCTCACCGACATGGTGCAGTTCGTCGTGAAGAGCGTGGGCGTGCTCGTGCTGCTGCTGCCGATCGCGGTGGTGAAGGCGGGCGGCTTCGGCGCCATGGCCGACCGGCTGCCCGGCGGCTACTTCTCCCTCACCTCCATCGGCGGGCAGACCATCGTCACCTTCGTGCTGATCTACACCTTCGGCATGCTGATCGGGCAGGACATCTGGCAGCGCGTCTTCACCGCGCGCAGCGACAGGGTCGCCGCCTGGGGCGGCACCGTCGCCGGCGTCTACTGCCTGGTGTACGCCGTGGCCGGCGCGTTCATCGGCATGGCGACGAAGACCCTCTACCCGAACCTGGCCGCCGCCGACCAGGCGTTCGCCACCATCGTCCAGCACGCCCTGCCGACCGGGGTGCGCGGACTGGTCCTCGCCGCCGCCCTGTCCGCGATGATGTCCACCGCCAGCGGCGCCCTGATCGCCTCCGCGACCGTGGCCGACCAGGACATCTGGGCCCGGCTGCGCCGCCGTACGCCGGCCGGGGAACAGGACGAGATCGGCTCCAACCGGCTCGCCATCGCCGTCCTGGGCGTGGTCGCCATGGCGATCGCCTGTGTCCTCGGGGATGTCATCGAGGCGCTCACCGTCGCCTACAACCTGCTCGTCGGCGGCCTGCTGGTGCCGATCCTCGGCGGCCTGGTCTGGCGGCGCGGCAACCTGCCGGGCGCGCTGACCGCGATGGTGGCGGGCGGGACGACGGTGATCGTCCTCATGGTGACCGACGGCCTCCTGGCCAACGAGCCGATCTACTACGGCCTCCTCGCCAGCCTCGTCGCCTATGTCGCCGTCAGCCTGGTGACCCGGCCGACCGACGAGACGGTCCTGGAGACCTGGCGCCGCCGTCTGGCGGGCGAGCCCTCCGCCGCCCCGGCCGCCACGAGCCCGGAGCTCAGCGCGGCCTGACACCCGCCGCCCGATCGCACCCGCACCCGCACGTGCCGTACATCTCCGCCCTGGAAAGGCCCTCCATGCCCACCCTCAGCACGGACGTCAGCACGGAAGAACTCCGTCTGCGCCGCGAACTCGCCGCCGTCTACCGCCTGGTGGCCCACTTCCGGATGACCGATCTCATCTTCACGCACATCTCGGTACGGCTCCCCGGCCCCGAACACCACTTCCTGATCAACCCCTACGGGCTGCTCTTCGAGGAGATCACCGCCTCGAACCTGGTGAAGATCGGTCTGTCCGGCCACCCCGTCGAGGAGACCCCTCACCCCGTCAACCCGGCCGGTTTCGTCATCCACAGCGCGATCCACGCGGCCCGCCCCGACGCCCGGTGCGTCCTGCACACCCACACCAGGGCGGGGTGCGCGGTCGCCGCCCAGGAGGAGGGCCTGCTGCCGCTCAACCAGATCTCGATGGAGTTCTACGGCAGGCTCGGCTACCACTCCTACGAAGGCGTCGCCCTCAACCTCGCCGAGCAACGGCGCCTCGTCGCCGACCTCGGTGGCCACCCGGCGATGATCCTGCGCAACCACGGCCTGCTGACCGTCGGGACCACCCCGGCGCAGGCGTTCCTGCGCATGTACTACCTGGACAAGGCCTGCGAGATCCAGACCACCGCCGCCGCCGGGGGCGCGAAGCTCGTCCTTCCCGACCCCGACACCTGCGAACTCACCGCCCGCCAACTCACCGGTGAAGCCCACGACTCCGACCTCCAGGACGACAAGGCCTACGACCTCGCCTGGGCGGCGCTGCTCCGGCTCGTCGACCGCATCGCCCCCGGCTACAAGGACTGACCGGCCCTCGGCCCACGGGGACGACGGACCGCGCGGAGACGTTCACCGCACTGCGTGCCGAGCAGTCCGGGTGCCTGCTGAGAGCAGGACCGCTTCGAGACCGCGGACGAAGACCTCGACGGCGAAGTCGAGCTGCTTCCGGTCATACGTGTCGATGCCGTGCTCGACGATACGGGCGAGGTTCTCGAAGGCACCGGGATCGCGGCCGGCGACAAGTTCACGGGTGAGGCGGGGGCGGAGGCGTTCGCCGCTGCGGGCGACGTGGATGGTGTCGCGGGCGTGCGCCCAGCAGAGGTTGACCAGCAGGGCGAGGGATCGTACGGCGGCCTCGTCGTCGAAGCCGGCCTCCGTGAGCTTGGCCGCGAGGGCCTCGGCCGGCTCGATGAACGGCGCGTACAGCGAGTCGTCCGGCATGAGGTGCTCGGCAAGGGCGTCGGCGGCGATCAGACTCTCGGTGAAGGCCTCGGCGTAGATCCGGCACGCCTCCTGCCAGGAGGCCTCCCCGGGGATCTCGACCGTCCGCGAACTCCGGGAGAGCGAGTCGAGGGCCAGCAGCCGCAGCAGCGAGTCCCGGTCGCTGACGTGGTGGTTGACCGCCTTGCGGTCGACGCCGAGCTTGTCGGCGACGGCCTGCATGGTGACGGCGCCGGCGTCCAGGGAACGGGCCGCCTCGATGATGCGCGGCAGGCTGATGCCCGCCCGGCGTCCCCGGGTCCTGCGGACGCCGGACGGCGTTGCCCCTTCCGTGACACTCATGACCTTTTACCCCTCTTGCCCGACAAGGGTTGACGCGGCGCATCCCCGAGCATAGCTTGCTGCCACATTTAATTCCCGGGCGGGAATTAAACCGGGAGTGAGTCGATCGAGGGAGATCGTGATGAGCACTGTCGCCGCAGGCCGTGGCAGGAAGCCGGCCAAGGTGAAGATCACCAGGGAGGATCTGCTCGGTACCGAGAGGCGCTGGCGACGCTTCGGCGAGCCGACTCCCGCGGGCGGGTCGCTCAACGAGGACAGCACTCCGGACCACGGCCTCTTCGGCCCCGGCAGCGTCGCCTGGGAGGTCCTGCTCCACCCCGCGACCATCGTGTTCCTCAACGCCGCCCAGAGCGTCGTACAGATCAAGGGCTACAACCCGGTCAACGCGGGCCTGCGCGACCGCGACCCCATGTCCCGCAAGGCCCGCGAAGGCACACTCACCATGATGGACGTCTTCGACCGGCTGTCCCGCAACTCGGGCATGCACGCGCCCATGTGGCTCGGCGACTCCAAGACCGCCCGGCTGATGGCCAAGCACCTGCACACCATCCACAAGAAGGTCGTCGGCGACGTCATCGACACCGCCCGGCCCGAACTCGGCGGCTACGACGCGAGCGAGCCCCGCGACGCCATGTGGGCGGCGCTCACCGAGATGCACCCCATGCTGCGCGTCTACGAGGCCTTCGCCTTCCGCGACGGCAGGCTCCCGCACCGCCTCTCCCCCGCGCAGCGCGACCAGTTCATCGCCGAGACCGGGGCGTACCTCAGGCTCGTCGGCGCACCCGAGGAGGACATCCCGACGACGATGGCCGAACTGGGCGCCCTGTACGAGAAGTACGCCGACCTCTTCGAGCCGAGCAAGACGGTCTACACGATCCCCGACACCGGCGAGGACTGGTTCAAGCTGGTGATGAGGACGGTGGTGAAGAACTTCCACATCTCCCACCTGCGCGCGGCGATCCCCTACGCCCTGCAGACTTCGCTCGTCGAACTCCCCGTCATGGGCGCCCTCCCCGCGAAGATGCGGACGTCGATGGGCCTGTCCCCGCGCAGGGACAAGGCGGCCGTCCTGGCCGCGAAGCTCTTCCTCCCCGTCGCCTGGCTGATGCAGCAGGGTCCCTACGAGCGTTACGTGCTGCGCCGCATGTGGGGCCCCGACAGCATCCGGCTCCTCGAATCCGCCCGCCGCCTCCATGAGCGGACGCTTGCCGAGCGGGCCATGGGGCAGCTGATCGCAGGCCCGGCGGAAGCGCCGACGCCTGCGGCGTGAACGGCGCGGAGCCGGGGCCGGCCGCCGGGGCGAACGGCGCCAGGTGCCGGTGGGGCCTGCCTCGCGATGACGGTGGAGAACCGCTCGCGGCCCGGGCGGAGGCGATGTCGTCGAGTCCGCCCGGCGGCGGCACCTCGATCACCGGCAGCGGACGACGACCTGCGCCGCTCGGGCGCGCCCGGAACACGTCGGGTTCAGCCGGATGCCCCCGTCGAGGGGTCCCTTCGCGCCTTCGTACCGGCGGATTCCCGGCGACGGGTGTCGTCGGTGTCCGGGTGCCATTCGGCAAGGACGATGGTGGCATCGTCCTGCAGCCGGCCGTGATGGTGGTCGAGGATGGCGTGGATCAGGCGGCGCAGCGCTTCGGGGGCGGGTTCGCCTGCGGCGAGCGCACGGGTGACGAAGTCGACGAGCTGGTCCTCACCGAAACGCGTCCCGATGCCGGAGCGGGCCTCGGTGACACCGTCGGTGTGGATCAGGACGCGGTCGCCGGGTTCCAGCTGGGCCCGGTGCACGGTTCGGGAGGGCTGGTAGCCCGGGCCGAGGCCGAGCGGCAGCTCGCCCTTGGCCTCCAGTGCCGCCGGTACCACGCGGTGGCCACGGATGAGGAGCGGAGGCGGGTGGCCGGCGTTGATCCAGGCCAGTTGCCCGGTGTCGAGCTCCAGGTGTGCGAAGACGCCGGTGAGCAGGCCGCCGGGCAGCCATCGGTGCAGGTCTTCGTCGATTCGATCGGTGATGTCGGCCAAGGTGCCGCCGGCGCGGCGGGTGGATCGGCAGCCGCCCAGCGCCACGGCGGAGGCCAGCCCCGCGGCCAGGTCGTGGCCCATCGCGTCGACCACGGTGAGGTGCAGGCGTCCGTCGTCCAGGCCGTGGTCGAAGGCGTCCCCGCCGATCTCGTAGGCGGGCTCCAACGCGGCACTGGAGGTGACCTTGTCGGTGCCCAGGGTGCGCGGGGGCAGGAACGCCCAGACCATCTCCGCAGCGGTCGTCATCGGGCGACTGCGCACGGTGCGGCTGAACAGGTCGCTGAATCCGCTTTTGGAGACGACGGTCAGCGCGGTCACCGCGGCCAGTTGGGTGGCGCCGTCCAGCAGGGCCGGGGTGAGCTGGTCGGCGGTGACGTGCAGCACGCCGATCCTGGCGATGCCGTCGACCAGAGGCAGCCACACCGCCAGCGGCCTGCGCCGCGACAGCCGCAGCGACATGGTCCGATAGGCCCATCCGGCCACCGTTCCCTCGATCGCCAGCGCGTCGGCCGGGCGGTCGTGGCCCCTGGTGCCGGGCAGCGGCACCAACTGGTCCTCCTGCACGTCCGCCAGGTAGACGTCCGCCGACGCCATCCCCATCGAACGGGCGGCCTCGTCCACCAGTTGCGATATCCGCAGCGGGGAGGCGGTGTGCGAGCGCTCCAACAACCGGGCCAGCGCGGTCCCCCAGTCCTCCGCCATTGCTCACCGGCCCTTTCCCAGCCGTCTGTGCCTGCGCCTGCGTCCCCGTACGCGGGCTCCGGCACGGGCTCCTCGCGCGGCGCACCGCGGCGGCGGGTACGCGGCCGGGCGCCTCTCGCCTCGACCGGGGTGTCGCGCCCGGCCTGGTCCAGCTCGTGGAGGGTGACCTCAAGACCTCCTTCGCCGGCGCGGCCGTCCCTTACAGCATCCGCCACGGCGTCTTCCCCCGCAGCTGTACGTCCGGCGGACGACGAGTCGCCGCGCCCGCGTACCGCGGTCAGCGGCGGATCAGGCCGCCGTCCACGAGGTGGACCTGGCCGGTGATGAAGGAGGCCTCGATGGTGTCAGCGGCCGGCGACCTTGCGCGCGGTCTCCCGCAGCTCCCGGGTGACGCGGCCGAGGTCGGCGTGGACCAGGCGGCCGCCGCTCTTCACGACCTGTCCGGCCACCAGGACCGTGTCCACGTTGTGGGGGTGGGCCGCCGTGACGACGGCCGCGATGGGGTCGCGCTCGGCCGACAGCATGTTGATGTCGTCCAGACGCAACAGGACGACGTCGGCGTGCTTGCCGGGGCGCAGTGAGCCGGTGCGGTCGGCCAGGCCGAGCGCGGCGGCACCGTCGAGAGTCGCCATCTTCAGGACGTCCGCGCAGGTCATCCGCGCGTCGTCGGCGATCTGGCCGGCCAGCAGCGTGGCCCGCATCAGGGAGAACATGTCACCGGGGGCCGAGGTGACGGCGTCGACGCCGAGGCCGGTGGTGACCCCGAGGCGCCTGAGGCGGCCGGCCACCGGGGAGTTGTTGCCCAGCATCGCCTCCGCGCCGGGGGCGGCCGAGGCGGTGGCACCGGAGTCGGCGATCAGGTTCAGCTCGTCGTCGGCGAGCGTGTTGCCGTGGACGTAGAGGATCTTCTCGCGCAGCAGACCGGCCTCGCGCAGGGCGGAGATCGGCCGGGGGCTGACGGGGGTGGCGGCGACGTGGAAGGTCACGCGCAGGTCCAGTGCGTCGGCGACCTGCCATTCGCCCGCCACCACCTCCACCGGGGCGAACGAGGGGCCGAGCGGAGCGTAGGCCATCGTGACGCGCGCCTGGTCGTCCGCGAGGCGCTCGCCGCGGATCCGGCGGACGTCGTCGAGGCTGCCGCCGCCGGTGACCGGCGTGCCGTAGCCGTAGACCGCGCGCAGGCCCGCCGCGCCCAGGGCGTCGATGGCGGCGTCCGCGTGCTCCGGAGAGTAGGAGATGTGCGAGTAGTCCAGCTGGGTCGTGATGCCGGAGTCGAGACACTCCAGCGCGCCGGCGAGGGTCGCGGTGTACACGTCCTGCGGGCCGAACTTGGGGCCGTACCGCGCCAGGATGCCGAGGTACGCGCCGAGGTCGACGTCCACGGCCGCGCCGCGCAGCGCCGACTGCCACACGTGCCGGTGGGTGTCCACGAAGCCCGGGAGCACGATCCGGTCGGTGGCGTCGACGACGGTGGCGCCGTCCGACAGCAGACCGGCGCCGACGGCGGCGATCCGGCCGTCCTCGATCAGGACGTCGGTGTGCGGGAGGACGACCGGCTCGGGCTCGGTGTCGATGACCTGGCCGTTGCGGATCAGTATGCGGGTGCCGGGCATGACGATGCCCACCTCTCTAGGTCTCTCTAGATCTCTCTAGGTCAAAAGCTTTCTAAAAAGCTATTTGGAAAGCTATATCGATAGTGACCTACGATGCAACACGTGACGACGACACCGGATCCCGTGGACGCGTGGATGGACTCTTGGCGCGCCGAGCTGCCCGAGGTCGAGCACGCCTCCTCGGAACTGACCAAGCGGATCATGTTCCTGTCGAGCACGCTGGACGGTGTGATGCGGCGTGAGCTGACCGGGCTCGGGCTGACCCCGGCGGAGTTCGACATACTGGTGGCGCTGCGCCGCTCCGGCGCCCCGTACCGTATGAAGCCGAACCAGCTCGCCCGCTCGCTGATGCTCTCCACCGGCGGCACCACCAACGTCACCCACCGTCTGGTGGGCCGCGATCTCATGGAGCGGGAGAGCGACCCGGAAGACGCCCGCAGCACCTGGCTCAAGCTGACGCCTGACGGCATCGCGCTCGCCGAGCGCGCGGTCCTGGTCAACGCGGCGGCTCACGAGGCGCTTTTCCAGGATGTCCCGGCGGAGCTCGTCGAGCGGGCGACCGCCGTGCTGCGGGAGGTGCTCGCCGCCTCCCCCGGGCTGCTCGGCGGCCCGTCGGCTCGCTCTGCCCGGGCCCAGGGCTGAGTGCGACGACGCGGTGAGCGGCCCCCGGGCGACCGGCCGTCCCAACTGCCAGCGTGCTCCGGTCAGGGAGTGATG
Organism: Streptomyces sp. NPDC005811; assembly: GCF_040630405.1. NCBI lineage: Bacteria > Bacillati > Actinomycetota > Actinomycetes > Kitasatosporales > Streptomycetaceae > Streptomyces > Streptomyces sp. NPDC005811. Next base: position 12,282 of record NZ_JBEXXK010000107.1, read on the forward strand.
AGGACCTTCAGGCTCGTACGGTCAGCCATGTTCCGGTATCCGGCCGGGACACCGTCGAGGCCGGTGGTGGCGTCGAACACCTTCCCCGGCTCGATGGTGCCGTCGAGGATGTCGGGCATCAGTTCCTCGATGTAGGCGCGGACGGGCGCGGGCCCACCGGCGAGGCGGATGTTGTGGCGGAAGAGGCTGCCGAAGCCGATGGGCGCGGTCTCGTACTGGGGCACTCCGACGCGGCTGATCACGCCGCCGGGGCGGACGACGCCGAGGGCCTGTTCGTAGGCGGGCATGTGGCCGACCGCTTCCAGGACCACGTGCGTGCCGTGCCCGCCGGTCAGCTCGCGGACGGCCTCGATGCCTTCCTCGCCGCGGGCGGAGACGACGTCGGTGGCACCGAACTCGCGGCCCAGCCCGGTGCGGGCACGGTGGCGGCCCATCAGGATGATCCGCTCCGCGCCGAGCCGCTTGGCCGAGAGGACCGCCAGCAGGCCGACCGCACCGTCGCCGATCACGGTGACGCTGGTGCGTTCGTCGACACCGCCCGCCACGGCGGCGTGGTAGCCGGTGCCGAACACGTCCGAGAGGGTCAGCAGGGACGGGATGAGGGCGGAGTCCGCCGCGACGGGCAGCCTGACCAGGGTTCCGTCGGCGAGCGGCACGCGGACCGCCTCGGCCTGACCGCCCTCTTCCGCCTCGCCGTCCCAGAAGCCGGCCTGCGGATGGGCGCAGGACGTGTGCAGGCCCTCGCGGCAGAACGCACAGGTGTTGTCGGAGATCGCGAACGGGGCGACGACCAGGTCACCGCGCCGGACGGTGGCCACCTGCGAGCCGGTGTCCTCGACGATGCCGATGAACTCGTGCCCCATACGGGCGGGACCGTCCTCGGGCTTCATCGAACCGTAGGGATGCAGGTCGCTGCCGCAGACGCAGGACGCGGTGATCCGGACCAGGGCGTCGGTCGGGTGCTTGACCACCGAGTCCGGGACGTTCTCGACGCGGACGTCGCCTGCGCCGTACATGAGGGTTGCGCGCATGAGGTGCTCTCCAGTGCGGTGATCGTGCGGTGCGCAGGGTGCTGGTCGGTGGTTCATGGGCGAGGGCGCGCCCTGGCCGGTCTCCTCAAGCCTGATCGGCGTGCCCGGTCGGCGCAGCTCGGCGGCAGTGGTTCAGGGCGAGGGCGGTGGTGGGGATCGCGTCTCCCACGATCTCGGGCAGGAGGCCGACCACGACGAGCTCGGTGGTGCCCATCAGGAACGTGCCCGGCGCAAGCACGTGCACGACGAGCGGAAGCCCGGCGGGCACCACCTGTTCCCGAGGTCGGCCTCCTGGAGCCGGCCCACCAGTCTCCGGACCTGCCCGTGCCTCACCGGACCGTGCACGACCTGAGCCCCTGCAGCGCCGAACCGGGCAGCACCTCCGAAGAGCGCCACGGCCCGATCAGGGTGCGGTGAACAGGGTCGGGAAGCGCGGCGCGAGCCAGGGTTTGCGCCCCCAGGCGAAGACCTGCCCCTGCCCGATGGCCCGCCACGGATGGAGCCGGCCCAGCGCGATGAGGAGGAAGGCCACGGGTTCGATCAGGATGGTGCAGTCCGGACGTTCCGGCGGTGTCGGGGACACGTGCACGCCGGCGTCGCGCAGGCAGACGCCGAACGCCGTGCCGCCCCGGAGGCGGATGGCGTAGCGGACGGACAGATCGGCGGCGGCGGAGGTGTCGACGACGCGCGGCATGACCGCGAGCATGAACGGCATGCACAGCCCGACCCGGGTGCGGTCGATCATGTGCGGGCGCTTCAGTGCACGGGCGAGGTCGTAGCCGTGGCCCAGCATGTGCGTCAGCAGGTAGGACGCGAGAACGTGCCGGTCCATCGGACCCAGGGGCGACACGAGCACCGGGTCAGTGGTGCTCTCCGGCGTCGCGGCCCGCTCCACTGCGCCGAGGAACACGTCGGCCTGCGCTGTGATCATCGACGCCAGCGGCTGCGCACCGCGCTGCCCGAAGCGGGCGAGGGCATGTGCGTTGGCGGCGGCCAGACTCTGCGGCGTACCGTCCCCGTAAGGGCGTTCCTGCCCGGCTGCGAGGTCGGCCATCAGCTCGTTGGCCAGTGCCAGATGAGCGGCCGCCTCGCCGACCGTCCACTCCGAATCGGGTACAGGAGCGGTCATGTCGGAGGCGCTGCTCAACAGCGCCGCGATGTCGGCGGCGGTCTCACGGACCGCCCGTGCGAGCCCTTCGGGGAGCGGCCCGCGAATGTCCTGCTGCGCCATGGGCTGCACGGTGTCTGGTCCCTCCCGCCCGCCGCGTCCCTCGCGTATCCGGCGCGCCGAACCCAATCAGACTCCAGGGCGCCCGACAAGCCCTGGAACACCACGACGGCCTCCGGCCTCGGGGCGCGGTCCGGTGGTTGCCGAGGAACATGGTCATGTCGTGACCGACACCGACTCGTGGCCCGCCCGGCGTCACCCGAACGCCTAGGTCGTGTCCGCAAAGTGTCGGCGTCGTTGGTCCGTTCGTGGTGCGTCGTCATGAGCTGACTGATGAGTCGTGGGCGGTGATCGAGCCGT
>NZ_JBEXXK010000108.1:0-14545 GCF_040630405.1 Streptomyces sp. NPDC005811
CTCACCCCCGGGTTGGGGGGGGGGGTGGGGTGGTGGGGGGGGGGGGGGGCGCCGGGGGGGGGGGGGGGGGCCCGGGGGGGGGGGGGGCCCCCCCCCCCCCCCCCGCCCCTCTCAACCGCACGGAGACCCTCTCCAGACAGAGCGCCGCCGACATCGGCACCCTATCCCCGTGGGCAGAGCCAACGCGGCGGAACACCCATGAGCACAGGCCTGCGCGCCCACAGGGCGCCGGCCAGCCCGACACTCAGGGGTTCGACTGTCTCGGGCGGCAGGGGTTGCACCCAAGGGAGTGACAGGTTGTCAAGAAAACCCCGCTCGGGTGGTTATGCCAATCGAAGTGATCAGGCTCAGCACATTTTTGACGGCACGTCAGAGCATGTCTATGTCGCTCAATGAGGTGCGTTTCCATACACCCAGTCAGGTTCGTTCCACCAGGCATTCTCAGAATTCCGAGATGGCGCCAGGAAACGGGCCTCATTACGTTCATCCTCGGTCGGCTGATCTGCCGACCCCGAAAGGAAAGGAGAACGTCATGCGTGCTCGCACCATCGCGGTGATCGCTGTTTCAGCGGGGGTGGCGGCCGCGGCCGTCACCGGTGTCACCTACGCCAACGCCGTCCCGGAAGCCTCGCCCCGGTCCACCCCCGCCGCCCCCGCCGTCCACGAGGCCGCGCCCGCCAGCGCCCCGCTCGGCGGTGACAGCAACGACAGCTACGGCTACAACCGGGACAACGCCAGGGACGACGACGGCCGGATCCAGATCAACGAACGCTCCTACCCGGCAGACCCCGGCTCCTGCATCGCCGTCATCAACGTGGCCAACCCGGCAGCCGGCGCGACCAGCTTCAACATCCGCAACAACAGCAGGAAGACCGTCCAGTTCTACAACGGGATCACCTGTGACTCGGGTGCTCCCGCCGCCGTGGTCGGCCCGGGCAGCACCACCAACGCAGTCCCCGCACCGCCGGTAGCGTTCGACGGGCTCCCGGGCGTCATCGTGGGCAGCTTCCGCGTGGCCTGACAGCAGAGACAAGCACTCCTTGCAAGATCAGAACCCCGGCCCGCCGTAATTGGGCCGGGGTTCCGGCATAGGGTATCCACCCGGAGAACGGCTCATTCCGAGCAGACTAATCGGCCATCAGTGCGTACCGCCGATCACATGACGCACGGCATCCACGACGGCGGAAGAGAAGCGGCCGTACCACCTTCCTTAACAAATATCGGTGACCAGCCCTTTATTGGCGTGTTGGACTGCTCCGTACGAGTCCTCCGCAACCGAATCCGGAAACACTCGGTAAGCAGAAACTACGCCGCCCACTCCATCCCAAGAGACACCAGCGCGGCGAGTTCCTCAGCGGTCAGCTGCCAGCAGCAGTTCATGCTCACGGAGCGAAAGGGGCGACGGACAGGGTGCCGTCGTCGTTCAGCTGGGCGCGGTCGGCGAGCTGGGCGAGGACCTGCTCCTCACGCACACCGCTGTGAGGGGAGGGGCGCCCGTCAGCTTGTCCTTACCATCGGGCCTGGTCGTGTGGTCACTCTTTGGAGTGATTGCAGGGTATGAGGAGGCGATCCTCATGATCCTCAGCCGGGTGGCCTGCGACTGACGGAGGCCGCCAACCCCCATGCCGAGGGTGGCGGCCTTTGTGCCGATGGGAGGGGCGCTTGGCGTACTCGTCGCGCATTACGTCAGGTCTCCGCCACCGCGGTGGCCGCGAGAACGGTCCCAGCCGACGGTCCGGAGACCGGAGCTCCTGGCTCTAGGAGCTCCGGGATGACCGGCGGCTCAGCAGGGTGCCGCGACGTTTCCGCAGTAGATCCAGCCCCAGTCGGGGTCGTCGAGCTGGTACCAGAGGTTGCCAGCCGAGTTGACCTTGGTCTTGTAGTAGTGGAGGGCCTGCCCGTACTTCTCCGTGCGCCAGAGCACGGTGGCGGACGACTTGTAGCTGTCCCTGACCGGATCGCCTGCCCTGAGTGCGTACGTCCAGCCTTCGTCTGCCACGGCCCGGTTCTGGTCCTGCGCGGTTCCGGACGCCTGAGCAGGGGCGGTGAATCCGCTGGTGAGGAGCGCGGCGCCAGCGGCGACGCCTGCGATGAGTATGCGCATGCGCACGGTGATGTCTCCGTTCATGTCGAGTGAGATGCTGTGTTCTCACCATGTCGGGGAGGCCTGCCGGAAACCTTCGGGAAGTCTGGAATCCGGGCCATCGTGATGCTGCAGGACGGGGATGCCGGACGGCCGTTGCTTCCCCCCGGTGACGTCACGACCGTCCGGCAACGTCCAGACTGGCCCGCTGATGGTTGGAGCCGCGACCTGATTCGACCTAGTCCGAACAACGACAAAACGGAAAGATCATCGGGAGTGTGCAACACTCCGCCGGAGGGATCCCATGGTCTTTCGTATCCACTTCACAGCCGAGGACATAGCGCGCACGAGGGTGGCTGAAGCACCAATGTCACTCGTGGAGTTGAAGTCGGCTGCAAGGGCCTTGCAGGATAAGAAGCCATCGGCTCGTCTGAGTGTTTGGCGCCAGCAGTCACTTAGGCAACTGTCTGCTTCAGCACGCCTGGCCCTGAGCTTCATCCCGCGCGTTGGATGGTCGCCGACTTTCATTGGCGCACCACAGACTGGTTCACCGGCGGAACTCATCGAGCAAGTACGCGCCACACCCATCAGAGAGATTCAGACGGCGCTGGACACAATCCTCCCTCACGGCAGCGCTACGGGAGTCCCGTTTCTCACACGCCGGCTCACCGAACCTGCCTTTCTCAGTGATCTTTGCGACGGTCTCAATGCTCTTTACGAGATCCTTCTCGCTCCCTACAGGCCAGAGATGGCCAACGTCCTCACGGCCGACCGGTCGGTGCGGATGCAGCATGTGTTGCACGGTGGCGTCGAACAGTTGCTGAGCCAGGCGAATCCACAGCGCATGCGCTGGCATGCTCCGGTATTGGAGATTTCTACGCCCGGGGACAGAAACGAGTACAACCTGCATCTGGAAGGCCGAGGCCTTCTGCTCGTGCCGTCAATGATGCTTACGGCACCTAATATCTACTACGACGCGGAGCCCCAGCCTGCCGTCACCTACCCAGCCAGTCATGACCAGCCGCTCCATCAGTTGATCGCTTTTGCTCCTAAAGGAGCGCTCGCACAGGGAAATCCGGTTGCCGCGCTACTTGGACACACACGAGCTGCCGTACTCACCGCGATTGCCGAGCACTCCGGCTGCTCAACGCGGGAACTGGCGAGCTTCGCTGGGCTGGCCCCTTCCAGTGCCAGCGAACACGCCACCGTCCTGCGTGAAGCTGGCCTGATCATCACCGTCCGGCTGCGAAACACCGCACTACACAGTCCCAGCCAGCTTGGGCTCCGCCTTTTGAACCACACATCAAACAAGCCACCTGGCCCAGCGTGATGAGGCCATCCCCGAGTTACTCCCCGGTCCATCGCCGCCTGGCCCGCGAGAACGGCGGCTGCCGGGGCACCGTCCGCACCGCCTTCGCCGACCTCATGCCCGAGCAGGCCAACGCCGCCCACCAGCAGGAGCGCCGTGAGGTTGTGGGGTGTCGGGGCGTTGGCCATGTGCAGCACGGTATCCCGACGGGTTCCTGCGGCAACGCGTCGTCTGTGGCCTACGTCCGGGTCCGGCCGGGGCCGGAGGCGTCCAAGCCGGGGCCGGAGGACCGGCTTGGTGCGTGTACGGGGTGCGGTCAGCGCACGCGTCCGAGGTGGATGACGGTGACGCGGATCTGCCGGTCGCTGATCTCGTACATCACGCGGTAGGTGCCGACGTGGATGCGCAGCAGGTCGGCGCTGCCGAACGCGCCGTCGGGACGGGGGTTGTCGGCGAGGTGGTCGACGGCGGTGAACACCTGCCGTACCCCGTCGGGGTCGTCCTTGGCGAACCGCTCCGCCTGGGTGAGGGCCTCGGGCTCCCAGATGATCTCGTAGCTCACGCCTCAGCTCCGCCGAACACGCGGCGGTACGCCTCGTCGTGGGAGACGCCGGCGTTCTCGCCGCGGGCCTGGCGGGCGCGGTAGGCGGCCAGCGCGCGCAGTTCCTGTAGTTCCAGGGCGTCGGCGGGGCTGACCAGTATGGCGACGGTGTGCCCGTGGTCGGTGATGGCGACAGGTTCCCGGGTGGCGCTGACCTCGCGCGCGATGGCGCCCAGGCGGGCGCGGGCTTCCACGATCGAGTAGGTCGTCTCCGTCATGCACACCACCTTACAGAAGTGTGCACATTCGGCCCTGCGGGCCTGCGGTATGGTCCAGCGCCAGCGCTACTCAGTGATGCCGAGGTGGGTTCGGCGGTCCTGGACGAGCTGGTGCCAGCGGGCGCGGACTTCCTCGGGGCCGTCGAGCCAGACCGTGGTGGAGGCGGGAAGGGGGAGGCCGGCCAGGCAGTGCGCGATGTCCCGGTAGTAGCCGTGGTCGCCGCTTTCGGTGAGGGCGTGCAGCCGGTCGATGGCGGCCTGGACGTCATCCTGCTCGCCGCGGACGGTGTGGTGGAACACGAGGGCGAGTTCGAGGACGGTGTGTGCGGCGGTGATTCCGGCCTCGTGGATCGCCGCGCGCAGGGCGCGGGCCGGTTCGGGGCCGGCGGGGGTGCCGGCGTCGCGGGCGATGGCGGCGGTCTGGGCGGTGAGGGAGGTGGCGCGCTGGTCGAGTCCGGTCAGGAACTGCGCGGCGAGGGCGATCTCGTCGTCGGCCCGGGCGGGATCGGTGAAGGCGGTGACGAGGGCGAGGTTGGCCTGGGCGATGGCCTGCTCGCCGAGGTTGCCGTGGTCTTCGGCTTCGGTGCGGGCGGCGGTGAAGTAGGCGGCTGCCCGGGTCATGTCGCCGTGGGCGAAGTGGATGTCGCCGAGGACGCGCTGGCCGCGGCCTGGCCAGCCGAGGGTGCGGGCCGTGCCAGCCGCGGTGGGGAAGTCGCCGGCGCCGCGGGCGAGGTGGGCGAGTCCGCGGGCGGCGTCAGGGGCGAGGCGGCCTCCGCGGTCGGCGACCTGGCGCATGCCGTCGCGGGAGGCTTCGTGGTGTCCGAGGTCGCGGAGGGCCTTGGCCCGGTAGTAGGTGGCCATGTCGGCGAGTTCGTCGGGCAGCAGACCGGTGTCGAGGACGCCGGTGAGCCGGGTGACGGTCGTGGCACGGTGTTCGTGCTGGCGGCGGGCGAGGGCGGAGAGGAGTTCCGCCAGGGCGTCCGCGGCGGTGGTCAGTGCGTCATCACCGCCGTCCCGCGCGGGCAGGGGGAGGGGTTCCCAGACGTAGTCGTCGGTGTAGGCCCAGGCGGCGTCGGTGAGCCAGCCCAGCTCGAGCCGGTGGTCGCGGGCGAGGGCGAGTCCCTGGCGGAGGCAGCCGGTCAGCAGGCGCCGGTCCAGGCCGCTGCCGGCCTGCCACTGCGCGCCGAGCGCGGCCAGCGCGCGGTCGGCGGCCCTGGTCCAGTCGGTGTCGGTCCAGCGGTCGTCGGTGGCGTCGTCGGCGGTGCGCAGGGTGGAGCGGATGAGGGCGTGCAGGTGGTAGGGCCACAGGGCGAAGGCGTCGTGCTTCACGAAGGGCCGCTCCACGAGCCGGGCGGCCGCGGACAGGTGGGGCAGTCCCGCGGCGGCGGTGGCCAGGGGGAGGTCGAAGGCGTCCAGCAGGGTGACGGCGCGCAGGAGGTGGCGTTCGTCGGGGGTGAGGTCGGCGAGCGTGCGGGTGAGCAGCGCGGGGAAGTCGGCGTCGAAGTCCGCGGCCGTGGGGGTACGGCCGGTGCGGCTGAGCTCGAGGTAGCGGAGCACGGCGAGGTCAAGGTACAGGGGCAGGCCGTGGGAACGTTCGGCGATGACGGCGCGCAGGCCGGCGCCGATGAGGGGCCGGCCGTTGCGGACCAGGCGGCGGTCGAGGTAGTCGGTGCAGTCTTCCGCGCTGAAGTCGCCGATCAGGACCTGCCGCGACGCCGGTGCGGCGGTCGGGCTGGCGGCGGGGCGGGGGCCGGGGACGGTCTGTCCGGCCAGGCCCGGCCAGGCGGTGGGACCGGTGTAGTCGAGCTGACCCTCCACCGCCGCCTCGGCCCACTGCAGACGGCTGCGGCCGGTGACGATGAAGAACGCGTTTGGCATCAGCCACACCAGACGCTGCAGCAGGCGTTCGAGGTCGCGGTGGGTGCGGGTGCCGGTGTCCTCGAAGGTGTCGAGCAGCACCACCGGCACGACCGCCCGGTCGGCGGGGAGCTGGGCGAGCTCCCAGGCGAGCAGGTGCGGGTAGTAGGAGAGCGCGTCGATGTCGGGATCGGCGTCCAGGAGGTCGGCCAGGCGTGTACAGCGGGCCAGGGCCCGGACCGTCTGGCGCCGTTCGCGCAGGGCGGTGGTCAGGGCGCCGGTGAGCTGGCCGATCGCGGTGCCGACGGTGCCGGGCAGGAGCAGGGCCTGGGCGACGTCACTGAGCGCGGACTGCATCTGCTGCGGCAGTGCCCGGCCGAAGCGGGCGGCCAGGCCGCCGCTGCTGAGGTAGTCCTCCAGCGGCTCGCCCGGGTGCTGGTGTTCCCAGTAGCGGCGCAGCGCGATGTCGAAGGCGGGCAGCGGCTTGCCGATGCGGGCGGCCAGGGCGAGGCGGAGGGTGAGGATGACCCGCTCGAAGTCGGTGCCGGCCGCGCGGGCGAGGTCGATCCGGACCGGGAGCAGCGCCGGGCGGGCGGGCCAGGCGGCCTCGCCCCACCGGGCGGGACGGCCTTCCGCGCCGGCGAGTGCCGACTCCAGCGTGCGCGACAGCGTCGACTTGCCGATGCCGCCGACCCCGTGGAAGGCGAGGATGTTGGTGCGCGGCGCCTCCAGGTCCTCGACATCGAACCCGGGGGCCGTGACGCGGGCCAGGTGCTCGCCGAGCGCGGCCTGGACGATCTGCCACTGGCCCTGGCGGTTGGTGAACGCCTCACCGACCTCCAGCTGCCGGTCGTTGGTGCTGAACAGCGCCCGCAGATCCCGTCCCGCCACGGCTCCCCCTGATGATCGTCTTACGGATCAACCTATGCCCGCCGCACCTATGGTGACGGTTCCTCACAGAGAATTGGCTGGTCACGTACGTCGGATCGACCAAGGTGGTATCGCCGTGTCCAGCTCTGCCAGCCCTGAAGACCCCTCCCAGCAGCCCCTGCACCAGGCCGGGGGAGACGCGGCCCAGGCCGAGCGCGCGGTGAAGGAGGTGATCCGCTGGTACAACGCCCGCCTCACCGAGGCCCGCGACAGCGGCCTGGACGCAGAGGCGGCCGACGGGCTGCGGGCAGCCCGGGACCAGGCCCTGGACGACCTGGACCGGCTGGAGGACGCCGGCGCGGACGAGACGGTGCAGATCGCCCTCGCCTACGCCGCCCGGCTCAGGGAACTCAGCGGCGACTGACCCAGCCGGCCGCGGGCAGAGGCAGGCGGTCGGGGAGCGGCCGGTGCTCCACCGGCCGTGCCTGCCACGGGGCGGGCATCAGAGGCTGCGCCTGCGCCGTGATGCCGGTGATCTCCTTCCGTAGCCGGGGCAGGACCTGGTGCAGTGCCCGCTGGACGCAGTGGAAGCGGGCAGCCTCCCCGGGGGTGTAGGGACGGTGCCGGGCTGCGGTCAGAGCCCAGGCTGCGGTGTGGTCGCGGCCCAGCGCCCGGTGGTCACCGTCGATCACCCGCACCGCACTGATGCGCGGGTCGGCGACTGCGGCCGCCACCACGTCGGCGACGACCCGGCAGGCCCGCGCGTGCACGGCCGGAGAGGGAAACGCGGTGACCACGTCCAGCTCCAGAGCGCGGGCGTGGTCGACGAGGGTGCGCTGCCGGCTGTCGGCGGCCCGCCCTGCCAGGACCACCACCTCGATCCGGTAGCCGGCGCGGGCGAACCGGGCCGTACTGAGGGCGAAGTCGGCGGCACTGGTGAAGTCGGCCTCGATGAGCAGGTCGCCGCGTCGTTCGCGGACATACGCCTCGGCTTCGGCCTGCCAGTCCTCGGCATCCGGCCTGACCAGCTCGTCGGCCATCCTCGGGAGGTCGTTGACGAGCTGGAAGTGGTCCGGGTGGGTGCCGCGCAGCAGATCGGGGTCCAGCACGACGGTGCCCGGCCGCATCGCCCGGCGCAGCATCCGCCGCGCCTCCAGCTGCCGGGCACCCGGCTCGCCCACCAGGTAGACCACGACCGGGTCCGGGTGCGCGGTAGCCCGGCGCAGGGCCCGGTCCAGGTGCGAGGGGGCGATCAGCTCGTCGAAAGCCCAGCGGTGCTCGGTCGTGCTGAGGCGGTGGTAGCCGGTGCCGGGCGGTCCGGGCAGCGGGTGAGCGATCCGGCGGACCGGCTCGGCCGCGGCCGCGGCCCGCTCTGCGTCGCGGGAGACGGCAAGGCGCCGGTCCGCGGGCAGCCGCCCGTCGTGGACCTGTACTTCCGCGCGGACCAGGTCACGCCGGAAGACGCGGGACCGGGGCGCGTCCCAGGGACGTCGCCACTCGGCTCGGACCGTGGCGGCCGCGGCCGCCGGCCGTGACCAGGTCCCGTCGGCGGTCAGCTCGTTGTCGTACAGCGGTTCCAGGCCGCGGCGCGCCACCAGCACCCGGTCCACGAGGTGCTCGGCCTCCACCACGTGAAGGGTGTCGAGCAGGCCGGCCGCGCAGCCGTCCTGGTTGTCCCAGCCGACGTACCGGCCTCCGCCGTCCCCGCCCGGTTCCAGGAACCGCTCCAGAACGCTCAGCTGGCACAGGGCCTCGGCGACGGCGAGCACCACCAGTTCGACCCGGTAGCCCGCCGCCCGGTACGCGGCCGAGCCGGCCCGGATCTCCTGCGGGTCCGTCAGAGCGGTCTCCACCACGGCGTCCAGCGGAACCGACCGGGCATACGCCTCGACCTCCGCCTGCCACCGGCGTGTATCCGGCCGCACCAGCATCCCGGCTGTCCGCACGTCCTCCTCGATGTACGTCCGGTACCTCCGGTGCGCCTGCTTGTAGCGATCGCTTCCGATCCGGACCGCGCCCCCGCGCCGCGCGAAGGCTGCCTGCAGCAGTTCGGCCAGCGTCGTCTTCCCGCTCCCGGGCGGGCCGGCCACGAGCAGGACGACCGGCCGGTCCTGACGGACCGCGCCTTCGGTCCAGGCCGGTAAGCCCTCGGCGAGGACCTGCTGATGTTCTGCCTCGCTCAGCTGCGCTGCAACGGCGGGAGCTACCGAAGCCTCCAACAGGCCCTCCTCATACTTCTGCCTGCCTCCGTGCGTTTGAGAGGCGAGATCAACCTAACATCATGAGCGATCGATGAGCGAATCAATGCGCGATCCGATGCGTGATTACTGTATGGTGGTGAGTGGAGGTGAACCCCTTGCCCACTGAGAACGAGCTGTTCAGCGCCGTCGATGCGCTGCTGGAGCAGGTCGCCCAAGACGATCTGCCTCCACCTGCTGAGCGCAAGCGACTGCGCGAGGCAGCCGGGCTGACCCAGACCCAGATCGCGAAGGCCCTGGAAACCCGCCGGGAGGCGGTGGGGAACTGGGAGACTGGCAAGACCGAGCCGCGGCCGCCGCAGCGCGCCGCCTACGCCCGACTGCTCGAAAACCTCGCCGCGCGCTTCCCCGCCCCAGAGGCAGAGGGGGCCCCGGCGCGTGCGGTACCGGAGACGTTCACGGGCACTCCCGCACCAGCCCAGGAAGTGCGGCCCGTATCCACAGGCCCGGTCTCCGAGGCTGCGGCCATGACGACTGAACAGAACACCCAGCCCGCCACCGCCCCAGAGCCCGCTCCGGCCGCTGCATCGCGTCCGGCCCGCGCCGCCCGGCCGTCGACGACGTCGCGCCGCCCGGCCGCGCGGAAGGCCGCCCCGGCGAACATCCCGGCCGGTGTCGACCCTCGCTTCGTCAACGGCCCGCTCGCCGTCGTCGATGTCGACGACGACGGCCAGGTCCTCGCGTATTGCGTCGGCGGCCTGGTCCTAGACGTGCCCGCCAAGTCCCTGCCGTCCCTGATCGACTGGACGCTGAAGGAGGCGAAGCTCGGGCAGCCGAAGCTGTCCGGGCCGGGCAAGCCTGCCGACCCGCTGATCGTGCTCACCGAGGCCGCCCTGGAGCGCTACGGCCTGCCCGTCGCCCTCACCGAGGAGGAGCGGCACGCGGGGCGGATCCCGGAGGGCCACAAGGTCATCAAGCAGCTGACCCGCGCCGACTGGCAGCTCACGAAGCGCGGGTTCGGGCCGTGGGCGCGGATCTACCGCCCGGCCAGGGGCTCGGAGCGCCAGTGCGTGCAGCTGTGCATCCCGTCGTGGAACGCGCTGGACACCCGGCACTGGAGCGACGCCGCGCAGCTTCCGCCGGCGGAACTCGCCCGCGTCCTGGGCGTCTACGCGTCGAGGGTGATGACGCCGCGCGGCTCCACCGCCGTCACCGGCCTGGAGCTGATGACCGCCTTGCACCCGCCGACCTACGCCGTCCGCGATGAGGAGACCGGCGCCCTGCGCCAGGCCGACGAGAAGACCCCCGGCTCGCTGGGCAAGGACGCCATCGACCCGATGGACTGGCCGCCGTGCGAGGTTCCCGACGGTCACCCGGTCCTCAAGGACCTGCCCCGGTTCCACGTGCGCGGCCCCGGCGAGAAGCTGTTCGAGGAGGCGTTCGACTGGGCGCGGCCGATGACGGACGACGAATGCCTGCGCCGCCACCTGGTCGGCCTGGACGTCAACATGGCGTTCGCCGCCGGAGCGAACGGGCTGACCGTCGGCCTCGGTGCGGCCACGCACGTCACCAGCCCGGTCTTCGACCCGAAGCTGCCCGGCAGCTGGCTGGTGGACCTGAGCCACGTCGACCTGTCGAAGGTGAAGGTCGGCAAGGAGTGGGTGGAGCTGAACGGCGACCTGCTGCCGAGCCCGTTCACGCCGAAGGGTGAGCGCCCGACCGGCCCGGCCTGGTACACGACCCCGACGGTGGCGTACGCGGTGGAGCTCGGCTACGAGGTGCGCCCGACCGAGGCGTGGGTGCGGTACGACAACGGCCGCTACCTGGACGGCTGGTACAACCGGCTGCGCGACGCCTACCTCGCCACGATGGCCGACCTCGGTGTCGACGCCGACCTGGCCCCGGCCGACTTCCTCGCGGCGATGGACGGCTACAAGGGCCGCGACCCGGAGCTGGCGATCGTCGTCTCGGCGGTCAAGGCGACGGTGAAGGGCGGTCTGGGCAAGCTGCGCGAGCGGCCCCGGGGTGAGGGCTGGCGTCCGGGCGAGCCGTGGCGGGCGCTGTCCCGCCCGACGTGGCGGCCGGACATCCGGGCGGCGGTCATCTCCCGCACCCGGATCAACCTGCACCGCAAGATCGTCAAGCATGCGGCGTTCACCGGGCAGTACCCGATCGCGGTCCTGTCCGACTGTGTGGTCTACGCGGCCGACGGGCCCTCGCCGCTGGACTTCCTGCCCTACCGGGAGGGCAAGCCGCTGCCCGGCGGCTTCAAGCTCGGCATCAACCCGGGCCTGGTCAAGCACGAGGGCACGCAGGACGTCCTGTGGGGCGAAGAGGTCCGGGAGCGGTTCAGCGCGCCGGAGCTCAACTTGGCCCGGTACATCAAGGACGGCACCGTCACCGACGTCGACAACGGCGAGTAGGGGAGTACGCAGGCGATGAGCATGTTCGGGGACGGCCTGGACGCCGCGGTGCAAAAGGCGTTCACCCGCCCGGCACCCAAAAGCGCGGGCGCGCAGATGCGGTACCTGGTCAAGCAGCTCAAGAGCACCAAGGCCGTCGCCCAGATGCTGCGCATCTCCCAGCGCACCGTCGAGCGGTACGTGAAAGACCAGATCAAAAAGCCCCGCCCGGACCTTGCCGCGCGCCTGGAGCGCGAGGTGAAGGCCCGCTGGCAGCCACAGATCCGGGCGCAGGCCCGGCAGAAGGCGGCGACCACCGGCGGCATCGTCATCGACACCCGGGCCCGCATGGGCTACACCGCGCCGATCGGGTCGACGGACCAGGACCGCATCCGGCACCTGACCGTCGCCCTGCCGCCCCGCTACGCCGCCCGGCTGTTCGAAGCCAAGGAGGCCGGCGCCACCGAGCAGCAGCTCAAGGAGATCGCGGCCGAGGCGCTCAAGGAGGTGTACTTCCAGGACGGCGGCCGCCGCGCCGGCCAGCTGGAAGAGGTGCGCTTCACCGACATCGAGCACCTTGAGTTCGGCCTGTAGCAGCCGCGCCACGAACAGTCCGCGAGCCCGGGCCAGTTGGTTCGGACTCGCCCGCGGCCGTTGGGGGCGGATGTGCAGCGCGCTTCGCGCGCTTGACTATCCGCTGCTGGGAGCGACGGTGACCGCACTCCTGATTGGCTTGACCGTTCCGTTGGAGTAGCGCCACACATCGCTGGCGTGTCCCGAGGGACAGCAGTTGGCATCTGCTGGACCGTAGAAGGTTTCGTCAGCCACGATCCGGCTCCGCGTGATCTGTCGAACTTCCAGGAAGTTCGGTGGTTCCCCCTGTCGTTTCTGCTGACTATTGAGTGTGGTCAGCAGCTTCGGCTGTCCGCTGCTGCCGTCGAAAACCATGATGCCCATGGCCGTCTGGCCAGCCGCAGTGGAATTGTGGTTTGCGCAGAGGACAGGCAGTGCTGCTTCGTCCTGGCCGTCGCCGGTGAGATCGCCGAAGGCGAGCTGGTCGGTTCGGGCGCTGACATCCTGCGGGAAATTGGGTTCTGGGCCATCGAAGTGCGACGGCACATTCAGCGCCACGCCGTCGCGGAGCCGGATGGAATCGGGCGAGCGGCAGAGAGAGCCTGGGATGGTCATGTTGGGCCAGTCGACCGTGTGTAGGTCCAGATGTGGGCCCGATGCCGTATCCGCCGTGACTCGGTCATGCTCCGGCGGGCCATCTCGATGGCTTTCACAGGCGGTGAGGGACGCCAGCAGGGCTACCGCCGTCACAACTGGCAGGATGAGACGAGCTGAAGGCTGTATTGGGGTGATCATCAGCTCGTCACGGGGCATCCGGTAGGGCTGCCTACCTCCTGCAGCGGTTCGCCGAGCTTGCCAGTCCGCAGGTCTGGCACATATGCACGCGTGCCGCTGTTCGGCACGCTGAACGTCTTGAAGGGCCCCAGTACCCTCTGCAACGGCTTGCCGTTGTAGCTGTAGTCGATGACCAGGCTCCACTGGTAGTTCCCGCGGCAGGCCTTGGCATCCACCCGAATGATGGCCGGGTCCTTGGCGTTCACAGTGAATCCTGACCCGAGCGGGTTGGTCCGGGCCGATTTGTCGCCGGGCTGTAACGGACCCTGGACTCCTTGATCGTCCAATCGGGGTTTGTCCAGATCGAGCTTGAAGACTCTGTCCTGTACATCACCGCAGCCGCCCTGGGTCAGTGCCACCCACGCTGGCGCGTTGATGCGCTCGGGGACCCGTGTCGACAGGTGGATCTCGTCAATGGTGACGGTGGTGTCGTCCTTCGTGCTGAGATCCACATAAAGGTGCCCCTCACCCCATGTGCCCCCCTTGTTCTTCTGAGTTGTCACCGTGGAACGGAAGTCTTGGGCCTGAGCAGTGAAGTCCGTTAGCGGTTTACCGTCAGCCGGCATGGCTACAGACGTTGCACCATCGCAGGTCTTCACGGTCGGCCACTTCGATGTCACCAGCAATGGTCCCGAGGCAGGGGACGAAGTAAGCACTGAGGGCTGGCCGGATGGCGGGCTGCGGTGAGCCGAACCGGAATCACTCAACCACAGGGGGACCCCGACGGCCACGGCCAGGACCAGTGCGCACGCAGCCCCGGCAAGCCGCACGCGGGGCTGCCGCCACAACGGCGACGGTGACACGGACTCGGATACACCGAGCGGCGCCGTCGCGGGGGTTTCGGATCTTCGTGGGTCTGACTGCTCCCAAAGCTCGTGCAAGGCTGTGATCTCCTCCGGAGGGAGGCGCAGTGCCTTCGCGATGGCTGCGGTCGTCTGCCATGTAGGCCGATCATTACCGTCGTTCAAGGCCTTGCTGACAGTCGTTCTTCCCACCTGTGCCCGCCTGCTCAGGCTGGTCGTGGTCAGACTTTCCGTCCCAAGACGCTCCCGGAGCTTGCGCCGCAAATGGGTCAACGCCTGTGCCGCTTCGGCGTCCTCCATGCCCGTCCCCCCACAAGGTGTTCAAGGGTGTTCATCTTCGTACGGCTGCACCCTGACGTGCACCCGAATCGGCAAGGTCGCTGCATCCATTCCGTCCACGCAGCCCAAGGAGCCGGCCGTGCCGTCGCCCTACACCACCGTTCTCACCATCCTGGCGATTACCGTCGCCGTAATCATTGCGCTGCTTGCTGCGCTCGCGGCCGGACTGCTGGCTCGCGCTGAGGGCGCGAGCCCGGCAGCAGCTGTCAGCCGTGGTGGCATGACCTTCGCGGCCACTCTCACTTTGCTGGCTCTCGTCGTCACCACTGTCGCTGGCTTTCTCACATGATCCGCATCAAGGAGGGCAGTCACCGCGCCGTTCATCTGCAGGCGGTGCCCTTCACAGACGGCGAGTACCTCGAGTTCGACCCTTAGGGGGTCCTCGCTTTCGGATAGGGAGACCGCGCCACCAGTCGCGACGACGAGGGCGACCCGGAGATGATTCTCCGAGGTCGCCC
>NZ_JBEXXK010000109.1:0-14098 GCF_040630405.1 Streptomyces sp. NPDC005811
CGTTACGACAAACGCGCCCGCCACTACAAAGCCCTGGTCACCATCGCCTGCCTACGACTCTGGCTGCCCTGACTTTGCGGACACGACCTAGGCCCACCGGGAGCTGCTCAGGGAGGCCTGCCTCACGATTCCGCCGCACCGGCGTGTCTACGTCCTCGGGGACATGGACCAGCAGGACCGGCCGGTGAAGATCCTGCTCGGCACCGGCGACGCGACGATCGTCTGCACCGGATGCGCGGAGTCCCCGTACTGGTGGGACACCCGCGCCGAGGGCGGCCGCAACCGGGTGGGCCGGCTGCTGGAGCCGGTCCGCGCGGAACTCCGCGCCGAACGCGTCAGTTGGCCCACGGCGGGCTGATCCGCGAGCCGTCGGCCAGCTCCGCCTCCAGTCCGACGGAGGTGGTCACCCACGACAGCGCGGTGTGCCCGGTCGGGTTCTCGACCGCCAGGGTCGCCCCCGGGTTGACGATCAGGGTGTCCCCGGCCGAGATCCGCTCGGTCCGGCCGTCGAGGGTGACGATCAGCTCGCCGACGAGCAGATGGAAGATCTCCTCCCGGTTCACGGTGTGCGCGGGCGCCTTCGCCCCGGCGGGAATCTCCCCGCGCCAGGCGCACAGTTCCCTGCTGCCGGTGCGGGGGGTGGCGTACGCGACGAAGCGGGCGCCGTGGATCTCGTGGGTGGTGGCCTCGGAGGAACGGACGACGGGCATGGGTGTCTCCCTCGGACATGGTCAAGCTGATTGACTATTGCGTTCGGCTATATGGTCAAGCTCCTTGACCATTCCGTCAAGGGTGTTTCAATGCCCCCGTGCAGAACTCCGAGGCCATGGCCCTGTCCGCAGCCCTGCTCGCCGCAGCCGGTGAGCTGACCCAGCGCATCCACGAGGGGGTCGTCGCCCGCGGCTTCGAGGGGGTCAGGCCCGCCCATGGGTTCGCCTTCGCCCGGCTGGCCCCGGGGGGTGCCACGGTCACCGACCTCGCCGTCCATCTCGGGGTCACCAAGCAGGCGGCGAGCCAGCTGGTGGACGAGCTCGTGCGGAAGGGGTACGTCGAGCGGCGGCCGCACCCCGGCGACGCGCGGGCCCGGCTGATCGTGCTCACCGGGCGCGGGTGGGAGTGCACCCGGGCGGCGGAGGAGGCGGCCGCGGAGGTGGTGGGCGGGTGGCTGGACGTGCTGGGGGAGGGGGAGGTCCGGGCGCTGGGCGACCGGTTGGGGCGCATCGCCCCCTACGGCCCCATCAGGCCCGCCTGGTGACGGATTGTCAGCCGTCCCGGCCGCCGCTTACTACCACTGGAAGTTTTTACTGACGCGTAACTTCACACATCAGCTACTCGTTCGTAACTTGATGAGTGAACAGCATCCTGGTGATCCGGATCACAGGGCGTAAGGCCATCGCACCTCCCTTGAGCCGCAAGGAGATCACCCGATGCTGCCCTGGAAGCGCCTGCTCAGACCCCTCACCGCACTACTGCTGGCAGCCGCGGCCGCCACGGCCCCCGCCTCCGCAGCCCACGCCTCCACCACCGCCGCGACCTCGTCGAGCGGCTGGAACGACTACGGCTGCAAGCCCTCCGCCGCCCACCCCCGCCCCGTCGTCCTGGTCCACGGCACCCTCGGGAACTCGATCGACAACTGGCTGTCCCTCGCCCCCTACCTCGTGGACCGGGGCTACTGCGTCTACTCCCTCGACTACGGACAGCTGCCGGGTGTCCCGGTCTTCTACGGCCTCGGCCCCATCGACAAGTCGGCCGAACAGCTCTCCGCCTTCGTAGACAAGGTGCTCTCCGCGACCGGCGCCGCCAAGGCCGACCTCGTCGGCCACTCCCAGGGCGGCATGATGCCCCGCTACTACCTGAAGTTCCTCGGCGGAGCGGCCAAGGTCAACGCCCTCGTCGGTCTCGCCCCCGACAACCACGGCGCCACCCTCAGCGGCCTCACCAACCTGCTGCCCTACTTCCCGGGCGCCGAGGACCTCATCTCCGCCGCCACCCCCGGCCTCGCCGACCAGATCCCCGGCTCGGCCTTCCTCACCAAGCTCAACGCCGGCGGCGACACCGTCCCCGGCGTCCACTACACCGTCGTCGCCACCCGGTACGACGAGGTGGCGACCCCCTGGCGCAGCCAGTACCTCAGCGGATCGGACGTGCGCAACGTCCTGCTCCAGGACCTGTGCCCGCTCGACCTCTCCGAGCACGTGGCGATCGGCCTGTTCGACCGGATCGCCTTCCACGAGGTGGCCAACGCGCTCGACCCGGCCCGCGCCACCCCCACCACCTGCGCGTCCGCGCTGAGCTGACCGCACCGAGCCGACCAGGAGGTCCCCGCCGGGGCCTGTCCGGCCTGAGCCGCCGGTCAGGCCCCGGAGTCACGGGGGTGCCGGAACCAAGAAACCGTAGAAAACGCCTGCTGAGCGAGGCCTTCGGCGATCTTTAGGGTTGCCTTAAGGGAGCGCTGAGCCGCAGCTCAGGTAGCTACCGTGGGCCGTATGACGAGCGAGGAGATCCGGCCCGCCACGGCGGCCGACGTGACGGCCGTGCAGAGGGTCACCGACGCGGCGTACACGCCCTACATCGAGCGCATCGGCGCCGTACCGCTGCCCATGCGGGCGGACCACGCGGCGGAGGTCGCCGCGGGGAAGGTGTTCGTCACCGGGGACCCCGTCGTGGGCCTGGTGGTCGTCGAGGCGTTCCCCGACCATCTGTTCCTCGACAGCATCGCCGTCCACCCCGACGCCCACGGCAGGGGCGTGGGGCGGCGGCTGCTGCACTTCGTGGACGCCCACGCGCGGCGGCTCGGCCTGCCCGAGGTCAGGCTCTACACGAACGTGCTGATGTGGGAGAACCAAAAGATCTACCCGAAACACGGCTACGAGCTGGTCGGGCGGCGCGCCGACGGCGGCTACGACCGGCTCCACTACCGCAAGCGGCTCGACTGAGCGGGCCGCAGGGCCGTCTCACCCGTCCGGCCACCAGGTGCGCGCGATGTCCTTTCGCACCTCGGGGCGCCCGGCGGGGCGCTCGTCCGCCTCTTCCCGGATCCGGCGGGAGTCCGTCTTCCTCAGGGGCTTCTGCACAGTAGTGCGGCGCATGGCTGCCTCCTTCAGAGCTACCGGGTTCCGTGCTCCCACGGAGGTAGACCCTTTCCGGGAGGGTTCCTCATCGAACCTCGCTCTGTCAGTGGCGGGTGTCACGATTCGAGCGTCAGTGGTGGGTGTCACTCTGGGGCACACGGGGTGGAAAGGTGACGAAATGACGTCAGCGCATGTCGACTGGGACGCCGAGGCGGCGCACTTCGACGAGGAACCGGATCACGGACTGCGCGACCCCGAGGTCCGGGCCGCCTGGGCGGAGCGGCTGCTCGGCTGGCTCCCGGGGCGCGCCTGCGACGTCCTCGACCTCGGCTGCGGCACCGGGAGCCTCTCGCTGCTCGCCGCCGAACAGGGACACCGGGTCACCGGGGTCGATCTGTCCGCGCCGATGATCGAGCGGGCCCGCGCCAAACTCGCCGGGCGGGACGCGGTGTTCCTCCTCGGTGACGCGGCGGCGCCGCCGGTCGGCGAACAGCGCTTCGACACCGTGCTCGTCCGGCATGTCCTGTGGGCGCTGCCCGACCCCGCCCGGGTCCTGCGGCACTGGCGGAACCTGCTGCGGCCCGGCGGGCGGCTCGTCCTGGTGGAGGGAGTCTGGGGGACGGTCACCCCGGCCGGCATCCCGGCGGACCGCCTCACCGCCCTCCTCGCCCCGCTCGCCGGCCACACCCGCCTGGAGCGGCTCTCGGACGACCCGCGCCTGTGGGGCGGGCCGGTCGAGGACGAGCGGTACGCCGTGGTGGCCACCGTGTGAGCGGCCCGCTAGGGCCTGTCGTTTGGATCAGGTCGGCTGGGC
Source organism: Streptomyces sp. NPDC005811 (assembly GCF_040630405.1). Lineage (NCBI taxonomy): Bacteria > Bacillati > Actinomycetota > Actinomycetes > Kitasatosporales > Streptomycetaceae > Streptomyces > Streptomyces sp. NPDC005811. The sequence continues at coordinate 3,886 of NZ_JBEXXK010000109.1, forward strand.
CGACGTCGCGTTTCGGCCACCCCGCGACGCGCGGCATGATCCAAACGACAGGCCCTAGGCCAGCAGGGACTCCAGACCGCCCTCGACGGAGGCGAGCGCCTCCAGCTCGTCGAGGGCGGTCACGGCGGAGGCCGCCGCCGCGGGGTCCCGCTCGGCCAGACCGCTCTCGGCGAACTCGTCCTCGTCCAGCCGCCGTACGTCCGTGCCGTCGGCGGAGCGCCACAGGTCCAGGTCGAGATCCTCCACGACCAGCTCGCCGCCCCCCAGCACGGCCGGGCGGGTGACATCGCAGTACCAGCCCTTCAGGGCACCGGACGCGGCCCGCACCTCCTTCACCGCGTACCACCGGTCCCGCCAGTAGTACTCGGTGAAGACATCACCCGCCTCGAACCGGACGAAGCCGAAGTCCCGCACCCCGTCACCGGCCCAGGGGGCGCGTACCGCGATGCGCGTGCCGTCGTCCGACAGCAGCTCCGCCGTGTAACGGATCTTCGTACGGCCGCCCTTGACCAGGACGACCTCCACCGGGCGGCCCGGTTCAGCCGACTGCGCGGACATGACGCACCTCCGTCGCGCGGATCTCGTACCCGAACCACTTGTTGATCGCCAGCATCGGCTCGTTGTCCGCGTCGTTGCCGGTGTACGCCTCCGTGTACCCCGCGGCGCGGGCGCGGTGCAGGGAGTGGTTCTTGACGAGCTTGGCCAGGCCCCGGCCGCGGTGGTCGCGGACGGTGCCGGTCATGCCCGTGCCGTAGCGGCCGGCGCCGTTGGTGTGGGCCACGCTGAAGGCGACGGGGCGCCCGTCGGCGACGGCGACCGAGGTCAGCTCCCGGTCGAGGTGGGGATGGTTCCAGGTCTCCGCGACCCAGGCCCCGTAGTCCGTGAACTCGACCTCGATGTCGCCCGGTTCGTCGGCCGCGACGGCCGCGTCGAGCGCGAACAGCGGACGGGGGTCGTCCGCGAAGTCGGCCGCCGTGCGCAGCTCGATGCCCGGCGGCGGGTCCTGGAGCGGCGGCAGCGCGGCGCCGGCCAGATCCAGGCGCAGGAAGTGGGCGGAGCGGCTCGGCCGGTAGCCGTGGCGCTCGGCGAACGCGCGGTTGCCGGGTTCGTCCAGGACCCAGGAGTACAGGTGCGTCGCCGCGTGCGCCGCCAGATGCTCCTCGGCGGTCCGCACCAGCAGGGCGCCCGCGCCCCGGCCGGTGCGCGCCGGGTCCACGTACACATTGAGGAAGCCCTGGCCGGGCACCGGGCTCTCATGGGCGAGGCCCACCTGGGCGGTGCCGATGATCTCGCCGTCCTCCTCGGCGACCAGCTTGCGGGCGTGGGCGCGGGGAGGGGAGAGGGAGAGGGCGTGGCGCAGGGACTCCGGGCTGAAGAACACATAGGGCAGGGCCGCGTGCCGGACCCGGACGAAGCCTTCGATCTCGGCAGGTGCGTCGGGGCGCAGATCGCGCACGATGACGGTCATGTGAGCGCACGCTACGGGCGGGAGAAAGGCTCGTGCCTCCCATTTTCCGCCGGGTTCCCGGCCGGGCCCTGTCGCCGGGTGGGGGACAATCGGGCCGTGACCTTGAAGATCCACATCGATGACAGCGCCGCGCCGTACGAGCAGGTACGGGCACAGATCGCCGAGCAGGCCCGGTCCGGGGCGCTCCCGGTGGGGTACCGGCTGCCCACCGTGCGGGGGCTCGCCGAGTCGCTGGGACTGGCGGCGAACACCGTGGCCAAGGCCTACCGGGCGCTGGAGACGGACGGGGTGATCGAGACCCGGGGGCGCAACGGGACCTTCGTGGCCGCGGCGGGCTCGGCTGCGGAGCGCGAGGCCGCGCTCGCCGCGCAGGCCTATGCCGAGCGGGTGGTGCGGCTGGGGCTGACCGAGGAGCAGGCGTCGGCCGCGGTGCGGGACGCCCTGCGGGCGGCCTATCAGGGGTGACGGACGGATCACCGTGAACGGGCGGCCAGGGCCCGGGGGGTGCGGGTCACCGGCAGGCCCGCCCGGTGGGCCGTCCTGCCGAACAGGGCCGCGTCGCCCACCGCCGCGCCGCCCGGGTCGTTGTTGAAGTAGGCGTACACGTCGTCGTGCGCGGACCAGGTCGTCGCGATGCGGTCGATCCAGGTCTCCAGGGCGTGCTGGCCGTAGCGGGGCCAGGGACTGGCGCGGCCCTCGTGGAAGCGGACGTACCCCCACTCGGCGGTCCGCCACAGCGGGGTGGCCGGGCGGCACCGCACGTCGGCCCAGCACAGGGCCGCGCCGCGGGCCCGCAGGACCTCGCGGACCGGCGGGATCCACCAGGACGGGTGGCGCGGCTCGACCGCCACCCGGGTGCCGGCGGGGAAGCGGGACAGACAGGTGTCCAGCAGCTCGGGATCGGCGCGCAGGGTCGGCGGGAGCTGGAGCAGCACGGGACCCAGCCGGGCGCCGAGGCCGGCCGCGTGGTCCATCAGCCGGTGCACGGGCTCCGCCGGGTCGTGCAGCCGTTTGATGTGGGTGAGATAGCGGCTCGCCTTGACCGCGACCACGAAGTCCGGCGGGACGCGCCCGGCCCAGGACGCGAAGGTGTCCCGGGACGGCAGCCGGTAGAAGGCGTTGTTGATCTCGACGGTGGCGAAATGCTCGGCGTACTCCTCCAGCCACCGCCGCACGGGCACGTCCGCCGGGTACAGGACCTCACGCCAGTCCTTGTACTGCCAGCCGGACGTGCCGACGTACAGGGTCATACCTCCATGAAAGCACCTGCGGACAGCGCCTACAGATACAGCCCCGCGTCCGCGCGGCCCCTGGGCTCCGGCAGCGCGGTCGGGGACGTGCCCCGCCGCAGCGCGTACAGCTCCGCCAGGGTCGCCCCCTCGCGGCCGACGCCCTCCTCGGCGCCCAGCCAGCCGACCGCCTCCGGGCGGGTCAGCGGGCCGACCTCGATCCGGGCGAGACAGCGGCCCGGGCGGACCACGGCCGGGTGGAGGCGCTCCAGGTCCTCGTTGGTGGTGACGCCCACCAGCACGTTGCGGCCCTGGCCGAGCAGGCCGTCGGTGAGGTTGAGCAGCCGGGACAGCGCCTGGCCGGCCGTGTGCTTGGCCTCGCCGCGGATCAGTTCGTCGCAGTCCTCCAGCAGGAGCAGGCGCCAGCGGCCCTTGCCCGCCACGTCCTCCTCGCCGATCGCGATGTCCATCAGATAGCCCACGTCGGAGAAGAGCCGCTCGGGGTCCAGTACGCAGTCCACCTGGCACCAGTCCCGCCAGGACCGGGCCAGCGTGCGCAGCGCCGAGGTCTTGCCGGTGCCGGGCGGCCCGTGCAGCAGCAGCAGTCGGCCGGCGATGTCCTCCGGGGTGGTCGCCATCAGGCGGTCCATGGCCTCGGCGACGGGGGCCGTGTAGTTGGGGCGGATCTCCTCCCAGGTGCCGGCGGAGATCTGACGGGTGGTGCGGTGCGGGCCGCGCCGCGGGGAGACGTACCAGAACCCCATCGTCACGTTCTCCGGCTGGGGTTCGGGCTCGTCGGCCGCGCCGTCGGTGGCCTCGTCCAGGACCTTCGAGGCGAGTTCGGCGCTGGTCGCGGTGACCGTGACGTCGGCGCCGCGGTTCCAGCGGGAGACCAGCAGCGTCCAGCCGTCGCCCTCGGCGAGCGTCGCGCTGCGGTCGTCGTCGCGGGCCACGCGCAGCACGCGGGCCTGCGGCGGCAGCAGGGTCGCGCCGGAGCGTACGCGGTCGATGTTCACCGCGTGCGAGTACGGCTGCTCGCCCGTCGCGAAGCGGCCGAGGAACAGCGCGTCGACGACATCGGACGGGGAGTCGGAGTCGTCGACGGTGAGCCGGATCGGCAGAGCGTCGTGTGGGAGTGCAGACATGCCCGCCATGATCCGGCACGAGGCCGCCCCGTGCACGCGGTTTCCGAGGTGCGCGCGGTGTGTCGGCGATGCGCGGAAGTCCGGGAACGCGCCCTGCCGCCGGCAGCGGTCCGCAGAGGAGATGCACAGGAAAGGCGCGGGCCGTGCCCGGAAAGTCTTGGCATGGACACTTCCCGTCAACACGCGTAGTTGCTACGACGGTTGAGGCAGAGATCCTGCTAAAGGGAGGTTCCATGAGACGTTCCCGACTTGTCGTATTCCTGAGCTCACTCCTCCTCGCCACCGCCGCCGCCCTCACCGGGGCGACCGCCGCCCACGCGTCCCAACTCGCCGCGAACGGCGGCTATGTGGCGCTCGGCGACTCCTACTCCTCCGGAGTCGGCGCGGGCAGCTACATCAGCTCCAGCGGCAGCTGCAAGCGCAGCACGAAGGCGTACCCGTACCTCTGGAACGCCGCCCACTCACCCTCGTCGTTCACGTTCGCCGCCTGCTCGGGCGCCCGAACGGATGAAGTTCTGGCCAATCAGCTCGGCGGCCTGAACTCCTCGACCGGCCTCGTCTCGATCAGCATCGGCGGCAACGACGCCGGCTTCGCCGACGTCATGACGACCTGTGTCACCAGCTCCGACAGCACCTGCGTCAGCCGCATCAACACGGCGCGGGCGTACGTCGACTCGACCCTCCCCGGCAAGCTCGACACCGTCTACTCGGCCATCAGCTCCAAGGCCCCGAACGCCGAGGTCGTCGTCCTCGGCTACCCCCGCTTCTACCAGCTCGGCACGGTCTGCCTCGGCCTGTCCGAGACCAAGCGCTCCGCCATCAACAACGCGGCCGACTACCTCGACGCCGCCGTCGCCCGCCGCGCCGCCGCGCACGGCTTCACCTTCGGCGACGTCCGTACGACCTTCAGCGGCCACGAGATCTGCTCCGGCAGCTCCTGGCTGCACAGCCTCAACCTGCTCAACATCGGCGAGTCCTACCACCCGACCGCCTCGGGCCAGTCGGGCGGCTATCTGCCGGTGCTGAACAGCGCGGCCTGAGTCACCCGGTCGGTGACGACGAGGGGGAGGCCTCGCCCGACGGGGTCTCCGTCTCGCACGTCACCGAGAACGGGACGTACGCGGACGTCGTCTTCACCGGGTCGCTCACCTCGACACCGATGGCGTTCTCGTACGTCCCGTCCTCCGCGTACGTCGACAGCACCACCTTGTCCTGCTTCGTCTTCCCGCCGCCCGACGGGAAGGTGAGGCTCTTCCAGGTCTGCCCGGACAGGTCGCCGTTCTTCGCCACCCAGCGGTAGGTCACCGTCGCGGGCAGCCTGCCCACCGTGATCGTGGCCGTGAAGGCCGGCGCGGAGTCGTTCGGCGGCGGACAGGAGCCGCGGTAGTCCGTGTTCGCGCCGCTGACGGAGACCGAGACGGTCTGCTGCGGCGCGGCCGACGAGGCACTCGGGCTCGGACTCGGCGAATCGCTCGGCGAATCGCTGCTCTTCCGCGCGGACGGCGTGGAACTCAGCCCCTGCGTCTGGCCGCCGGTGGCCGCCCCGGCATCGCCCTTGTCGTCGTCGCCCCGGTTCAGCAGTCCGTACGTCAGCCCGGCCACCGCCAGCGCCAGCACCACCACCCCGACGACGAACACCGTGCGGTTGCGCCCCCGTTCCGCCCGGTCGTCCCCGGTGTCCGCCCACGACGGGGCGGTCTGCGGCGCCTCCTGGCGGTAGGGCTCGACCGGGGTCGGCGGCGTCGAGACGGTCGGCGCGTAGGGGGCGTACGGCGCGGAGCGGAGCGTGCCCGAGCGCGGACTGCCCCCGGCCGCGACGAGCCGCAGATCCTGCTCGGCCTGCTCGGCCGGCGTCCGCTCCGCCGGGTCCTTGCGCAGCAGCCCCTCGATCACGGGCGCCAGCGGACCGGCCCGCCGCGGCGGCGGCAGCTCCTCGTCGACGATCGCGCGCAGGGTGCTCAGCGGGGTGTCGTGACGGAACGGCGAGTTCCCCTCGACCGCCGCGTACAGCAGCACGCCCAGCGACCACAGATCCGACTCCGGCCCCGGCGTACGCCCCAGCGCGCGCTCCGGCGCGAGGAATTCGGGGGAGCCGATGACCTCGCCGGTCATCGTCAGCGCGGAGGTTCCCTCGACGGTCGCGATGCCGAAGTCGGTCAGCACCACCCGGCCGTCGTTCGACATCAGCACATTGGCCGGTTTCACATCGCGGTGCAGCACCCCGGCCTCGTGCGCGGCCCGCAGCGCGGACAGCACCTCCGCGCCGATGTGCGCCGCGCGCGCCGGCTCCAGCGGACCCTCGGCGTCCAGCAGCTCGGCGAGGGAGATCCCGCGCACGATCTCCATGACGATCCACGGGCGCCCGTCCTGAAGGGCCACGTCGTACACCGTGACCACGTTCCGGTTGGCGACCCGGGCCGCGGCCCAGGCCTCCCGCTCCAGCCGGGCGTACATCCGCTCGACGTCCGAGGCCGCCAGCCCGGCCGGGGCGCGCACCTCCTTGACGGCGACCTCTCGGTGCAGCACCTCGTCACGGGCCCGCCACACCGTCCCCATGCCGCCCTCGCCGAGCGGGGTCAGCAGACGGTAGCGGCCCGCGATCAGCCGTTCACTGCCCGGTTCTTCGGACACGGCGTCCCCCATTCGCACATCGCATCCGGGCGAAATCCTCCGCAACCCCACAAACGTAGCTCAGCCGAGTACGGATGCGGCCCCCTTGAGCACCAGTCCGGCCCCGAGCGCCACGACGAGCAGCGCGGACCAGACGGGCAGATTGCGCTGGACCAGCGTCAGGACCGGGTGGGTCGTCCAGCTCGGCCGCCGGTCCAGCAGGCGCGTCGCCCTGGCGCCCAGCCTGACCACGGCGAACCCGGCTGCCGTCAGTGTCAGGGCGAGGCCGATGCCGTACGCGACGACGAGCAGCAGCCCGAACCAGGCGTGCCCCAGCGCCGCCGCGCCGACCAGCACCACGACGGCGGACGGGCTGGGGACCATGCCACCGGCGAAGCCGAGCAGGATCGTGCCGCGGAGGGTGGGGGCGACCTCGTGGGTGTGGGTGTGACCGCCGTGGGTGTGCGTGTGGCCGCCGTGGGTGTGGCTGTGGTCGTGTGCGTGGCCGTGATCGTGCTTGTGGTCGTGGTCGTGGTCGTGAGTGTGTTCGGGGTGGTGGTCGTGCTCGCCCTCGTGTCCGTGCTTGTGTCCGTGGTCGTGGGGTGCGGGGGCCTTCTCCGTGACGCTGTGCGCGCGGGTGGCGGGGGCGCCGGCGAGGACGAGCTCGCGGCTGGGGGTGGGGGAGTGGTCGTGCGGATGGCCGTGGTCATGGTCATGGCCGTGGCCGTGGGTGTGGCCGCCGTGGCTGTGTCCGTGTCCCCGGTTGCGCCAGGCGCGGCGGGCGAGGGTGACGCCCGCGCAGAGCACCAGGGCACCGCTCGCCAGACCCAGCCAGGCGATCACGGAGGGGGCGGCCGCCGAGCCGGCGGTGACGAGCAGGCCGAGGGCGACCACGCCGAGGGTGTGGGTGATGGTGACCGACGCGGCCAGCGGCAGGACGTCCTTCATCCGGGCCTTGCCGCCGCGGGCGGCCGCCGTCGCGGCCATGATGGTCTTGCCGTGGCCCGGGGCGACCGCGTGCATCGCGCCGAGGACGATGGCGATCACCAGCGCCAGCGCGGCGAAGCCGACGGTGAGGTCCTGGCGGGCGACGAGGTTGTCCAGTGCCCGGGTCCAGCGGTCGGCGCCCCGGGGGAGGACGGACGCGGCGGGCGTGTCCCGGTCGTCGTCCGCGGCGAGCGCCGAGCCGCCCGGGCGCACCGTCAGCGCGGCGGTCGCGGTGTCGGCGGGCGAGGAGAGCAGCTCCTTGGGGTACGTGGTCAGCTCGTCCGACACCGACTTCTGCGGTACGTCGGACTCGGTGAGCGTCATCCGGTCCCCGCGCGCGGTGATCTCGCGCCAGCCGGGGCCGGTGGAGGCGCCCTCGCTGTGGAAGGAGAGGGAGAACGTCCGCTTCTCGGGCAGCTCGGCGGTCAGCCGGCACTCCACCCGGAGGGTGTTCAGTCCGGCCTGGCCCGGCCGCAGCACCGCTTTGCTGCGGCCGGCCGTGAGGGGGACGGCTTCGCCGTCGACGGTGAGCCTGCTGCCGCTCGCGGCGCTCTCGCACCGCTGCCGGGCCCACTCGGTGGTGCCGAGCCGCTTCAGATCGGGCTTGGCCTGGGTCGCCGGGATCTCGGCGAGGTCCTCGACATGGTCGACGCGCAGCTGTCCGGGCGCGGCGACGAGTCCGTCGTAGCGGTTGACGGTGAAGTTGCCGAGGGGGTGCGCGCTCGCGCTGGTGGAAGGAGCCAGCGCGAGCGCGACGCCGGCCGTGAACACGGCCGCGCAGGAGGCGAACAGACGACGGGTCCTCACTTGTCCGCCTCCAGCGTCTTGAGCGCCGTACGGGCCTCGCGGGCGCCCAGCGGGGAGAAGCCGGGGTTCAGCTTCAGCGCGGCGGCGAGGTGGGTACGGGCGTCGTCGGGGTGACCGGTGGCCTTCTCGATCACCCCGCGGTGGTAGAGGAAGCTCGCGTTGCGGTAGCCGGTGGCCGTGGCCTGCCGGGCGAAGGCGAGGGCCTCGGCGTCCTCGCCGTTGACGTGCAGGGCCCAGGCGAGGGCGTCCGCCGTGTGCACGGTGTGCCGGCGGGACCAGTCGTCGCGGGCCGCGCGCAGGGCGGTCGCCCTGTCCCCGTGGTCGGCGGCGGCGAGCGCGGTGTCGAGGTCGACGTTGACGCCGTTCGCGCGGGCGATCGCCGTCCAGGCGTCGACGAGGGCGTACTGGTTCTGCGCCTTCTCCTCGTCGCCCTGCGCGCCCCGGGCCTCGTACAGCTCGCCGAGGGCGACGAGCGGGCCGGGCAGCGGGTAGCGGGCGACGACGGTCTCCAGCCCCTTGATCGCCTCGGCCCGCTGCCCGGTGGCGGCCTGGGCGCGGGCCCTGCCCTCCAGCGCGGGGAGGTAGGTGTCGTCGGCGGCGAGGGCGCGGGCGTAGTAGGTGAGGGCCTCCTCGTAGCGGCCCTGGTTCCAGGCGAGCTGGCCGAGCTGGGCGGCCACGTAGGAGATGTCGCCGGGGGTGGTGGACGCGGAGAGCGCCCGCTCGAGGACGCGGCGGGCGGTGGTGACGTCGCCGCGGAGTTCGTGGACGTACGCGTAGCGGGTGAACACCGGGACGCCGGGGCGCCGTTGGTCCGCGAGGTTCGCGGCCTGCTCGGCGTCGTCGTAGCGGCCGAGCTCCACGAGGGCGTCGATACGGGAGCACAGGGCGCGTTCGCTGTAGGGGTTCTCCTTCAGCGTCTTGTCCGCGTACGTCAGCGCGCCCGAGAAGTCGTGGCGGGCGGCGGCCAGCGCGGCCCGGCCGGCCAGCGCCGCGTCGTTGTCCTTCTTCAGGGACAGGGAACGCTTCAGGGCCTGCTCGGCCTGGGGGTAACGGGAGGGGTCGCCCTTGGTGCGGGCCTGCTCGACGTAGGCGAGTCCGAGGGTGGCCCAGCTGCCGTAGTCCTTGGGCTGGGCGCGCAGATGGGTCTGGAGCGCGGCGATGGCGGTGTCCAGGTCACCGCTCGCGAGGAGGCCGGGGGACACGGCGGCGGCGGTGGCCACGTGGGGGGTGCCGCCGTCCCGCACGGCGCCGATCGCGATCGCGCCCGCCGTCAGCCCCACGGCCATCATGGCGGCACAGGCACCGAGCTGCACCCGCCGCCACCGCCGCCCGGCGGCCCCGACCCGCCGCACGGCAGCGACCCGCTCGTCGACCACACCGGCACCGGAGCCGGCCTCGGCGGTCGTGGCTCCCGGGTCGGTGTCGGCCTCGGTCGCGGTGGCGTTGCCGTCGGAGGGGGCGGTGGTGGTCGTGCCGCGGTCGGAGTCGGCCTCGGCGGTCGTGACTCCCGGGTCGGTGTCGACCCCGGTCGCGGTGGCGCTCTCGGCGGAGGGGGCCTCTGCGGTGGCGCTCTCGGCGGAGTCGACCTCGCTGGTGGGCCTCTTGGCAGAGGTGTCCTCGGCGGTGCCGTCCGCACCGCCCGGCTCGGCGGTGCCGTTCGTCCCGGCCGTCCCGGCGGTGCCGTTCGTTCCGGCGGTGCCGTCCGCCTCGGTGGTGGTGTTCGGCTCGTTCTTCCGCAGGTTCGGGTCCGCCGCGGTGGCGTCCTCGGACGTGGGTCCGGATGCCGGCCGCTCGTGCTCCGGTGCGCCGTCGTTCGTACGCGGGGACATGCCCTCTCCTAGCTCGCCTGGGGTGGATCGGCCCTGCGGGGGTGCCGCCCGCGGGGCCCGTTTCACCACCGCCTTCACCCGGCGCGGCCTGGCCGGCGAGTACAACCTGCCCCATGTCCTGCCGCGGGTGATCGGCCT
>NZ_JBEXXK010000110.1:0-13067 GCF_040630405.1 Streptomyces sp. NPDC005811
GCACGGAACCCACCCGTGACCGCCGATCGGCCGCTACACTCCCACCGCTCGACGTTTCCCCAGGTCAAGCCACGAAGTCCTGTTGGAGTACTAGTCGGCCTTCGCGTACTCCTTGGCCATCGAGCCCGCGAAGTCGTAGACCACGCACTGCTCGTCACCCACGACCCAGGCGTCGTGTCCGGGTGAGATCACGAAGACGTCGCCGGGGCCCACCTCGGTCTCGCCGCCCTCGTCCATGGTGATGTGCATCCGTCCGCTGACCACATAGCCGTTGTGGTGGATCTGGCAGGTGTCGGTGCCCGCTATGGGGGCCACCGACTCCGTCCAGCGCCAGCCCGGCTCGAACGTCGCCATCGCGAAGTCCAGCCCGCTCATGTGAACGGCCTCCAGGTGGCCCCGGGGAAAGTCGCGCCGCTCGTCCGGCTTGTCGAGCGTCTTCACTTCCAGCATGGCGTCCTCCTTCCGGCCGTGCTGCGCCACGGCCGGGGCCGGTCTCCCCGGCGGCCCGGGACGTCACCGGTGGGGGCCGCGCCCCACCCCTCCATCGTCCGCCCCGCCACCGGGGGGCGCCATTCGGTGGACCGGGGCGTCAGGCACCCCCCGCGCACAGCTCGGCGAACCGGCCGGTGTCGACGTTGCCGCCGGAGACGATCACTCCGACCCGGCGGCCCGGGGCGCCGGCCCGGCCCGCGAGCAGGGCGGCCAGCGGGGTGGCGCCGCTCGGCTCCACGACGATCTTCAGACGTTCGAAGGCGAAGCGCATCGCCGCGCGGATCTCGTCGTCGGAGACGAGGGCGATCCCGTCGACGAGGCGCCGGTTCACCCGGAAGGTCAGCTCACCGGGCGTGGACAGGGCCTGGCCGTCGGCGATGGTGTGCGGCACCGGGATCTCGATCCGCCGGCCGGCCTCCAGGGAGCGTCGGGTGTCGTCCCCGGCCTCCGGTTCGACGCCGACGATCCGGATGCCGGGCCGCAGCCCCTTCGCCGCGGTCGCGCTGCCGGCGATCAGCCCGCCCCCGCCGACCGGGACGAGGAGCGCGTCCAGGTCGTCGACCTCGTCGAGGAGTTCGAGTGCCGCGGTGCCCTGGCCGGCCATGACGTGCGGATGGTCGTAGGGCGGGATCAGGGCGAGGCCCCGCTCGGCGGCCAGGGCCCGGGCGACGGCCTCCCGGTCGCCGGTGTAGCGGTCGTACGTCACGATCTCGGCGCCGTAGCCCTCCGTGGCCGCCCGCTTGGAGCGCGGGGCGTCCTCGGGCATCACGATCACCGCGGTGGTGCCCAGTTCCCGGGCGGCGAGGGCGACGGCCTGGGCGTGGTTGCCGGAGGAGTAGGCGGCGACGCCCCGCGCGAGTTGTCCGGGGGGCAGCCGGGAGACCGCGTTGTAGGCGCCGCGGAACTTGAAGGCGCCGACGCGCTGGAAGTTCTCGCACTTCAGGAACACTTCGGCACCGACGGCGGCGTCCAGGGTGCGGGAGCGCAGCACGGGGGTGCGGAGGGCGACCCCCCGCAGCCTGACGGCCGCGTCCCGGACGTCGTCGAGGGTGAGGGGCGGGGGTGCGGTGGTCATGGGCGGGCTCCCTCGGTGGCGTCGGCGGGCGTGTCCCGCGCCTGCGCCAGGTAGTGGTAGGCGGAGGCGCGGGAGATGCCCAGGCGGGCGGCGACCTGTTCGACGGCTCGGCGTACGGCGAACACGCCCCGTTCGTCCAGGCCGCGGAAGAGGGCGAGACGGCGGGTCCTGTCGAGGCCGGGCCAGGTCTGGTCCTGGCGCCGCAGATGGTCGTCGAGCAGGGCGTCCACGACGGAGTCGATGTCGTCGCCGAAGGTGGTCACCGGGGCCGGCGACGCCTCCGCGCCGGTGCCCGCGAGCGCGGCGAGCAGCCCCTGCACGCGGTCGATCTCGGTGACGTCCACATTGACGCAGAGGGCGCCGAACACCGCGCCGGCGGAGTCACGCAGCACCATCGTGGACGACTTCACCCGTCTGCCGGTGCTGGTGCGGGTGACGTAGTTCAACTCGTCGTGGGCCTCGTCACCGCGGGCCAGGACGCGCAGGCCGATCTCACTCATCGCCCCGCCGACCGTCCGCCCGGTCACCGACCCGGCGACGGCGACCACCGACGTCTCCGGCCGCCGGTAGTCGTGCAGGACGGCCTCGCACAGCGGCCCGAAGGTGGCCGCGATCCCGTCCACGACGGGGGCGAGCGCCCGCAGGATCGCGTCCCGCTCCGCTTCTCTGGACTCCACGGCATGATTAGACCACACGTCCAGTCACTGGACCAACAGTCCAGACCGCCTGCGCGCCACCCTCTTCAGGCGATCCGTCGATCAAGGGGTGGCGCCCCCAATTGCCGTTTCCCTAGGATGTGTTACCGACCGCGACGACGCGGCCACAGCTGGGAGCTGGGGGAAGACATGCAGTCCGGAAAGCCACTGTCCACGGAGATCGACGCCGCGGTTCCGACAGCCGCACGCATGTACGACCACTATCTCGGCGGCAAGGACAACTACGCGGCCGACCGGGCCGCCTGCGCCGAGCTCGACAAGGTCGTCCCGAGCACCCGCGTCCTCGCGCTGAACAACCGCCGTTTCCTCCAGCGGGTCGTACGGACGCTGGCGCAGGAGTACGGCATCCGGCAGTTCCTGGACCACGGTTCCGGCCTGCCCACCCAGGACAACGTCCACCAGGTCGCCCAGCAGGTCGACCCGAGCTCCCGCGTCGTCTACGTCGACAACGACCCGATGGTCCTCGTGCACGGCCGTGCCCTGCTGGAGCAGAACGAGCGCACCACCGTGATCCACGCCGACATGCGCGAGACCGAGGCCATCTTCGCCCACCCCGACACGGAGCGGCTGATCGACTTCTCCCAGCCGGCGGCCGTGCTGTTCAACTCGGTCTTCCACTGCATCCCCGACAGCGAGACCGACGGCCCGCCCGCCGTGGTCCGCCGGGTGGCCGAACGCCTGGCCCCCGGCAGCTGTCTGGTGATGTGTCAGCTGGTCAGCGAGGACCCGGCGGTCCGGGAGTTCGTGACCGACTTCATGGACAAGGCCACGCAGGGGCACTGGGGCCGGGTGCGGGAGCAGAAGGATGTCGCCGGCTGGTTCGAGGGGCTCGAGATCCTCGACCCCGGGCTGGTGGAGGTCTCCACCTGGCGGCCCGACACCGAGGTCGCGCCCCGCCAACTCACCCAGGAGTGGATCGAGTTCGGCGGCGTGGGGCGTCTGGGCTGACCGGGCCCCGGCCCGCTCCGGCCGTCAGGCGTAGCGCTGCCGGATGGTCTCCTCGATCATCCTGAGCGACTCGCGCGGCTGGAGCGCCTGGTCGGCCAGCCGGTCCAGGGCGACCCGGTACTCCTCCGTCTCGTCCCGGTCCTCCAGGAAGGTGGCGCTCCTGATCTGCTCCAGGTAGACGATGTCGGGCAGATCGGCACCGCCGAACCGCAGATACGTGACGGGGATGGCCGGCGCCGAGGCGTGCGTGACGTCCAACGGGACGACCTGCACGGTGACCTGGGGCAGCCGGGCCAGCTCCACGAGATGGGCGAGCTGCTCCCGCATCACCTCGCGGCTGCCCAGCACCCGCAGCAGCACCGACTCGTCGAGGATCGCCCACACCCGCGGGGCGTCGGCGCGGTGCAACAGCTCGCTCCGCCGGGTGCGCAGCTCCACCCGGCGCTCCACCTCCCGCGGCGAGGCCGAGGGCAGCCCGCGCTCCACGACGGCACGGGTGTACGCGGGGGTCTGGAACAGACCCGGCACGTACTGGATCTCGAAGGTACGGATCGCGGTGGCCGCCTCCTGGAGTCCGACCAGCCGATCGAACCATTCGGGCATCAGCCGTTTGTCGTACCGCTGCCACCAGCCCGGCTCCCCGGCCTGCCGCAGCAGTTCCAGCAGCACCGAGGCCTCGTGCTCCTCGGCGCCGTACAGCGTCAGCAGTGCGCGGACGTCGCCCTCCGTCGGAGGGCGGCGTCCCTTGCCCGCCTCGATGCGCGACAGTTTCGCCGGGCTGAACCGCACCGCACGCGCGGCCTGGTCCTGGGCGAGCCCGGCATCCTCCCGCATCCCCGTGAGCTGGACCCCGACCAGCATTTTGAGCAAGGTCGGGGCGGGCTCCGCGCGGTTCAGATACGGTTCGAGGCGGGAGACTCGAGGCGACTCGGCAGACATGCTGTGACTCCCCACGGACCGGCAGACGACAGACCCCAGTATCGCATCCGACGCCCTACGACCGTATGGAGCACGGGAATTGAGCCGCGCGCCGCGTCGGACGGCACGCTCCCGCCGCTCGCGTTCACAGCAGGTGGTCGAACTCCCCGTCCTTCGCCCCCGCCAGGAACGCCGCCACCTCGGCCGGCGTGTAGACCAGGGCCGGACCGTCGGGGTCCCGGGAGTTGCGCATCGCGACGCCACCCCCGTCCAGCGCCGCGACCTCGACGCAGTTGCCCTCCGCGTTGCTGTGACTGCTCTTGATCCAGCGGACGCCCAGCGAACTCGCCCGCACTCCGTTCGACACCGATCCGGTTCCTGACGACACGGCAACTCTCCTCGCTTCGTACGCGCAATTTCCCGTGAAATTGCACGAGGACATCGTCAGGGTGGATAATATCCATGCCGTCAACCGCACTTCCGGCAACCCGTCCTGACCTCGCCTCAGGGAGATGCCCCGTGTCATCACCTGCGCAGTTCCGGAACCACGAGTCCGTCCTCGACTCGTCCAGAACCGCAAGCCTGCGCCTCGGGGGCGACCGGGAGGGATGCCTCGAGGCACGGAACTTCACCCGTCGCACACTCGGCGGCTGGTCCCTGGGCCACTGCACGGACGACGCGCTCACCGTCGTCACCGAACTCACCTCCAACGCCGTCCTGCACGGCCTGCCGCACCTGTCGACCGATCAGTTCGACGTACGGCTCAGACTCACCCTGCGCCGCTCGCACCTGATGTGCGCCGTCACCGACCCCGGCGACAGCCCACCCCTCTACCCGCACCCCGGCGACGACCTGCTGGAGCACGGCCGCGGACTGCACATCGTCGAAGCCCTCGCGGAGCACTGGGGCTGGACCCGCCGCTCCCCCGTGGGCAAGACCGTCTGGGCCATGCTGCCGACCCGCACCTCCACGACATGACTGCCACGAAGAGAACCCCACCGCTGCAGGACCTGGGCCATGTGCCCTGGCCCGACATCCAGGACACCACCGGATCCGCCGCCGGCATCCCCGCCCTGCTCACCACCGTCGCCCGCGGAGACGCCGAGACCGCGCAGAGCGCGCTCGGGCAACTGCGCCGCCGTATCTGCCGGTTCGGCTTCGTGGTGGACCAGGCGACCGCGGCGACGGTGCCGTTCCTCTGGGAGCTCGCCCGGCTCCCGCAGGTCACCTGCCGGGTGGCGATACTGCGCCTGCTGAAGAGCATCGCCGACGCCCGCCAGTGGGAGACCACGGCCGCCGCCTACCCCAAGCTGCTGCGCCACCCGGACAACCACGTGGCCTGGGAACGCGAGGCCCGACATGCCGTCCGGGCCCAGCGGGGCCTCCTGGAGGACCTCGTCACCGACCGGGACAGCGAGATCGCCGAGGCCGGCCGGGAGCTCGCGGCGACGCTGAACGACTGAAGAACGGGCGGCGAGTCGGCCCGTCCGGGGTACCCGGCCGCTAGGTTGACCGCATGAGCAACCTTGACCGTGCGCCCGTGCCGAGCGTGTGCGGCGGGCGTGGATTCGTCGTCGCCGAACCCGTCCGTGAGCTGCTGAGCCCCCGCAAGGTGAAGCTCGGTGAGTCGACCGAGGTCCGCCGACTGCTGCCGAACCTGGGCCGGCGCATGATCGGAGCCTGGGCCTTCGTCGACCACTACGGCCCCGACGACATCGCCGACGAACCCGGTATGCAGGTCCCGCCGCACCCGCACATGGGACTCCAGACCGTCAGCTGGCTGCACGAGGGCGAGGTGCTGCACCGCGACTCCACGGGCAGCCTCCAGACCGTCCGCCCCCGCGAACTCGGCCTCATGACATCCGGCCGCGCGATCAGCCACTCCGAGGAGAGCCCGCGGCCCCACGCCCGCTTCCTCCACGGCGCCCAGCTCTGGGTCGCCCTCCCCGACGCCCACCGCCACACCGAGCCCCATTTCGAACACCACGCCGAGCTGCCCACGGTCACCGCGCCCGGCCTCACGGCCACCCTCGTCCTCGGCGAACTCGACGGCTCCCGCTCCCCCGGGACGACGTACACCCCGATCGTGGGCGCCGACCTCGCCCTGGCCCAGGGCGCGGACGTACGCCTGCCGCTCGTCCCCGACTTCGAGTACGGCGTCCTGTCGATGTCCGGCGAGGTCCACGTGGACGGCGTCCCGGTCCTCCCGGGCTCCCTCCTCTACCTCGGCTGCGGCCGCACCGAACTCCCCCTGCGCGCCACCTCGGACGCGGGCCTGATGCTCCTGGGCGGCGAGCCCTTCGAGGAGGAGCTGATCATGTGGTGGAACTTCGTCGGCCGCACCCAGGACGAGATCGTCCAGGCCCGCGAGGACTGGACGAAGGGGACGCGTTTCGGGGAGGTACGGGGCTACGACGGCGCTCCCCTGCCCGCACCGGAGCTGCCGCCCACACCGCTCAAACCACGGGGAAGGACGCGCTGACCACCAGCAACACACACCACGAAGGCCCCGTCGGCAAGCTGACGGGGCCTCAAAATCGCTGCAGCGGTGGTGATGGCCGGGCTGACAGCGTCACTTGTCGTTCCTGCCGCCGCCACCGACTTCCCTGCGGCCACCACGCCCGCGGTCACCTGGAACATGCAGGGCGCCGACAACGAGGCACAGAACGGCAGCAAGTGGAGCAACACGGTCCAGCGGCTGGCGTTCCAGGTGCCGATCCTGATGCTTCAGGAAGTCGGCCCGCGCCCGCCTCGGAACAGCGTCGCACAGCCCGACCAGACCTTCACCACGACCGACAGCCAGGGCGGCACGCACCAGTTCACCGTGCTGCACCGGACCTGGGTCGTCGACAGCGGTTACCGCAGCATCATCCCGACCCGTGGGGTGTCTACTTCCTGCAGTGGAGGCTGCCCTTACTGGACGCCGAGCGCCCCGATGAAGGCGATGGCACCAGCCAGTCCGATTGCCCCAAGGGCGGCCCCTGCCACGGCGGTCCACAAGCGGCCTGCACCCAGGCGAGCGTAGTAAATACCCATGGCGCCGAAGGTGACGGAGAGGGCGCCGGCGAGGATCGACCACGGGAACACGGCGAACATGAACGCCGGCCATGCCCCCACCACGGAGATGGTCCCGAGCATCAGAGCCATGGGCCCCAAGGCGACGGCGGGTGTGTCACTTCGGTCGGGCGTGGCAGACTCGGGCACGCAATCCTCACTTTGAACACGTTCAAATCGGAGCGTGATCGTAGCAGGCAAGACACAACGGCCGCCACGGCTGCGCTTTTCTGAGTCTTCGCGCCATGGGCCCGTCACCTACGTGTGGGCCTGCGGGACGGTGGCCTGGATCGCGGGCACCGCGCTCCTCCCGGTGACGGCGGCCTGGTACGCGCACCACCGGTCGCTGGGGTGGAGCGCGATGGCGGCCCGGATCGGCGCCGTCACCGGGGCGGCCCTGCTCCTCGCCCTGGTCGGCGGGTTGGTCCAGCAGTGGACCCACTGGCACGCCTACGAGCCACCCCGGCTCGACCGGAGCGAGTACGTCGGGGACTGGTACGGCGGTGGTGGCGCGTACCGGCTGCGGCTGGGCGAGAACGGCGAGGCCGAGGGCGTCAACCTGCCGTTGGTCGACGAGAACGCCGGGCCGTGGGCACGGCCGACCGGCCACACCTCTTCGTCGTCACCGGGGACCCGGACACCCCGTCGGTCATCACCTTCTACCGCCCTGAAGGCACGGAGGGGCCGGTTCCAGGAAAAACGTTCGCGATGCCGAGGGAGCGGATGACAGGGTGCGGCGCATGGCACCCCAGTACCAGGTTCGCGCAGACCACGATGCCGACACGATCGTGGTCTACCAGGCGTACGCGCCCGCCCTGGCCGATGCGGCGCTGCGAGCGGGCCGCTTCGTCGCGCCGTTCTCCTTCCACAGGATGACGTGGATCAAGCCCTCGTTCCTGTGGCTCATGCATCGCAGCAACTGGGCCCGCAAGCCCGGTCAGGAGCGCGTTCTCGCGGTGCGGATGACCCGGCAGGGCTGGGAGGAGGCGCTGTCCCGGGCCGTGCTCACGACCGCGGATCCGGCAGCTGTCGCCCAGGCGGCGGTCCATGTCCAGTGGGACCCGGAACGCTCGTTGCGGGGAGCCGCACTGAACCACTACAGCATCCAGGTCGGCATCGGCCGCGGACTGATCCGCACCTTCACCGACGACTGGATCGTCGACCTCACCGACCTCACCCCCCAGGTCCGCAAGGCCGCGGCGTTGGCGCAGGGCGGGCAGGCCGACAAAGCCCGGCGGCTGCTCCCCGCAGAGCGGGCGTATCCACTGCCCCGGACACTGGAAGGCCTCATCCGTCCAGGTGGATGACGGTAGGCGCCGGATGCGCGGCGCACGCTCCCTCCTTCCACGGCCGCGATCAAGATCTTCTTTGCCCCCTCTTGAACATTTATTGGAACGGGGTGAGCCCGAGCCGCGTCACGCACGTATTCGTCTGCGACCCCGCCCCGCCGGGCGACGAGCGACTCGACCAATCCCCCGACCGCGCAGGAGGAACAGTGCAGATCTCACGGAACATCGTGGGCACTCTCGTCGTGGGCGGCGCCCTGACCCTGACAGTGAGCGCCCTCGTATATCCGTCGATGCTCGGTCTGACGACCGTGTCGACCTCGTCCGACCGACTCATCGCCAACACCCAGTGGGGGCCGTTCACCGAGAGCGACCGGGCCTTCGTGGTGGCGGTGCGGGCGGCCGGCCTCTGGGAGCATCCCGTCGGCCTGATCGGGATCGAGAAGGGGCAGAGCAAGGCCGTCATCACCGCCAGCGAGCACCTGGTCGACGGACACGCGGCCCTGGACGAGACCTGCCGCAAGATCGCGCCGATGCTGAACGTCGTGCTGCCCAACGTGGCCAGCCCGCAGCAGGAGGGGTTCGTCACCACCCTGAAGACGTCCCAGGGCAAGCAGTTCGACATCGACTTCGCCAACATCCTGCGCATGACGCACGGTTCCATCTTCAACACCGTGGCGAAGGTCCGCTCGACGACGAAGAACTCCCTGGTGCGCGCCCTGGCCGACCAGGCCAACGACACCGTCCTGGACCACATCACGGTGATGGAGAACACCGGTCTGGTCGACTTCGACACCACCCTGTTCAACCAGACCAAGCCGCCGACCCTGCCCAAGACGGACATGACTCCGCCGGTCCCGCCCGCCGGTCAGCCGCTGGTCGTCCTGCCCCCGCCGCCGAACGCCACGTCCACCCCGGCGGACCTGGGCCCGGCGATGAACGGCGCGGCGGCCAACGGGTAGGCGCCGCCCGAGGGCGGTCAGGGGTGCGCGCGGCGGTCCCGCCTCACCCCTCGGACCGCCCCTCCGCCTTCCGCAGCAGGGCCAGCAGCGCCTCGCGCTCCGGCTCCGTCAAGCCCTCGAAGCACTCCGCGAGCACCTCGTCCGCCACCGTATGGCCGGCCTTCAGTACCCGGCTCCCCTCGGGAGTGAGGTGATGCTCGATCCGGCGGCCGTGACCGGGGCGCCGGTCCACCAGTCCCTGCGCCACCAGACGCCCGGCGAGCGTGCCGAACGCCTGCTCGCTCTGGAAGGTCGCCGCCGCCAGCTCGCGGGCGCTGGCACCCGGCGTGCGGCCGACGGCCCGCAGCGCGTCCCACTGCGCGAGCGTGCTGCCGACGGACGCGAGACGGCTGTCGAGCGCCCGGTGCTGGCGGTACTGGGCGGCCTTCACGGCCCTTCCGAGGATCTGCAGTTCAACGGCCATGCCCGCCAGGCTAGCACGGCGACTAAGCTTGCTTATATAAATATCTTTAGTTAGTGTCCGGCTCATGACCTCGACACCTGCCCTCAGCCACGCCCTCACCGAATCCGGCCCCGCCACCGGCCGCCCCGTCCTCGTGCTGCACGGCGGCGGCGGTCCCGCCACCGTCGCCCCGATCGCCGCGCACTTCGCCCGGACCGCCCCGGTCCTGCTGCCCACCCACCCCGGCTGGAACGGCACCCCGCGCCCCGGCGACCTCACCCGTGTGGCCGACCTCGCCGCCGCCTATCTCCGTCTCCTGCGCGACCGCCGCCTGTCCGACGTCCTGGTGATCGGCTCCTCGCTCGGCGGCTGGATCGCCGCCGAACTGGCCACGGCCGACACGGAGGGCCTGATCAGCGGGGTCGTCCTGATGAACGCGGTCGGCATCGAGGTCGACGGCGAACCGGTCCGGGACTTCTTCGCCCTCGACGCACGGGGCGTCGCCGAGTACGCCTACCACGACCCCGAGCGCTTCTACGTCGACCCCACGACCGTCCCGGCCGAGCAACGCGCGGTCGTGCAGGCCAACTTGGCCGCCCTGCGCGTCTACTCCGGCGGCCCCGCCATGAACGACCCCGCGCTCCGGCCGCGTCTCGCGGCCGTCACCGTCCCCACCCTCGTCGTATGGGGCGAGAGCGACCGCATCGCGACTCCGGCGTACGGCGAGGAGTACGCCGCTTCGTTCGCAAACGCGCGCATGGAACTGGTGCCCGAAGCGGGCCACTTGCCCCACCTCGAACAGCCCGCGCGCACCTTCCCCCTGCTCGACGCCTTCGCCACGCAGACCGCACGCCGATGATCACGGGCGGTGATCACGGACGATGATCACGGGCCGAAGGGTGCGCCCGGGACCCTCGACGAACAGCAGACGCAGACCGTTCGGAAGCGACCCCTGGGCCTCGCGGAGGCGGGTCACGCCCCCTCTCCGCAGGTGCGCGAACTCCCCCGTGGCATCGGCCTTGCGGGGGTCAACGCTGAGGGATCCGACATCAGCACGATCTCGTTCATGCACCGATCATGGCCGATCGCCCTCGACGCCGGGGAGAACGGGAGACGTTCTCGTCACCTGCCGCTCCGGGCCCGGAGCCGGGTGCGCCGGTCCGGAAGGCCGGGGTGTGCGTCGGGGGCGGCCCAGGGTGACCCCCGACAGGACCAGGGCCAGACCGGCCAGCTGCTGGACGGTCAGCGCCTCCCCCGCGATCGCGGTGCCGAGGACGACGCCGGTCACCGGGTTGAGCAGGCCGATCAGGCCGACCGTGCCCGCGGGCAGGTGCCGCAGGCCGGTGAACCAGACGACGAAGGCCAGGGCCGTGGCGACGAGGGAGACGTAGGCGAAGGCGAGGAGGGTCGGGGTGGAGGGGGCGGGTGGAGCGCCCTCCACCGCCGCTGCGGCCGGGAGCAGGAAGAGGCCGCCGGCCGTGAGCTGCCAGGCCGTCGAGGCGAGCACGTCCGTGCCGGTGCTCCAGCGCTTGGCGAGGAGGTGGCCGAAGGACGACACCAGCAGGGCGGCGGCCGAGGCGAGGACGCCCGGCACGCTCACCGCCTCCGCCCCGGTGAGCAGCATCAGGCAGACCCCGACCAGTCCGATCGTGGCACCGGCCAGATGGGCGGCCCGGGGACGCTCCGACACCAGGGGCCAGGCGATGAGCATCATCGTGAGCGGCGACAGCGCCATCACCGTCGAGGCGACGCTCGTCGGAAGGAGCTGGGAAGCGGCGTAGACGAGGACGAAGAACACGCTCATGTTGAGCAGCCCGAGCACGGCGGAACGCCACCACCACGCGCCGCGCGGCCGCCGCCGGCACAGGGCCAGCAGGACCAGCCCGGCGGGCAGCGCGCGCAGGGCGGCTCCCCAGAGCGGGCGGTCGGCGGGCAGGAACTCGTGCGTGACGAAATAGTTGGCCCCCCAGGCCACCGGCGCGATCGCGGTCAGGGCCGTGAGGGCCACCCAACGCACATTTGCTTCCATGGAAGCCAATATAACTTCCCGGGAAGCTAATATGGACCCATGGAGCAGAACGGTGAACCGCTGGACCGCGTGGCCCGCATCCAGGCCGACTGGCGCCGGGAGCGTCCCGACGTGGACGTCGGCCCACAGGGAGTGATCGGCCGGCTGCACCGGCTGGCCGACCGGCTCACCGAGGAACTCTGCCTCGTCTACGGCCGCTACGGCCTCGGCGAGGGCGAGTTCGACGTACTGTGCGCGCTGCGCCGCGCCGGGGAGCCCTATGAGCGGGCGCCCGGCGAACTCGCGGCGCACACCATGGTCACCACCGGCGCGATGACGAAGCGGATCGACCGGCTGGAGCGGGCCGGGCTGGTCACGCGCCGCCGCTCCGCCGACGACCAGCGCGGCCGGATCGTCGCCCTCACCGGGCCCGGCCGCGAACTGATCGACCGGGCCTTCACCGAGCACATGCACAACGAACGCCGTCTGCTGGACCTGCTGACACCCGCCGAGGCCGCGTCCCTCGAAGGGCTGCTCACCGGGTGGTTGGGCCGCATGGAGCACACCGGAGACACCTCAGGGCAGGGGTAGTGGAATATTCAACGACCACCCCCGATTGACGGCCCCGAAGGAGGTCACGAGTGAACATGACATACGGCACGGGGTACGACGCGGCGAACGAGTCGGCGTACTACACCCACGGGACCCCGGCCGAGCGCTGGGAGCGCGCGCAGCTGTTCTTCGACGCGCGGGACTACACCGCGGCGGCGCGGGTGCTGGCGCCGCTGGTCGACGAGGTGCCGGAGCAGACCGGACCGCGGCTGCTGCTGGCCCGCGCCTACTACCACTCGGCCCAACTGCGCCGCGCCGAGACCGAGTTGCGGCTGATCGTGGAGCGCGACCCGGTGGAGCACTACGCCCGGCTGATGCTGGGCCGCACCCTGGAGCGGCAGGGGCGGCACGCGGAGGCGGGACCGCATCTGCGGATCGCCTCGGCGCTGGCCGGGGACTTCCCGCAGGAGTAGTCCGGCTCAGTACACGGGAGCGGGGCGGGGGGGGGGCGACCCCGCCCCGCGCCCCCCGCGGGGGGGGGCGCCGCGCGCGCGCCCCGCAGACCCCCCCCCCCGGGCGGGGCGGCGCCGCGCCCCCCGGAGAACGCCCCGGGG
>NZ_JBEXXK010000111.1:0-11830 GCF_040630405.1 Streptomyces sp. NPDC005811
AGCCCACCACCCTGCGGATATCTCACACAACCGGCATACCGCAACGATCACACATCGTCAGCCCCCAACGACATTACGTCGCAAAAGTCAGTAACGGTCGGATCCACGAGTCTTACGCACGGGGCGGCCGGGTCCGTGGGTATGCGGGCGGCGGGGACGTACAGGCCTACCCGGGCGGCGGCTATATCCAGGGCCCTGGCAGCGGCACGTCGGACAGCATCCTGACGCTGCTGGGGTCGGGCAATGTGGTGCGCAGCAGCAACACCGAGTTCATCGTGAACGCGGAGCAGACGGCGCGGCACCGCCGACTCCTGGAGTTGATCAACTCCGGTCAGCTGCCGAAGTTCGCGGCGGGTGGTCTCGTCACCAAGTCGCAGATGAAAGGTCTGAGTTCTCCATCGGACATGGGTTCGCTGACGTCGACGCTGGGTGATGTTCGTTCCCGCATCAAGGAGCAGATGTCCGGGGCGAAAGAGGCCCGACTGCTGCGGATCCTCGACTCCTACGGCAAGAAACTGATCGCCCACGAGAAGTCCCTGACCTCGGTGAACAAGGCTCTCGAAGCGGCGAAGTCGAAGCTGAACGATCTCAAGCAGGCTTCCGCGTCGCTGGCGTCGTCGGTGAAGTCCGGCGTGCTGTCCGCAGCGAACATCACTAAGGGCTCGTCCGGGGATGCCCCGGTCACCGTGGCCTCGATCATGGGCGGCCTGACCGCGTCCCGGGACAAGGCGACGGCGTTCGCATCCGCGCTGACGGGGCTCAAGTCGAAGGGCCTCGACAAGTCGCTGATCCAGCAGATCGGCGAGGCCGGTATCGACGGTGGCGGGCTGGAGACTGCGGGGGCGCTGCTGGGGGCGTCGTCGTCGGAGGTCAGCAGCCTCAACGACCTGCAACGCCAGATCAACACGGCGGCCACCGGGGCGGGGAAGACGACCGCGGATGCCGTGTACGCGTCGGCGATCAAGTCGCAGACCGCGGCCACAACCAAGCTCCAGAAGTCCCAGGACAAGCTGGAGAAGACGATGGCGTCGCTGGCGAAGTCGCTGAACCGGGCGCTCGGCGGGAAGGCAGCCGGCGGGATCGTGGGCGGGGCGGCGACGGGTGGGATCCGGTCGGGGCTGACGTGGGTGGGTGAGCACGAGCCGGAGCTGTTGCAGCTGCCTGCGGGGTCGCGGGTGTGGTCGGGTCCGGACTCGCGGCGGAAGGCGCTGGAGTCGGCGCCGTGGGCGTCGATGCTCAATCATCCTCGCCGCTCCGGCTACGCCCCCGCCGCCGCGGCTGCCGCGGCTGCGTCTGCGGGTGGGTCGGATCAGCCGCTCGTCATTCAGATCCGGCTCGGTGAGAAGGAGTTCGGCGAGCTGTGGGTGGAGACCGGCCGCCGCAAGGTCAAGGCCATCGGCTCGATCGAGGCCACACTCAAGCCGCCGCGCGGCAGGTAAGGAAGGAAACGGGAGGGGACACCCTGACGGGCACCCCTCCCGCTCTGTCGCTCGCGGCAGGGACAGGGCGTGCCACGCGCGCCTACATGCCGACCTCGTCCGTCAGGAGGCTCATGTCGAGGGTGATCGTCCCGATTGTGATGCCAGCCACCCCCCAGCACTGCGAGTTTGGATCATCCGCCGTGACGTCTCCCTGGCATCCGTTGGCCACGTACTCCGCCTGCGCGGCCTTCATCTTGGTGATCTGCTCCTGCGCCTTCGGGTAGTCGCGCCCCGACTTCTCGATGGCGTCTTCGAGGCCAGTGACGACTTCCATGATGTCGCGAACGTATCTGGCGCAGGCGTTGCTGGACGGCATCTGGCACGCGGATGTGCCTTCGTCGTCGTCGCCGTTGGCGGCCTTGAGCTTGGGTCCCCAGATGGGCTCCAGCTTCTCGGGAGTTGCTGAGGGCGTGGGCGTCGTGGTCTTCGCTTTCGGCTTGGCGTCCGCTTCGCCGCTCTTTCCGGAGCAGCCTGCGAGGGCGAGTGTGGCGGTGAGCAGAGCAGCGGTGGCGGCGTGGCGCATGGTCCCCCCGGACGTGAGTGTGGTGGAGACCGCATCATGTGCCGTGCGAGGGGCCCATGCGGGGCGTGTGTCCGGGTTGTGACCCTGATCGGGTGATCGTTCAACTGCTGGTCGACGTCGGCGCATCCACGGGTATGCATCCGCCTATTCGGGTCACAGCACCATCACACAGGGCACACGGTCACACTGCTGCCTCTACGCTCACCCTCCATCACAACCTGCACCAACTGGGGGGCAACCATGGCCAACTGGAAACTCATCGGCGGCATCGCGGGCGGTGTCCTCGTCCTCGGCGCGATCGGTAACGCGATCGACGGCGGCGGCTCGAAGGACACCGCCAGCAGCGCGAGCAGCAGCACCAGTGCCAGCACCCCCGCGGCCACGACCGAGACGGTCGACAGCAAGCCAGCGAGCAGCAACGACAAGGCGGAGACGAAGGCTGTCCCCAGCTTCGTCGGCATGGGCCTCCAGTCCGCCCAGGACACCGCCCAGGCCGCCGGGTTCTACGCCCTCGCCTCCCACGACTCCCTCGGCCGGGGTCGCATGCAGGCATTCGACCGGAACTGGAAGGTCTGTACCCAGAGCCTGAAGGCCGGCAAGACCGTGCCGACGGACACCGAACTGGACTTCGGTGCCGTCAAGCTGGACGAGGATTGCCCGGCAAAGGATCAGAGCGAGCCGGCCGAAGCGGGCGGGACGATGCCGGACTTCGGCGGGAAGAGCGTGAAGGCCGCCCGCGCAGCCCTCGACTCCAGCACCTCGATCACCGTCGAAGACGCCTCCGGGGGCAGTCGGTTCATCCTCATCGAGTCGAACTGGCAGGTGTGCTCGCAGTCCCCGAAGGCCGGTGCGAAGCTGAACGGGCAGCCGGTGAAGTTCACCGCGGTCAAGTTCGACGAGACCTGCCCCTGACGGGCGCAACCGCGGCCGTTACGGCAGTGGTTGAACCGACGGTCAGCTTGACCGTCGGTGGGGTGACGGAGACCGCTCCAGGGGTCCGCACCAGCGCGTACCCCTTCGCGCATCGAGCGAAAGCACTGGTCAGAAGGCTGGACCTCCGTTACGGAGGTCCAGGTCCCTGGCGACGACCGCAAGGGGTACCGGCTAACGGGTACCCCTGTCTCGGTCAGCGGAGGTCGAGGACCATGGCGTCGTACACCGGCGCCTCCGGCCACGGGTGCGACCGCCCCACTGTCCGGTAGCCCCAGGCCGCGTATGCCGCCCGTGCTGGCGCGGCCTCCGCCTCCGGGCGCACCGTGAGCGTGACCCGCTCCACCGCCAGGCCCTCCAGCAGCCGCGCGTGCAGGCCGGCCGCGACACCGCGGCGGCGCCACGGCTTACGCACCGCCAGCTCGATCACCGCGAACGTGCGCACGCCCGTCTCCCGGCCGAACTCCGCGCACACCGGATCCAGCAGGTTCGCCCACCACTTCGTGTCCGCAGGCAGCCGGTAGCCGTAGCCGAAGCCCACCACCTGGCCGCCGCCGTAGGCGACGACGAGACGGAACCCGGGCCGGGACCGGATCTGCTGCCCGTAGTGGTCGATGAACTCGGCGACATCCCGCGGGCCCTCGCAGTACGGAGGCTCCGCGTACACCTCCTCATAGGCAGGGAGGAACGCGTCGAGTTGCCCGGCCGCCTCCGGGCCCTCCCACCGCTCGAACCTCACCTCGGCCATCCGCCGTCCCCTCTCCGCTGCTCGGTGTACTCCGTCAACTCCCCGGCCGCCTCACGAGCGCTGGCCGCGTCGACCTCGTCGAGCAGCGACCGCACCTCGGCGAGGCGGCGTGTCACCCTGCCGGACTCCACCTCTTCGAGATGCTCCAGGCTGGACACGGCCTCTGCTGCGCCCTCGTCGACCTCTCCGGCCCGCACCAGCCCGCGGGCGAGGGTGAGCCGGTACAGGGCCCGGTTCCGGCCGTAGGTGCGGTCCTGGTGGGCGAGAGCAGCACGCAGGAACGGCACGGCCGCCCTGTGGTGCCCGGCGTCGGTGTAGAGCAGGCCGTGGGCGTAGTCGAGTTCGGCGTGCCCGTGGAACGCCGCCCACTGCGGTGCGGGGCGTCCTCGGGCGGGGCGCTCTACCATGCGCATGGAGTCCGCCAGCCGGCGCCGGGCGAGGGTCTGGTCGCCGAGCAGGGCCAGGGAGCGGGCCTCACGGGCGGCGATCAGGGACAGCAGCACCGGCGAGCCGAGGGCGACCGCCCGTTCGTGGGCGGCGCGGGCGAGGTCGTAGCCGTCGCGCGGCCGTCCCTCGAACGCGGCCTGCATGCTCAGCGACGCGAGGACGAGCACCTCGAGGTCGAGGTCGCGGAGCATGGTCGCGGTGGTCAGCGCCTCGCCCCAGTAGCGGCGGGCGGTGTCCTGCTCGTCAGCGTCGTAGTACAGCCAGGCGCAGTGCTCGGCCGTCTCCCCGGCGAGGAGCTGCAACTGGCGGCCGATCGTGTCCGGGTACGAGCCGGTGTTGATGACGCGGCGGACGCGGCGCAGATGCCGGACGGCCAGGGAGCGGACGTCACCGCCGCCGTAGGCGTCGTCGAGGGTGTACAGGGAGTGCAGGCCTTCGCGGAGCTCCACGATGTGCGCGGTTCCCACCGCCTCCGGAGAGCCGAGGGCGAGGCCGGCGGCGGCACCGATGGAGTCGGCGACGAACGCCCGGCGGTCCACTGCCACCACCTCCCTGCGTCCTGCTGCTCCCACCGTCGCACTCGGCTCCGGGCCGGGGAAACCGAGATCGAGGGGGGAGAGGCCGAACATGGCGTGGAGGACGCGCCAGGCGCGCGGCCGCGGGCGGGGCGGGTTGGGCTGGCGCCAGCGGCGGAACTGCCGGTCGGTGACGACGACGGGCTCACCGACGAGGGCGGCGGTCGTCTCGAAGGCGCGGAGGAACATGGCTGGCTTGTCCCATCCGCGCGCTGTGCACTCGCGCGCGAACGGCGTCGGCTCGTCGTCCACTTCGTACTCCTGGTGTTCGCCCCTGCTCTGACCGTAGCCGCAGGGTGCGGGCGGGAAAGTCCGCTTGCTGGGGAAAGTCCGGCGCAACGTCCGCGGCTACGTCCGGTGCGGGCGGTTGTTCGGGAGTTGTCTCGTGGTGAGAGGGAGCGACGAAGGGATCCCGAGGTGAGCGCTCTACACAGGACGACGCAGGAGCCGACCATCACGCTGCCGGATCCGACGCGGCCCCCGAAACCGGTGCCGGGCTGCACCGTGTGCGCCGGCCTCGATCGGCGGCGCGCGCAGGCGGAGAGGGCCGGGAACATCGGGCGGGCGACGACGCTGGAGATCGAGATGCGCAGCCACCCGCGGCACGCCGGGGGTGCGTCGTGAGCGGGGCTGAGCGGCAGTGGCCGCCGGCTGGTGGCAAGGCGGTCCGGGAGACGTCGAGCATCGCGTTCTGCGCCTGGCACGAGGCGTACAGCAACACGGCCCGGCCGGTGCGGGACTCCAGCGGGGCACGGCTGTTCGCGTGCCTGTCCTGTCGGCAGGCCTACGACCTGGTGCCGATCGCGGACGAGGAGCCGTGAGCTGGGAGATGCCGGACGCCTGGGACTTACCCCGCGACCGGTACTCCGGCTGGGCGTGTGTCTGGTGCGGCGCCTCGCTGCGGCTGGGCGGCGCCCCGGCTGGCCGAGCAACGAGTGAGCGCGGCGCCTACTACGCGGTCGATGTGTTCGAGTGTCTTCCCGGGGCCGGCTGCATGGCGGCACCGAAGCCCGTGGGACAGCGCTCCTGATCTCCGTCCGCCCCGCACCCCAGGCCGTTGAGGACGGACGGAACACGGCCCCCGCACGAAGTCACATCCGTCGGGGGCCGTACTGCGTTGTTGAGCCGGGTGAGGAACAGAACCCGGGCAGCGGGGCGTCAGCGTTCGAGGAGGCTGAGGACGACGAGCGCCACGAGCACGGCACCCACGGTTGACACCTCCACGGAGCGGGCCTTGCCTCCGACGGCCAGCGCCAGCAGCCCGACGATCCCGATCCAGATAGAGAGGCCCGTTTCCAGCCGCCAACCCATAGCCGGCACCCCCATCCCTGTCGCCATGGCGCAGGCATGCCCAGCCAAGTGCACGACCATCCCGGCAACGAGCCGTCTGGCCGGCCTCTGCGCTACTCCTCCGGGACCAGCTCGTCAGGCTCCAATGAGAAGAACAGCACGTAGGCGTCAGGCGTCTCGTTCGATCGCTTCACGGAGCTGTTGTAGAGGTGGTTGAACAGCTGCTGCCTGCTGTGGCCGGGAAGGGGCGCAACGCTGCCCTCGAAGGTGGCCAACTCGAAGTACTTGCCCTTCGCCCATGCAAGCGTGAGGACGTAGTGCCAGCGTTTGCGTACAAACTGCTTTGTCATGGACTGCTACTACCTTCCTCCTCCTTGATGACCGAGGCGAACAGGGCCTTGAAGCGCTCGCGCTGCTCCGGGCTGAACGGGGGAGCGGAGGCCACCGAGTGGTCTGCGCGTGCCACGCCTTCCGGGCCGAAGGTGGCCTCGAAGTCGGCGAAGGAGAACGGCGTCGCCATCACACGGAACCCAGGCTTTGGCAACACGACGGCCGTAGGGGTTTGGGCGTCGAGCCTGCGGGGTTCGTCATGATGCGGCGCAACTCTTCGACGAGTTCAGGCGTCGGATCCGGTGCTGCGTCCACGACTTCGTCGATGTGGGCGATGACGTCGTCACCGAGGATCGCGCGGCGTCTTTCCGATG
This sequence comes from Streptomyces sp. NPDC005811, assembly GCF_040630405.1. Lineage (NCBI taxonomy): Bacteria > Bacillati > Actinomycetota > Actinomycetes > Kitasatosporales > Streptomycetaceae > Streptomyces > Streptomyces sp. NPDC005811. Next base: position 6,699 of record NZ_JBEXXK010000111.1, read on the forward strand.
GAGTCATGGCGGGGCAGTCTTGGCACGGAATGCGGTTCATGTGGTCATTGCTGCCCTGGCGGCCTCAGCACCGCTCCACCTGATCGCATGGTTTGACCGAAGGTACGAGACGTATACCGGCGCGGTTGCCGCGCGGCGCGGCTGACGGTACGAGAGTGGCGCTACAGGAGACGACAATGGAGTGATGGACCAGGGGAAGGCGGCGGTACTGTCCGCCGCGATCACGGGCGTGGTCGGCATCATCGGCGCGATATGCGCGTTCGCGGCTGGCAAGGCCTCGGCCAAAGGCGTGGTCGAGGGTGTCAAGTTGCAGCTCTCCGATGCGCGTGATCTCGCGCTGTGGACAGACAGGCGGAACGCATACGCGTCGTTCCTCGCTGCCGCAGACGAGGTGCGCATCGCGCTCAAGCACGCGCTCCGGATCGTCGGGTCATACCTTGAGGAGGGCTTGGGTTCGGGGCAGGCGGCCACCGAAGCTCACAACGACTTGAAGGAACGCCACAAGGAACTTCTCTTCCGCCAAGCTGTTCTGCGTCTGTCGGTCGATGACCCGGAGATAGCGAAGGCATGGGAGTTGGTCGGCGCTGCAGGAGAAGCCCTCGAAGGCCTCGACGGCTGGGCGGACGCCGTACACGCACACCGCGATGATGCGGCCGCATGGAACCGTTTTACGGCGAGCCGGGAGGAGTTCGAGGCTGCCCTGACCGAATGGGCGGCCACCGCGCGAGCGCGACTGGCTGAGAGCGGGCCGTCCTCAGGGCAGCGGTGACGGTGACGCAAAGAAGCCGCTGGGCCTCTGTCACACGGTTCTGGGGGCTACTCCGTCGGTCACGTCCCGCGGATCGAGGCGAACAGGGCCCGCAGGTGCTCGACCTGCTCGGGGCGAAGCCGAGGTGCTGCTGCCGCGCTGCGGCGTGCTTCAGCCGCTGCTGCGGGGCCGAGGCGGCGTTCCGCCTCCTCAATGGAGAAGTCGCCCGCCATCAGGCCGGCACCGCGGCAATGTGGGTCTCAGCCGGCTCCGGCCGGGGCGACGGGATCCCACCCGCGGGGCTGATCATGATCCGGCGGAGCTTCGCCACGAGATCGGACGCCGGATCCGGCGCCGCGTCCTCGCAGGCGTCCATGGCAGCGACGATCTCCGGGCCGAGGAGAGCGAGCCGCTCTGCTCGGGTCATGCGGGGATTCCTGCGGACAAGCACAGCGACTGATGATCACGGGTCTTCATGGGTGGAACGTGCCCACCGCCCCAGTGCCTGGATCCACCCGATCGCGGGATTTCTGACGGTCTCGCAATAAGGGCTACTGCCAAGAACGCCTCAATGCCTACCGTTCTGCCCATGAACGACGTTATGCCTGAGGGCGAAGCCATACGCCTCTTCACCGTGCCGATCACGCCTGAACTTGCCCAGGAAGTTGCCGCGATCCTGGCGCGATTCCGTGAGCTCGCAGATGACACTCTGCGCGTTCAGGACCCCGAAGCATTCGAGCAGAACACCACCTCTCTGCTTCGCAGAGAAGCGGCCGAGATCGACGGCCTCAGCGAGCCGCTGCGCACCGAGCGGCAGAGTCTCCACGCCCTGCTCTTGGAGACGGCGGAGCTCACGACGAGCAACGCGCTCGACCACGTGCGAGCCCTGGAACACGACATTCTCATGCAGCCGCCTCCGGTGTGGTCGCCCCTCACTCTCAGCCGGGTCGTGCTGGAGGGCGTGCTATTCGCGGAGTACCTCCTCGACGCCACCATTCCCCTGAACAAGCGGCTCGCCCGACTGGCTGGGATGTGGATGACCGATGCCACGCATTCCCAGAAGTTGGCAGATGCCATCGGGCCCGAGGATCAGGCAAAGGCCGCTGACATGCTGGTCTACGTCAAGGACTGCCTGCAGAAGTGCCAGGCCAGCGAGCGACACAACGCCAGTGGCAAGCTGATCGGGTACGTCATCGATGGCGAGACCGCAGCCATGGATATGAACATCACCGAGCGCGCTTCCAAGGCCATGCCCTCGTGGCTTCCCGCGCCCTACCGGCTGACGTCCGGTGCGGCTCACAACCGCCCGTGGATGATCGGCCGCGCCCGAAACACCGCGGGCGACGGCGGCCTCGTAGGAGAGGCCGCCACAATCATGGCCGCGGCGATGGTTGCCATGGGCGCCGTCGAAGCGGTCGTAGACGCGTTCGGGGAGTACTTCGGTGTCGACGTGAGCGAAGGGCTGCGGGAGATGGAAGACGAGCGAATCGCCTTCTTCTATCGGGCGCTCGCGCTCGCCCACGGGCAGTAGGTGCGGGGCAGGCCTGCCCCCGGACTTGACTCCTCGACTTGCCAGCAGTCAGCGCGTGCCAGCCGCGTAAGTACGGCGCCAGGCGCTGTGCGCGCGTCGGCCAACCCGCAGCCTTAGCTTCTTCCCTCGGCAGCACGGGCACGTCCGCGGCTTCCCGAACCGCAGGACCTCACCCGTACCCCGGCACCGTCGGCAGGGCGCGAACGGCCGGACCGCACACAACACTGCGTAACCGCCGAGCGCGAGCAGCAGCGCGGCCATAGCAACCAGCATGGGTGTCTCTCCCTCTCGGATCCTGGGTGTTTCCCGTTTCCCGGGCCCCCGCTGCTAGACGCTAGGTAACAGGTCAGGGGCATGTTCCGGTGCTAGTGGGGGTGCTAGACCTAGCAGGGCGGGGTGCTAGGTCTAGCGGCCGTACTGGGGTCAGGCGGCGAGCCGATCCGCTTCACGGCGGGTGACGGCGGCGACGACATCGGCGCGCTTGATGCCGCGCCGGTTCTTGCCCTCGCCCTCGTCGTCGGTGCCCCACACCTGGTCCGTCTTGACGGACCACGGCTTCACCGCGGCGGTGACGTTCTCGCCCTTCCACTCCCCGTAGGTGTCGGGCCGCAGCTCGGCGAGCCGGGCGGCCAGGCGCTCGCACCACACGGCCTTCTCGTCCGCCCGCATCACCTTCAGCACGTCGCCGAGGACGTCCATCCCGACCGTCGCCGAGGGGCCCTCGCCGAGGGCGTGGCCGGTGATGTTGCCGTACTCCTCGCGCGCCTTCCGGGCGCGGGCGACGACCAGCTCGGCGGCGGGGCCGTCGACGAACGCGGACGCAGTGATGAGCGGGTCGTCGCCCTCGCCGGACATCCAGCAGATGCCCCGGTCCGAGCGGGAGAACATCGTGGCGCGGATGCCGGCCTTGTACGCACCCGTGCCCAAGACCATGTCGTTCGCGGTGTGACCCATGACCTTCAGGCAGAACCGCAGGACCGCGTTCGCGCTGATGCCGGGCGGGAGGGACTTGGCGTCGGGGCGCTGGGTGGCGAACATGCCGACGATGCCGAGGGCGGGCCCCCGCTTGGCGACGTCGGTGCAGATGGACTCCAGCTCTGCGCCGTACTTCTCGTGCTCGAACGGCACCTGGCACTCGTCGAACCCGACGATGATCGGGTGCAGGCCGAGACTCTTGTCGCTGGCCAGCGCCGGGGTGACCTTCGACTCCGGGCAGCGGGACTTGGGCAGGTTGCGGATCACCTTCGCCCGTCGGCGGAGTTCCTCCTTCAGCTCACGCATGGCGTGCAGGACGTACAGGAGATCCTCGTCGTCCTCCCCGGACCGGTACCGGTGGCAGACCGGCTCCAGCGGGCCGAGGTCGCCGGTGCCCTTGAAGTCGAACGCCCACAGCTCGGCGCGCGGGTCGAGGGCGCCGATGAGCAGCAGCAGGCGAAGCAGGAACGTCTTGCCCATGCGGGGGATGGAGCCGATGACGATGGAGGCGAACATCAGCGTGACCTTGATGTCGCGCATCCGCTGGTCGTTGCCGAAGACGACCGCCCGGAACAGGTCGACCTCGCCCTCCTTCAGCAGCGGCCACGGCGGCTTGCTGGTCTCGTTCATCGGCTTGTCGCCCACCCAGAGGATGAGGCGGCCCTCGTGCTCGTCGGGGTCGCCGGAGGGCCAGACGCAGCCGAGCTTGCGGCGCAGGCCGGAGGCGAGGGCCTGGCGCTGCTCCATGATGTCCTCGGGCACGACGCCGTAGGGGAGGTCGAGGTCGGCGCGGTACCCGGGGCCGTCGCGGGTGATCTCGCTGGTGAAGCGCATGCCGTTCATGTCGCCGCCCTTCTTGATGGCGGCGGAGATCTTCGGGTTGCCGATGGAGTCCAGGGCCCGGAGGACGATCGTGCCGGTGAGCTTCTGCAACTCGGTGCGCATCACCGCGGGGCCGATGACGGGGGCGTCGGGCTGCTGGCCGAAGTAGCCGAGGGTCAGGACCCCGCCGGCCGCGAACACCCACAGGAACGCCGGGGCCATGACGTACAGCCAGAGGGCGAACCCGGTGCCGAACACCGCGGCGACGACGGTGACGAGGCCGCGCAGGCGGATGCGGCCGGACCGCAGGCGGGCGAGGCGCATGTACTCCTCGACGTCCTCGGTGCGGACGGCGTAGTCCCGCAGGGGCGCGGCCTCGCGATCCCAGATCCACCGGTTCGTGCCGGTGACGAGGCGGGCCGCGCCGCGCGGGGCCATCATGGCCAGCTGCGTGGCGTACCAGGGGGCGCGCAGGCCGTGGTAGGCGGTGGCGTATCCGGCGTGTCCGGCGGCGCGTTCGACGGTGGCGGCCAGGTCGCGGCGGGAGCGCAGCCACGGGGCGACGATCGGGCGCCGCTTCTCGGTGGTGACGCCGGGGACGGGGAGCTGGGGGTTGTCGACGGGGATGGGCGGGGCGTCGACGGTCTCGGTGCCGGTCGGCGCGGCCTGTGGCGGGTGCTCGATGGTCTCGGTCATGCTGTGGTCTTCCTGCCTCTTGCTGGGGTACGGAGGCCCGGGGCGGCTGGTCTTCCTTGGCCGGCGGACGGCCGCCCCGGGCGGTCTACTTGCCGGTCTTCTTGCGACGCAGCGCCTGCCGCTCGATGCGCTCGATCCGGGTCTTCAGGTCGGAGAGGTCGACGGTCGGTCCGGCCGCGCCGCGCTTCGCCATGCGGGCGACGAGGGCGGCGACCCGCACCTTCTCCCCGGCGGTGAAGTCGGAGAACGTGAGGTCGTCAGCCACGGTTCTCCGTAAGTTGTTAGGCGGCCCGGGAGGGCCGGGTGTGGCTGACGGTTCTCTGCCATCAGTGGCTTCGAAGGAGTGGCCGCCCGGTTCTC
>NZ_JBEXXK010000112.1:0-11491 GCF_040630405.1 Streptomyces sp. NPDC005811
GGAACGACGCGACGACATCCACGAGGCCTTCCTCAGCCTCGCCACCTGCCTGATCACTTACCGGCACGTACAACGCCTTTGTTAGGACCTCTAAGAGGTGAGGCGGGAGAGCCCCGCCGGATGGAGGTACCGCCGTGATCGTCCGACTCGTGGGCGGCCCGCTCGGTGGCCGTGAGCTGTTGACCACCACACCCGTGGGCCGGGGACTGGCTCACCGCCGGTGAAGCCGACTGGGGCCTGTACGTGCCCGTGCACCGCACCCCTGTGACGGGTGTCGTCCTGGCGGAGATCCGGGCCACCGCTCCGCGTCGCACCACCGGCCAACGGTCTGAACCGTCGGCCGGCGCACCGGCTAGGGTCCACGCCATGGCACACACCAGATGGTCAGTTGAGTACCCGGTCGACCCGTCCGCGAGCCCCACTCCCCTCGGAGCGAAGCTGGTCTCGAATCTCCAGGCCGCTCTCATCGACGCCTCTGTCGAAGAGTGGGCGTACGAAGTCGACGGCGAACCGGTTGACGACTTCCAGGAGTTCCAGAAGCGCCTGGACGCGACGACCAGCGTCCGCGCGGGCGAGTTCGTCGCGCGCGTCAACGGCATCGTCGTGAGCTCTGCCTGACCCAGACGGCTCTGCCCCGTTCGACAGTGCCCCCGGCTTCCTCTTCGGCCGGGGGCGCTGCGCGCTTCGGCATGATCCCGGGCCGCCGTCGGCCTCGCCCACCGCGACGCCACACCGCTGGACCGTGCCCCATACGCTCAGGACATGACGATGACGCCGCAGGAGCTTGAGGATCAGAAGGCGACCCTGGAGCTGATCAACAGCGAACTCGCGGCGCGTCTGGCACGGCAGTCGGAGTCGGGCGCGAAGGTGGACACGAAGGCGGTCTTCCTGGTGGGCTTCGCGGCCACGGCCGCCCAGTTCCTGGCCTCCCGGAGCTTCGAGCCGTTCACCGGCACCGCGGCCTTCGCGGCGTACGCGGTGGCTGTCGGCTTCGGCATCTCGGTCTTCAACCTCGCTGAGTACGAGGACATCAAGCCGCGGGAAGTCCTGGACACCTACGCGCGCTCGGAGAAGGGCGCGACGCTGGGGGCCCTGGCCGGAACGCGGGTGGGGATGTTCGAGAAGAACGCCCGCCTGCATCAGCGGAAGACGAAGCGGTGGACGGTCGCCCTGGCCGCGGTGGCCGCCGGGATCGTCCTCTCCACTGTCAGTCTCGTGCTGCACACTGGCGGCCATGACAGACACACAGAACCAGGGGAACCCACCCCCACCTCCTCCGCCTCCTCCGCCCAGCCTCACTGACTCCCTCGCCAACCCGGCTCTTGTGGGCACGGAGAAGAGGAACGAAGGCAAGCCTGCGCGCAACAGGGCGGCCGCCCCGGGGCAGGCCGTCGAACGGCGCTGACCCCAGCACGAGACCCCGAGCCTCGACAGGCCCGGGGTCTCGTGTCTTGCGGGGGAGCGTGCGGTGGCCGTCTCAGTAGGAGTCCTCCCGTTCGGAGGGCGGCCCCAGCTGCTCGATGATGTCGCAGGTGCAGGCGCCGCCCTCGTACAGCACGGTGTCGCGCTCGTCATGGTGGTGCCGTACCGGCGACCGCTTCGACGGGGCGGGCGGGGCTGGAGGCTGGGCAGCTGCGGACCGGGCGGCGGCCCGGAGCTCGCTGACCGGGTCGTCCGGCGATCTGGCTGGGGGTTTTACCGTCGGTCGATGGTGACGGACTCGATGGTGATGTCGGTGACGGGGCGGTCCTGGCGTGCGGTGTCGGCCGTGGAGATGGTGGTGACGACGTCTTCTCCGGCAGATACCTGGCCGAAGATGGTGTGCCGGTCGTTGAGGTGGGGGGTCGGTGTGACGGTGATGAAGAACTGGGAGCCGTTGGTTCCGGGGCCGGCGTTGGCCATTGCGAGCCGGTAGGCCCGGTCGAACCTGAGCTCCGGGTGGATCTCGTCCTTGAAGCGGTAGCCCGGGCCTCCGGCTCCGGTTCCCTGGGGGTCGCCGCCCTGGATCATGAATCCGTGGATGACCCGGTGGAAGACCGTCCCGTTGTAGAGCGGCCTGTTGATCCGTTGCCCGGTGTCGGGGTCGATCCACTGCTTGCTTCCGTCCGCGAGGCCGACGAAGTTCGCGACGGTCTCCGGAGCCTGACTCTCAAACAGCTCCAGTTCGATGTCCCCGGCCGTGGTCTTCAGTGTTGCGAACAGCTTCTCCGCCATGAGTTCCCGTCCCGTCGTCCGCGCCCTGAGCAGGGCTTTCATCGCATCGAACCAGCGATAGCGCCGACACGCCGACCAGAACACACGCTGCCAGTGCCCTCACACCGAGGTGGGCTAAGCGCCCCAGCCGAAGCGGCCGACTGACTCCCCGGGAACTGATGACGATGCCCGGTCACGACTGCGAGATTCCATCGGGCGGGGTGCGGTGTGCGGCTGGAACGCCATGCCGATGCAGTCGATGGCGATCAGCTCGGCCTCCCGGCCGTCGGCGCGGTGGCCGCCGTCCTTGAAACGCACCTCTTTGCGGGCCCTGGGCGACAGTGCCGCGCAGCGTGGCGTCGCTGGTCGCCCTGGCCCCGGGCGTTGAGCTCGCCGACAGGGCGCCTGCAGTCGGCTCCGGCCGCAGCCACACGCAGGGACGGCGTGCCGCGCCGGCCGGGCCCGCAGCCTCAGCGCCGAATCATGCCGTGAACGGTGCGCCCCGGCTCCGTCCCGGTACGCCTGGTGGATGGTGCCGCCGTGGCACACGTCCCTCGCGAGCCTGTGGCGGGACTCCTGCACGGTGAGCCGCCGGTTCATTATCAGCTTCGTGAGAACTTCAGACACTGGCCGATAAATGTGCACGGCCGGGTGATCCGGGGTGTATGCGGGCGCAGTGAAAATCCCGTGCACGTCAGATCCGCTCAAACCAGTGGTTTACCCCTGATAAAAGACGAAGAGAATCCTTTCCGTTCTTACAGTGGAACCGAGTTTGGCGGGCGGGCTGGCTGCTTTGCCCGGCGAAACGAAGGGGGATTTTGAGTTGTCCACTCAGAGGACTGCCTCGGGGCATACGGCACCGGGGCAGGGCTGGCAGAACTACAACAACGCAGGCATCTTCATCGATGTCGACACGTCATCGGCAGGCTTCACCGGTAACCCGACCTACGTGATCTCCCTGGGAGGTGACGGCACGCACTGGTCGGCCGTGGGCGCATCGGCCGTCTACTCGCCGACCAGGACCAGGTTCCGCGTGTACCTGCAGTGGAAGGACACCAGAGTCCTCACGCCTGCACACGCGGCCCAGTACAACTTCCACATCAACTGGATCGGTATCGACGAGCCGTAAAAGGCTCTTCCGATACCGCCCGGCAGGACATGCTCTGAGCCGGTGAACATCCGTGGGGCCCCGAATTGCTGCGCCAGCGGCTCGGGGTCCCACACAGGTTTACCCATGGGGTGGTTTCTTTCGAGCACGGGAATATCCGAACACCACGGGGGAATTGCCGGGCCAGAACCCGGATCTGCGACCTGTTGCGCCGATGGCAGCGGAACGGCACCTGGCAGCGGATCCTCACCCGGCTCCAGTCCCTGGCCGATGCGGCAGGTGCGATCACGTGGGATCTGAGCGTCGACTCCACGGTCTGTCGTGCTCATCAGCATGCGGCCGGGGCTCGCAAGCGGGGCGACCTGCAGAAGGAACCTCCGGGTGACGTGTTCACCGAGCCCCGTGATCACGGGCTGGGGCGGTCGCGCGGCGGGTTCACCACCAAGCTCCACCTGGCCGTCGAGCAGGGGCAGAAGCCCATGTCGATCGTGGTGACGGCAGGACAGTGCGGGGACTCGCCGCAGTTCGAACCCGTGCTGGAGAAGGTCCGTGTGCCCCGCATCGGGCCGGGCCGGCCGCGCGTCCGTCCCGGTCGTGTGCGGGCGGACAGGGCGTACGCCTCCCGCAGGAACCGCGCCTGCCTGCGTCGGCGCGGGATCCGCTGCAAGTGGCACCGCGAACTCACCAAGGACCTGCGCCGCTGGTAGCCCGCGTGGGCGAGCGACACTGGCCCCGGCTTCCTGGCCGGTGTTGTGCCACCGCGTGCAGCCCCACCCCGGGGCTCACACGCGGCCGGCCTCGGCGGCGAGTGGGCGGGAGCGCTATCGGAACGTCCCTGTGAGGGCACGCTGATCATTAGTGATCGCGTAGCGGCGTGCCCCCCGACCACGGGCGCCGGGGAGGGCGTGTCCGAAGTGACACGCAATTCGAACACGCGATCTAATGCCGGTATGGACGTGACCGACTTCCCCGACGACCTGGTGCAGACGCAAGCCGCCTGGAACGCCACCTACCAAGCACTCGCCGCACCCCGCCCCCGCGACACCACCGCCCTGCGCCGCCGCCTGCTGCGCCTGTCCGTACGGCTGTGGTGGCATCCCTACTGGGAGACCGTCCCCTCGGTGCCGGCGGCACGCTCCGAGCTGCGGCAGCTGGCCCGCGCCCGGCGGGCCGTCCAGGCGGCGTGACCGCGCGCCTCGGTCGACCACGAGCACGGGGTTGCGTCAAGGGTTGCGCCTATCTGTTGCGCTGGATGTTGCGCCAAGGGCTGCGCTAGGTGTTGCGCGGCCCGCAGGACCGTCCCCGTGTCCGTGCAGGTCGCCACGCGGTTTTGCCGTGGTCGGCCTGCTGACATCCCCGTTGCGGCTGCTCTGCCCATGTCCCTTGGCTGGTGTGAAGGAGGAAGGGACGGGCGGGATGGGCGGCGCGGCCGTAGCCGGGGATCGGGGCGAGCTCAGCCGGTTGCGCGTCGGCCGGGGCCGCCGCGCCCGTGTTGCGTCAGTGCGGCGGTGACGTCAGGCGAGGGAGGTCGGCGGGGGAGAGGCCGGGCGCGGTGAAGACGTGCGGGGCGGCAGGGGACCCCCGACCACGCTGCCGCTGACGGCGTTCCTCGGCCGGTCAGCCGGTCACCGGGTCAAGATCGCCCCCCCCACCTGGCGCTCCTGGCATCACGAGTTCCGTTGAAGTGATCGACTGACCGGTGCTGCGCCGCTTACGCTGCGTGCTTGGGAGAATGGGCGGGGCGCATGGATGATCCGATTTGGACCGTTGCGCCGGACGATTCGGGTTCGGCCACGCTTCGGGCGTACGAGTACCAGGTTCATGTGGCTGCGCATGCCATCCTGGAGATACTCGCGGACGAGCCGGTACACGTGATCTGTGAGCACGTTGCGGACATCATCGTTGTCCGCAGTAGCGAGGGACAGGCTGATGGCCGTCCCTTCTGGGATTTTCAGGAGATTAAGACGCGGGCCGCTACCACGCCCTGGACGCTCACGGACGTTCTGGCCAGGGGCCCGTTGAAGGGACTATGGCGTACGTATGGAGCGGTGAAGGAGCAGGGGCTCTCCTACGGGCTCACGGCTGGTTTGGAGGGCTACCTCGATTCCGCCGACGTTTCCCTTACTGCTCTCGCGCACGGGGAAGGGGCCGATGATGCGCGGTGCTTGCAGCGAGTGGCAGACCGCCTGAAGGCTGAGGTAGACGAGGTCTCCGCCTTCCTTGGCCTGATCAGTATCCGGGAACTGCCCAGGCACGACGACATCGAGTTGCGTAACATCGCCTTTCTCCACGAGCTGGGTCCTTCTTTGACTGGTGCGGAGATTGCCGGTCTGTACACCGAACTCGTGCGCCGTACCCGGGAGGCAATGCAGGGTCTGGGTCCTGGGCGGGCTGAGCAGGTAGCGATGCTGGGCTTGCCCACAGGCCTGCAGGGGAAGTACATCGGCCCCAGTGCTGTTGCCGACCTTCAACAGCGCTTGCTGGGCCCTGACCACGTGTTGCTGACCGATGTCTCGCAGCGTCTCAGCGGAGTTGAGACACCGGAGGCCCGCAAAGCCCTCTGTGGCGCGGCGCCGTACGAGGCACGTGGTCTGCGCGAGGACTACGCCTGCGAGAAGTTCCCCTTCCATCGCCAGGAAGACGGCATGGCTGACGTCTTCGATGCGACCCACAAGCCGACCGATACACCCGTCGTCCTGAAGCAGTTGCGTGGCAAGCACCCGCCCCTTCCCAAGCGAGCCCGGATGGCTCGTGAAATTGAGGTTGGCCGCATCCTGAGCGATCACCCGAACGCGATGCCGGTCTGGGACGCCGGTGCCGACGGCAAGTGGTTCGTCATGCCCAAGGCGCAGGCTGTCGCAACGGAATGCCTTAATGACCTCAGAGATCCGGCCGTACTGCGGGGTCTGGTGGAGAGCCTGTGCTCGGTATTGGCCGCTGCACATGGCATCCAGGCTCCAGGCTCCCCTCACGGGTGGGTGCACCGGGACATCAAGCCGTCCAACGTACTTCGGCTTGACGATCGATGGGTTCTGGCCGACTGGGGCATTGCGCGCCGTCCGCCTGGCCAGACCACTCACCCGCAGCGCACCAGGGTCGGAGTGAGCATGGGCTCGGAGGGCTTCGCTGCCCCCGAGCTAAGCGTCGACGCTCACAGCGCCGGTCCGCCGGCTGACGTCTACAGCCTGGGGCAGCTGATCGGCTGGGCGGTTACAGGCAGGATCCCGCAGCAGAATATTCCTCTCATACCGGATTACGGGCCGTGGCGCGCGGTCGTCCGGGAGGCGACGCGCACGGACCCCAGGAGACGGCCGGCAACGGTGCAAGCGTTCCTCGACCTCATCGCCCAGGAGATCGACACACCTCCTGTGCCGCCCGTAGTACAGGCCGAAACACTCCGTGATTCTCTGAATGCTGGAGCAGCGAACGCAGCAGAGGAATTGGTGGCCCTGGCCGCTGCCCATCCCGACGACGCTGCCCTGTACTGCGACGTACTCCTGAACACCGACCCCGAGGCGCTCATACCGGCGTTGATGGCGGACCCTCCTCGAGCACTCGAGATCGTCCGGGCGATGCCCGAGCTCCTGGGCACACACCGGTCAACGGAGCGCGGCGAAGTCGACGCCGTCATCCTGTGGTTGTTCACCGTCGCACGCCACGCCGCCGATGCAGCCCATCTGGACCTGCTGGAGGAAAGCTGCAACGGCGCGTTCGCCTGGGACGCGTTGTGGGACCAGTGGACGCCGCAGGACAAGATCAGGCCCTGGCTGCGCACCCTGACAGGGGACGCCGCCGGATCGGTCGCAGGAGCACTGCGCGATCATCCCGATTGCGCACGCCACTTCTCCTCCCTGGCGAACGAACTCCGAGTCGATCACCGGATCCGCTCGGCAGTCTCACCACCTTCGCCAGGTTCGACCGGAACGGCCGGCTCAACGTAAAAGGCGGCTACGCCTGATATTCGTCTTCGGTGCGTGGAGTGTGGCCGGGGCCGGGGTGGGTGACGCCGGGGACCATGGGGCGGCTGTAGTGGTCGAGTTCGATGGTGCTGAAGGCGTCGCCCGGCAAGGGGGCGGTGTCGTTGTCGGCGATGATGAGCTGGAGGCGCGAGCCGTATGCGTCGGTAAGGGCTTTGAAACGGCGGTAGATGCGCCGGCCTCGTTCCTGGTCGTCGGGGTTGCTGCCGAGCGCTTTGCGGGGCGAGTCGATGATGAGGATCGACGGCACGAGGACGTCGGGGTGGGTGAGACCGCTTTCCAGGAGCGCGAGGTGGTAAGCGATGTTGACGCCAGCCTGGAGACCGCCGCCTGAAGCCTGGAGCTTCTCGAAGGGTGTGTTGTCGACCACCGGCAGGTAGGTTGCCGGGTCGATGACGGCCGACTGCTCCCAGGGCAGGTTCAACTCTACGAGAGTCGTGCTGAAAAGACGGCTCAGGTCACTGACGAGGGTTCGTCTGGCATCGCTTTCCGCTTTGCGTGTCTTGAGCTCGGCATTGGCGGCTTTGCGCCGCGCGGTGATGTCCTTGGCGGCTTGAGCGATGGACCGTACGCGCGCCCACGAATCGCGCAGGTGAAGGACAGCGTCGATTCCCGCGTTGAGGGCGGCTACGCGAGCGCTGGAGTCCGCGATGGCGTCGAACCGCGGGGCGACGACGTCGCGTGTCTGGGCATCAAGCTGTCGGCGCAGGCTGGTGGCGAGGAACTCGGCCTCAGAGGATCGGTCACGGGCCCTGCGCAGGACCTCGGAGTCCGCTTGCATCAGCTCGCGCGCGTCCTGCAGCTGCTGCTCCAGCGCGCTACGCGCCTCCCGGACGGCTGCCGGGTCCGCGTGGTCATCGACGGGATCGGTTTGAAGGCAGACGACGCAGTGATCTTCCGGGACAGGCCGGGCTTCAAGGCGTTGCGCGCAGCGCGGGCAGACCACGAAGTTGAAGGGGGAGAGCTGGTCGATCGCGGTTGCGGAGCGTTCCAGGCGCCGCAGGTCGAGTTCGACCTGGGCGACGACGGACTCACGAGCCTCGACCAGTTCCCGGGCGGCGAGCATCTCCTGGGTGGCCGCCGTCGCCGCCTGGACGGCCGCTCGCAGGTCCCCGCGTAGGACGGCGTCCGCGGCACTGGTCTCGGAGACCTCGGTCCGCAGTGTGCGCAGTCTGTTCTCGGCGTTGTGCAGCATGTCGCGCAGGCTGGCCAGCTCGGTGCGCAATTCGTCATCGGTCCGGGGATCCGTGGCCCGCAGGAAGGCGCCGACGTTCTCCTCCTCGGCTTCCTTCTTCCGCAGGTCCGTGGTGAGCTGGTTCACCTGCCTCTCCAGTTCCATGACGGCCGAGGTCGTGAGGCCGAGCATGAGCTCGAAGAGCGTCTTGCGCTGCTTCTTGAAGTTGTTGTCGCGGTGTCCGACTACCTGGAAATCCAGTTCGCTGGCTTCCAGGTAGACGTAGCGGAAGAGGTTGGTGAAGGTGAGGTTGAGGGTCGTGGCCTTGCCGTTGCGAGTGGTGGGGATCTTCTCGCGCGGAAAGCCCAGAGCGTTCAGGAGAACGTCCGACAGGCTCACCTGCCCCTCCTCGGCCCTGGTGCCGAGAGTGTGCTGGAGCGCCATCGTCTCGGGATCGAGGACGTCGACACGGTCGGAGTGATCGCCGCCGATCGTCCGCCTGAGGATCATGTGCTGCTCGCCGACCACGACGGAGGCCAGTACCGAATGGACGTGATCGCGTACTGCGGGCGTCAGGACGGCGGTGCCCCCGACCGCGTGTTTGAGCAGCATGAGAAGGCTGGACTTGCCCGCACCACTGGGGCCACTGATGACGGTGGCTGGCTGATCGAAGCGGTACGTCGTCTCCGCGGTGGCGGTGGTGACGGTCAGAGCGAGAAATCGGAGGTGGGTGGCCATTAGATTTCCGTCCGCAAGGGCCTGTCCACCGCGTCGGGCAGGCGATCATAGATGAGGGTCTTCAAAGCCGATCCCGACTTGTCGAAGTGCCTCTTCAGCAGGGTGGTCCGCTGAGCCACCACGGCCCACTCGTCGGTCTGGGCCAGCATCGACGCGGCCATCGCTCCGTCCGCGGTGACACGGAATTCCGCGCGTGCTGACCCGCTGTAGGTGATGAGCCCGCGGCTGGCCAGGGAGCCGAGGACGCTGTAATACCGCTGGTCCCAGGGCCCGTACTTGTACCGCGTCATCCGGCTTTCCACCGCCAGACGCTCTGAGGACGTGGGCTCTGCCCCCGCCGGCCAGCTTCCTCCCTGCTCAATGAGCAGACGCTCCAGCATCGTCGGGTAGCGCAGGAGGAAGTCCAGCTTGGCCAGCTTCGTCAGGCCATCCAGAGACCTCTTCGCCGTGGTGAACCGCTCGATCAGTAGAAGAACTCGGGCCTCGTGGTAGCGCGCTTCCCTCCGCTCATCACCCCGGGCCTGACGCCGGATCTCTGCAGCCGCGGCCAGGCGCTCGGCACCGTTCGTCACGATGCTTCCCCGGTTGAGACGTCGAAGGGAGCGGAGAAGTAGAAGCGGCACTCGTCGCAGAGCTGATAGGCCAGACCCCGGAGGTGAAGCTTGTTGATCTTAAAAGGCAAGGTTGTGTCGATGACCTCAGGGGTGAGGCGCTGCCTGATGAGCTGATTCATCCGTTGCCCGTAGGCAGCCCCGTCAATGACCTCGCTCTGCGCGTGCGCCCGGCAGTCGAAGACGGTGTCCACGACTTCCAAGCGCAGGTTCTCCAGGTCCACGGCATCCCCTGCCAGCCCGGAACGGCGCTGTGACCAAGTTACGTACCAGGCAGAGCGGAGCTCCTCGGCGTAGGCGGCCTCGTCAGAAGGCACCTGGCCCTGCGCCAGCTTCTTACGGAGTGCTGCCCCGCCAGGGGCGATTGTGGGTGCCTGGCCGCGGGTGTACGTCGGCACAGCCGCTTGGCGATAGACGAACTCGTCCAAGATCGTTTGACGGTAGAGCGTACGGCTCGCGACACGTCGCAGAATCTGGGTGTCATAACGCACTCGACTTGAGTCGGCTACGTAGGCGGCCAGCTGCCCTTGCTCGCCCTCGCTTCGGTTGGCCTGCTCCACCCGTTCGATGATGCGTCTGTAGCTGGCGTTCACGTCGACGTGATCGAGCTGAAGATCTTCGATGGCCGGTTCAAGCAGTCTGCGGATGTTGATGTCCGTGATGTGTCGATGGGACGGCACATCTTTGTAGTCGATCTCCAGCACTGCCATGAAGGCGGCCACCTGGTCGATGAAATCCTGCGGGGCAGCGATGTCACCGACCTTGCGTAGTTCCGGCAGCACTTCAGGGATGCTGTCGTAGGGCTGCTTCCAGCGAACCTTCAGCAGGTGCTGCGACAGGCTCTTGGCCATAGCGTCCCTGCCGACGGCGAGCTCCGGGTCTGGACCGCACATACGGGCAAGAGTCGAAGCGTTGTCTTTCGCGGGACTGAGGGGCGCATTCGTAGTGAGACGAAGCCGCACGTTGCCGGCGCGCCCGCAGGCAGACCACCGGTCAAACAGATGGGCTATCCCGCCGTCCTTGCAGAGATCCGCGAGTGTCCACTGGGTACGGCTGCTGTGCTTGACCGACACCAGCTCCACCTCGCCGTTCGTGAACGCGATGACGAAGTCCTCATGCCACTCGCATACGACGTAGTCGATGGCGTCCTGGGTGAGCATGGCGAGACAGGCCTGGGCTGCGACTTCGGCCTGATACCGGTATAGACCGAGAGTGTCGGACCCGCTGTCCTCTCCGGGGCGGAGCTGAAAAATTGGGTGAACGAACTGCTCGGAGTCACCTACTGAGTCCGCCACAACCTCGACCACGCCCACCCCCGCTACCGACCGCTGAGTCAGCCTTGCTCCGGCCGGACGATCCGAAGATCCACAGATCTACCACAGCTTCCATGCCGTATGTAACCGGGCAATCACAGAAGAACGTTGAACCTGATCCACCCGCTGACTGGCATGCACCCCAGTCCCGCCACCAGGCGGGAACTCAGGGTAATGGTCTGGCTAACGCTCTGGCGGAAGGTGCGAGCTGAGACATCACGCCGGACCAAACCAAGGAGACGATGTGTCGGACGATCCGACGGGCGGCTACAAAACCGACTCTGTGCGAAAGGTGTTGGGTTGGTGGGGTGGGTGGTGGGGGCTGGTCGGGGTTGTGGGCTGGGGTTTTGGGGTTCGTTCGTTGGGTGGGTTTGGCA
>NZ_JBEXXK010000113.1:0-9359 GCF_040630405.1 Streptomyces sp. NPDC005811
GTGTCATTCCGTGAGGAGTTCTTGCAGCGGCCGGGCGTGCTGAGGATTCGGGAGCGGGTGGGGGAGGCCAGGGTTTCCCGGGGTTTTGTCGATGGTGGACTTCATGGGGCTGTCCGCGGGCAGGGTGCGCCGTCCGGTGATCCGCAGCGCTTCGCCGGGGGGCTGCCTCCGCGTCCTCGGTCACCGGCAACATACCGCCGGCCGTATCCGGCATCGTGTCGGCCATCGGGCTCGGCGTGGCGGGCCGCATCGTCGTCCGCCGGTCCGGGGGGTGCCCCTATGTCTTTGGTCAAGGGAAACGGGGGTGCGTTGGGTCGGGGAGCCGGGCAGCATGGCGGGGTGGCTGATCTGCTGTGGGATGACGTGAGTTCCTTCTTCGACCCGGACTTGATGGGGTCGTTGCCGGACATGCGTGTCCCGGACGCCTCGGTGCAGGACTGGCAGACGGTCCTCGATCTTGTCGCGGAGAGGGGCTGGAAGTGCCAGTACTCCCAGGGAGAGACGGTGCTTCCGGTGCCCCGGGCGGAGGCCGTGCTGGGCCGCCCGGCGGACGCGGAGTGCCCGAACCTGCGGGTCTGGCCGACTGCCGATGTGCTGGCGATCTTCCGGTTCTATGCCGACGACGAAGTCGACTTTGACGTCGACCTGCGGGAGTTGCAGGGCCAGGGTCGGCTTGATGTGTTCTGCGGCTTCCTGCGAGAGATCGGAAGGCGGCTGAACAAGCCCGTGCTGATGGACCCGGAAGGCCACTATGGCCATCCAGTGCTCGGCTTTGATGTCGAGGCCGATCGAGTCGTTCTCCTCGCAGACCCGTAGGTCAGGCAGCTGATACAGACGGCTGCGGTTCGTAGAAGGTTCCGTCGCGGAGCATTGCGAAGAGGACGTCGGCTCTGCGTCTGGCGAGGCAGAGCAGGGCTTGGGTGTGGTGCTTGCCCTGGGCGATTTTCTTGTCGTAGTAGGCCCGGGAGGCCGGGTCGCCGAGGGCGGCGAACGCGGAGAGGGAGAAAGCCCGTTTGAGCTGCTTGTTTCCGTGTGTCCTGAGCGTGAGAAGGAGCTGGTTGTAGGGCAGCTTCTAATTGCGGTGCTGTGTGAAAGATGAAGGTTTTTGGCCCTTCGGAGTCGCCCTGCGGGGGAGGCTTCAAACCGCCTCATGCTGCGTTAGCTAATGACTGTCGTGGTGAGCGATGAGGAAAAGGCGTCGTAAGAGGCGTCAGGTGGGGACCGGGAAGGCGAACGTAAGTGAATCGCTGCTGACGTGTCGAAAAGCAGACAGACGACATCGAAACCGGGGTGTGGAAACGACCCCGGGATGAGCCTGGCGGGTTCCCGCTTATTGGCCAGGTGGTGTCCGGCATGAAGGCGACGCGAGCCCGGTCTGCGGCTTTCACATGGAACAGGAGAAGGCAGGTCCGACACTGCTGCCGCACTGCGGCAGCGAGAGGGAGTGCCCCAAGCGGCAGACACCGTGAGGGGTCGAGTACCGATGCGGCACCTGCTGGCGGACCGGCTCGTAGTAGTGATGAAGCCCCTGTAACGGGGGTGGAGCGAAGGGGCCGGGTCGTTCGTGACTGAGTTGATCACATCAACCGGACGACGTCTGGGAGGAGTGCGATGAGCCAGTTGAAGTCATCGGTCAAGCCGTTTGATATCTCGAAGTGGGAAGTCAAGGAAGCGTGGGAGGAAGTCAAGGCCAATAAAGGTGCGCCCGGAGTGGATGGGCAGAGTATCGAAGACTTCGAGACGGACCTGAAGGGAAACCTGTACAAGGTCTGGAATCGTATGTCGTCGGGCTCGTACTTCCCTCCTCCGGTGCGGGCGGTGACCATTCCGAAGCCACACGGCGGCGGCACGAGAATGCTCGGCATTCCCGCTGTCGCCGACCGGGTGGCTCAGACTGTTGTGGCCCGGCATCTCATGCGAAGGGTGGAGCCCATTTTCCACCCGGACAGCTACGGATACCGGCCGGGACGGTCTGCCTTGGACGCGGTGGGGAAGTGCCGGGAGCGTAGCTGGCGGCGGGACTGGGTGGTCGAGTTCGACATCGCCAAGTTTTTCGACAGCGTGCCCTGGGACCTGCTCGTCAAGGCGGTGGCCGCACACACCGACGCCGTCTGGGTGAACTTGTATGTGCGGAGGTGGCTTGCCGCCCCGCTCGTCATGCCCGACGGCTCCCTGGTGGAGCGGGAGCGCGGGACGCCTCAAGGGGCGCCGGTCTCTCCCGTTCTGGCGAACCTGTTCCTGCACTACGCGTTCGACATGTGGATGGAACGGGAGTTCCCGTCCGTCTGGTTCGAGCGCTACGCGGATGACGCGGTACTGCACTGCGTCACAGAGCGAGAGGCCCGCCAGGTGCTGGCCGCGCTCTCGGACAGGATGGTCGAGGTCGGGCTGCGTTTGCACCCGGACAAGACCCGGATCGTCTACTGCAAGGACGGCAACCGCCGGCGCTCCTTCGAGCACACGGCCTTCACCTTCCTTGGGTACGCGTTCCGCGCCCGGAAGAACCGGAATCGGCACGGGAAGCTGTTCCTGTCGTTCGAGCCGGGGATCAGCAGGGAAGCCCTGACGAGGATCGGCCGGGAGGTGCGGTCCTGGCAACTGCACCGACGCGCCGAGCTGACCTTCAGTGAGCTCGCCCGCAGGATGAATCCTGTGATCGGGGGCTGGATCAACTACTACGGCCGATTCCGGCCTTGGGAGTTGAACCGCTTCTTGGCGCGCGTCAACACCTACTTGGTGCGATGGATCCGCAACAAGTACAAGCGGCTCGCGGCCCAGAAGAAGGCGTACTCGAAGATGCAGGAAATCGCCCAGCGATACCCCCGCATGTTCGTGCACTGGCGCCTCACCACGGCGGCCGCGGTGATCTGATGATCAGAACGACAAGAGCCGTGTAACGGGAGACCGTTACGCACGGTTCTGTGAGAGCCGAGGGGTGAGATCCCCCTCGGCTACTCGACTCTCCTGGAGGGCTGTTCTCCGCGGATCGAGGACCCGGAACTGCGGGTTGCGGGGGCGAGTCCGGCGTAGGCGGCGAGGTGGCCGGCGGTCGGGAAGTCGCTGCCGTCGCCGACCTCGATCAGGATGCGGGCTCCGGTCCTGACGCCGACTCCCGGCATCGACGTCAGGACCACCGGGGTCCTCGTCTTCTGCGGCGGCGAGGTCGCCCTCATCCGCCGCGACCGAGCCGGCTCCACCCACTGCACCCCGCCCGGCGGCAACGCCGAGCACGGTGAAGACCTCGACGCCGGCCCTCGCCCGGGAGCTGCAGGGAGAACTCGGGCTCGGCGTCGCCCGGGCCGAGGCGGGCGGACTGCTGTGGGTCATCGACCAGCGCATCGCCCGCCCCGGCCTCACCCCGCCGCTGCGCAAACTCCACCTGATCTACCGCCTGCACGTCACCGGGAACGTCCGCGCCGCACTCGCCGAGCAGGAGCTGGACGGACTCCCCGACGCCAGCCACGAAGTCGGCGTGATCGAGTGGGTCGACCACTGCAAGGCCGCCGGCCTGCCCGTCTTCCCGCCCGTCTTCCCGCCCGTCGGCCCCGCGCTCGCCGCCCTGGCCGGCCCCCGGGCCCCGTCATCGGCGCCGCCCTGGGCGCGGTCACCGACGCGAACTGCACCTGGGTATGAGCTCGTAGCGACGGAGGCCCGGACCGACGTCAGGGCCTCCGTCCACGCTTTCGCCGGTGCGGGGCAGGCGCCCGGCCAGGGGGTGCGACAGCAGCAGCCGAGGAACCACGGAGTCGGGCCTGGCCTGGGGTACTGCTCGCCGTGGCATGGATTCCTTTGAGGTTCCAGGATCACTCAAGTGTGCG
The DNA here is from genome assembly GCF_040630405.1 of Streptomyces sp. NPDC005811. Classification (NCBI taxonomy): domain Bacteria; kingdom Bacillati; phylum Actinomycetota; class Actinomycetes; order Kitasatosporales; family Streptomycetaceae; genus Streptomyces; species Streptomyces sp. NPDC005811. The sequence continues at coordinate 3,819 of NZ_JBEXXK010000113.1, forward strand.
TCCCGGTACGTCTTGCCGAAAGGCAGCGGCCCGGGCCGGTGTTGTGCCGACGTCGTCGACCGGCCCCACCGATCCCGCACGGCCCGGCACACGCCTGGACGGTACCGGTGGAGACCGGCGCGGCCTGACCGCGCTGTCCTGGTCGAACGTCGACCCGTAGGGGACGTTCCGGCTTGACCTGGTGTGTCCATGGCCGCTGCCCGGGCCCGGTGATTCGGTGCAGCCGACACGGCACGCGCGAGGCGATGAGCGCCCTGAGTGTCAGACGGCCTTTCGGGGGCGGGTGGTGCCGGGGCGTTCCCGGAGGCCGACCAGATGCGCGTGCAGGACTTCCTCGGCTTCCTCTGCGGTCAAGTGGCCTATGAGTACATGGGTGGTAAGGCCGTCGGCGAGGGCAAGCAGCGTGCGAGCCTCGTGCTGCGGGTCGGGCGACGCAGCGCCTTCGTCGGCCGGGCCGCTCTCGGTGGCCTCCGTGATGAGGCGGACGAGGAGGTGCTGGAGGGCCGCGTAGCTGGTTCTCAGCGGCCCGGCGAGTGGCTCGCTGACAGCAGCCTGAGCGGCGAACGCGAGCCAGATCCGTGCCTCGGCGCGGTGTTCTTCGCGGAGCAGGGCGATCTCGTCGGCCGCGTGCCCCAGGGCGGTGGCGGCCGACTGGGCCGGGCCTGAGGCCAGACGGGTCCTGACACGTTCGGTGATGCGTTCGCCGACGTGGTCGACGGCGAAGAGGAGCATCTCCGCCTTGCTGCGGAAGCAGCGCTGAACGGCGCCGAGTGAGACCTGCGCGCGGGCGGCGACTTCGCGCATGCTCACTCCCTCCGGTCCGTGTTCGTCGGCGAGGAGGCAGACGGCCTCGGCGATCCGGCGGCGTCGGCTTTCGTAGTCCACCTGTTTGGGCATGCCCGGTCAGCCTCCTTATTCCAATACGATCGTATCGCTTCCGGGTTAGGGTTCGGACACAAGCACTTCGGCATGTGGATGGGAAGCGCGATGATCAGGCAGAACGCCCTGTGGGCAATGACGGCCGCCGCCCAGGCGGAGGCGGTCCGAGGCGGACAGATATCGGCGGTCGAACTGGTAGACAGCCACCTGGAACGCATCGCGGAGATCAACCCACAGGTCAACGCGGTTACGCAGCTGTTGGCTGAGCGAGCCCGCGAGGCCGCGGCACACACGGACCGGCGGCGGGCAGCGGGCGAAGAACTCGGGCCGCTGGCGGGCGTGCCGTTCACGGTGAAGGAGACCACCGCTGTCGAGGGAGTGCCCACCACACTCGGAACGGCACGCTTCCGCGACCTGGTGGCTCCGGCCGACGCACCGCCTGTGGCCCGGCTCCGCGCGGCGGGAGCCATACCGATCGGGCACAGCAACATGCCGACCCTGGTCCTGGCCGGGATGCACACCCGCAGCGAGTTGTTCGGCGACACCGTCAACCCGTGGAACCGGCGCCGGACCCCGGGCGGCAGCAGTGGCGGTGACGGAGTGGCCGTCGCCACCGCCATGGCCGCACTGGGTCTCGGCAATGACTCCGGCGGATCCGTGCGGATCCCGGCCTCGTTCTGCGGCGTGACGGGGCTGAAGCCGACCACCGGACGGTTCCCCGCCGACCACCGTGTCCTCGGCCCGGACGACCCGGGACCGGCCTCACAGATGCTGGTCACCGACGGGCCCCTGGCCCGTACGGTCGCGGACCTGCGGCTGGCATACGAGGCGCTGGCCGGGACCGACCCGAGGGACCCGCGGGCCGTGCCCGTGCCCCTCTACGGCGAACCGCTGCCGGGACCGGTCAAAGTCGCGGTCGTCGCCGACCCCGGCGGCCACGGCGTTCATCCCACGGTCCGTGCGGCGGTCACGGCTGCGGCCGACGCGTTGCGCGACGCCGGGTACGACGTGCGGGAGATGGCGGATGTTCCGCGGATGGACGAGGCCCTGGAGGCGTACGGCCGGATCACCGTGACCGAATTCGCGCCGACCTGGCCGGCGGTGCGGGAACTGCTCGGCGAAGGCGGAGACCGCTACATCCAGATGGCCATGGAGAAGACTCCGCCTGCGAACGCCGCAGAACTCACGAAGCTGATGGGGACCTGGCTCGGCATCCGCCGCTCCTGGGCGGAGTTCCTCGACGACTTCCCGCTGCTGCTCGGGCCGGTGTTCACCGAGCCGCCCGTCGAGCCGGGCCTGGAGTCACGCGACGAAGCGGGACGGGAACGGGTCACCGAGGGCATGCGCCTGTGCACGGTGACCAGCTTTGTGGGCGTGCCCGCGGTCGCCGTACCGACCGGAGTCAGCGACGGACTGCCGTCCGGCGTGCAGATCATCGGGCGTGCGTTCCGGGAAGACCTGTGCCTGGCTGCCGCCCAGGAGATCGAGGACCGCCTCGGCGTGCTCGCGCCGATCGACCCTCGCCCGGAAGTCCCGGCTGCCGCACGGTAGCCGGAGCGCCGACAGAGGGCAGCCAGGCGGCCAGGGGCCGACGAGCGGCGCGCAGGAGGCAGCATCCGCGCCGCGCACCCGCGGGCCGGGCCCCTCCTCGGTCGAAGTGCCGGCAAACGACGGCACCCTCAAGTGATCACGAACCCGCAGGTGGGCACAGTCGACAACTCGCGTCGGAAATCAACGTCGGTGAACGGTCGGCAGGGTGGTTTCCGACCATGCTCCTTGGCTGCTGCCGTACTTCGACGGCCGACCGGAACCCTGATCATCAGATCGACGCGCTTGTCCGCAACGGCGTCGGCCGCGGCAACATCCACGTCGACGTCGCCAGCGGCGCGAAGGCGTCCCGCCCGAAGCTCGATCTCGTCATGCCGCTGATGCGCGAGGGCGACACAGTGAAGGTGACCCGGCTCGACCGGCTCTCCCGCTCCGTCCCGCACCTGGTCACCCTCGGCGCCGAGCTGCGCGAACGCGGGATCGGCCTGCACGTCGTCGAGCAGGGCGTCGGCACCGCCACCACGGAGGGTCGCGCGATGTTCGGCATGCTGTCCGTACCGGCCGAGCTCCAGGCCGTGTATCGAAAGCGCTGTTCGCGGTGCTCATCGGCGGCTGCGGGCGGCGCTGGATGCACGAGCCGGGGGTGGTACGCGACATCCCTTCAGTCGCATATTTGAACACGTTCAACAAGTCTGGCAAGGTATCTCTCCATGGCCCGCTCCTATCAGTTGGCCGAGACGGGCTGAGGGCGGGAGGTCCTGGTGGCGGGCGGAAGCAGGCTGCGTGCGTGGGGGGCGGCCGTCGGTGGCTTGATGGTGGTTCTGGCTGCTCCGACTGCGTGCGCCGGCCCCTATCAGTACTACGAGGGAACAGGGATCCACGACGCCACGACGACCGAAGTCGCCGGGGGCTGGGAAAACGTCGAGGGGACCCGCGTGGTGCTCCGCAAGGACCGAACGGCTCTCTTCGACAAGCTCGACGGGCAGGACTTCGACTTCGAGGACGGCTGGCGCCTCTCCGGTACGGGAACCTGGCAACTGACGGACGGCGGCGGCGGACAGGTCGTCCGACTCGCGCTGACAGCCCGGACTCGAGTGGAGAGCCGTTCCCCCGCGACGGCCACTGGCACCTCGCCTCCTGAACCCCCATCGACATACGCGTGGTCCTTCTATGTGGACCGCGATCAGCACGACGAGTTGAAGCTGTTCTTCTTCTACGGCGATCCCGACATCGGGAACACATACGTGATGACGCGTGAGACAGGGTCATAGCCATTCATTGATCGCTGCGACCAGCACAGTCGCCTCGTAGCGGACCGCGAGCTTGTCGTAGCGCGTGGCGACAGCGCGGTTCCTCTTGAGACGGTTGATCCCGCACTCGACCGCATGGCGTTCGCGGTAGTCGACCGGGTCGAAGCGCGGCGGCCGGCCGCCGCGGGAGCCGAGCTTCTGGCGGTTGCGGGCCTGGTCGGCCTTGTCCGGGATGGTGCAGCGGATACCGCGGCGGCGCAGGTAGGCGCGGTTCTTGCGGGAGGCGTACGCCTTGTCAGCCCGCCCGCGATGGGGGCGGACGCGTGGCCGGCCCGGCCCGATGCGGGGCACTCGGACCTTCTCCAGCGCGGGTTCGAACTGCGGCGAGTCCCCGCGCTGCCCGGCGGTCACCACGATCGACATGGGCTTCTGGCCCTGCTCGACGGCCAGGTGCAGCTTGGTGGTGAACCCGCCGCGCGAGCGTCCCAGCCCGTGATCACCGGGCTCGGTAAACACGCCGCCCGGCGGTTCCTTCTGCAGGTCGCCCTCTTTCCGGGCCCCAGCCGCATGCTGATGAGCACGGCACGCCGTGGAGTCGACGCTCAGGTCCCACGTGACAGCACCTTCCGCGTCGGCCGGGAACTGAAGACGGGTGAGGATCCGTTGCCAGGTGCCGTCCCGCTGCCATCGGTGGAACAGGTCGTAGATCCGGCCCCACGGCCCGTACTCGACGGGCACGTCCCGCCACGGAACACCGGTCCGGACCCGGAACCGTATGCCGTCGATCAACTGCCGCCGAGGCCAGACCGGCGGCCGCCCCGCCCTGGCACCGTTCGGCAACAGCGGCTCCAGCACCGCCCACTGCTCGTCCGTGAGATCTCCCCGCCCCATGAACCGTGATCATTCACAGTGTGACTGAGCGCTTCACTTGGCGAGTTGAGCACCGACCGGGCAAAGTATCGCCGGCCCGGACGGTGCCCGGTTGCTAGTAGCCCTCGAACAGGGTCACGGACGCAAGGCCGACGTCGAGGACTGCGCGGATCAGCGCGAGGTGGTCCGGCGTTGGCCTCACGGCGAAATGCCCGAGACCCGGGCGGGCACGTCATGGGACGATCCGGCTCGACTTGCAGAGAGGTGGGGTGCATGGGGTTCGACTACAGCTACGAAATTTTCATTCCAGCTCGGAATGTGGCCCGCGCGCTGACCGAGCTCGCCGAGCTGGCGCCGACGACCGGTCGACAGCCAACAATCCCAGTCACCCTGCCCGGCGGTGACCAGGTCGTCCTTCCATTTACTTCACATTTCAAGAGTGAGCCGGTCGACTGCTCGACGAGCCGCACATTGGATCTCGACACCACAATCGTGTTCGGCGTCGACGACGCGGTGCGCGAGTTCTTGGGGACCCATCATCGGGAGCCCGACGAGCGCGGGAGGGTCGCGATCGGGTACATCTACCTCACGGTGAGGTTCGCGACCCGGTGGCACCCTGATTACGCGTCACTGGACTTCACCGCAGCTACAACGGGCATGAGCCTGGCGTTCGAACGGTCCGCGAGTATCAGAGCGGTGTTCAACGGCCTCACCGCCGCGAGCGGCGGTGTGTGCTGTGTCCTCGACACCGAGAGGGCCACCCGGCAGATCTGCTGGCTGAACGGTGAGCCGATGCAGGAGGCAGTCCCTGGCTCCCTCTTCGCCGGTTACTACGACTTGGCGGCGTCCTGGCCTGCCCAGGACCCGTGACGAAGGGGAAGCCAGGGACCGTCTCCTGCATCGAAACCCATCGCTCAACCCGCCAACCCGATCGCTCACTCGCCGAATGAAGTGCTCAGTCACACACAGCCCAAGATCCGTTTTCGATGCGCGG
>NZ_JBEXXK010000114.1:0-9075 GCF_040630405.1 Streptomyces sp. NPDC005811
AAGATGTCGACGGAGGCTAGAAGGCGTTCCATACGGGCGATCTCTGCCCGGACCGTGTTGTGAGACTGCATGTGGGCAGTCAGGACCTGCTCGAGGCCGGCGACGGTCTCGGCGGTGCTCGTGAGCTTCTGGGTCGCCTGCTCGTACTGGTGCGACAGGGTGGCGTCGTAGCCATGGCTCACTGCCCCGGCATCGCCTTCTTGGCGTCCTCTGGCAACAAGCTGCTCCACCTCGCGAGTCAGCTGGGAACGTTGCCTGACAACCGCGTCGAGCTCGGCCCGCAAGTCGGTTCTGATGGAGTTGACCTGCTGCTCGCTCCTGGGTGTTGGCAGCTGCAGGTTCTCGCAGACGGCTGCGACGGCTCGGTCTGTGCTGTCATGCACTTCTCGTTCGGCCGCCTGCGCCTGTGCGAGTCGGCGTTGTGCTGCCGCAAGCTCGAAGTCGTGGTTGCTGTACCTGGTCGGGGCGAAACCCAAGAGGTAGCTGATGACGGCTCGCCTCAGAAACTCTTGTTCCTTGTCAGCGAACTGAGTCCACGAGTCCTCGTTGCGGTAGATGTGGCGCAGCACGCTGCGGAACGTCAGAGGTGTGAGCTCGGTGGCGGTGGTGGCCTGGATGCCTTTGGGAATACTGAGGATCGGCCAGCCAAGCTTGTGCAGGATTCGGTCGGAGAACTCGCCGACAGGGAATTCGTCGCCGTCCAGTACGACCTTGTTCTGGCGCCCGTACTGGAGACTGCGCCGGATCTCCGTTGGAGCGCCGTCTAGGGTCAGTTCGACGCTGACCTCTACGTACTCGTCGGCCACGGCCGCCTTCAGGGCCTCGGTCGGACTGTCCCTGTTGCCCAGACAGTAGTCGATGGCCTTGAGCGTGGTGGTCTTCGAGCTGTTCCTGACGCCAGACAGAACGCTGAGGCCGGCGGTGTTGAACGCGTACGTATCCATCTCGCCCGACATGTGCACCAGCGTGACCGACTCGACTCGCAGCCCTTTGCGGGAGGGTGTCGGGGGCGTCGTCATGGCCTGATCTCCTGGTTGTAGGCGAGGTCCGCCACTTCCTCGGGGAAGAGTTGGTAGACAAGGTTCTTCAGGTCGGTCCCGGACCACTGCGCCAGGTTGTCCCTCATGGCGCGGCATCGAGTGACGATGGGCTGGAATTCGTCCATGTCCGCCAGCGCTGCGGCCGCTCGCTTTCCTCCCGAGGTCAAGCGGACGCGCTCTGGTCTGTGGCTGGTGGTGATGGTGATGAGACCGCGGGCCATGAGGAAGGCCAGAAACTGGCGGTAGCGAGGGTCCCAGGGACCGAACCGGTACCGGATCATCGGGGCCTCTACCTCTTCGGGCATCGATGCGCGAAAAGCGTCCTGTCCGCTCAGGGTCTCGGCGAGTTCCGTGTGTGCGCGCTCGAGGAAAGCCGGGTAGCGCAGGAAGAAGTCGAGCTTCGCGAGCTTGGTGCGGCCGGCGATATGAGGACCGGGGGCGCTGCCGCACTCGGCAACCAGGAGCAGTAGCCGCGAGGCGTGAAAGTCTGGCGAGTCGTCGGGGTCCCATGGCCGGTGGGGCGGCGGGACGGCGCTCGCGCCGATGTTATGAAGCATCGGCGTACCGGTTCTGACAGCGGGCGGTGATGTCCGCCAGGACGGCGTGAGCTCGGGCGAGGGACACGGTGCCGCTACTCACCGCGGGGAGGTCTTCTACGCGGGTCAGGGTCTCGAAGTATGCCTCTGAGCCGGCGGGGATGCGTCCGGCACGTCGTTCTGCCATGACGCGTGAGCAGATGGCGTGGACTTCGTCGGCGAAGGCGTCCATCGCCTCGCGGGCTGGACCGAGGCTGGCACGCCAGGCCCGACGGTACTTCAGCGCGTTGTCCAGGTGCCCTACCGCCTCGTCTGACGGGACTCCGGCGACCGCGAGCTTGTCAGTGAGTTTCGTGAGAGGCGCAGTGCTCCCGTCCGGCCTTCGCCCGGTAGCCCGTGTGATCGCTTCGTGGAGCATGTCTTGGAAGTCGCTGGGGCACACCTTGCGTGGCACTGGAGCAAGCGCGTCGCGTGCGATGCGAACTCCGAGCCAGACCAGGACGTCTTCGATGTCAGTGGTCAAGGGCGGCTCCCCCAGAACCTTCGTCACGATCGGTCCGAGCCGACGTAGGGCCCTGTCCTCAACCTGCTCGATCGTGCGGCCCTCAACAAGGACCTCTAGACGGTCGACGCACCAGCCGATGTCGCGGGCATCGGGAAGATCTACGCCTTTGAGCCGAACAATGATGTCGTCACGAATCTTCAACGGGACAGGACCACGCTGCTGTCCGCGATCGACGACGAACGCATGGAAGTCGGCCTGCGGACTCTCGTTGACGATGAAGGTGAACCGAGTCTCGGCTGGAAGAGGTTTCCCGAGGAACAGCTTTCCCAGGTAGCTCGTCTCTGGCTTCTTCGGAATGTCCGGTGCACACACGTTGGCGACACTGTGCCGCTTGCCAGCTTCTTCGATGGTCTTTACCTGGCGGTACGCGGGCACGTCACCGTTCCTACAGACGATGTCTTCCAGGTCCTCCCAGGAGACCTGAGTCCACATGCCCTCATGCATGTCCAGGCAGTCCAGAAGCGTCACCGCGTCTTGGTAGGCGAAGCCGCGCCGACTTCGGCGTCCGCCGTCAGCCGGCGCTGCAGACATCGGCGTTCCGATGAGTCAGGCGCCCGTAAGGCGACACAGAACTGGCTGACGACCCTGTGGCTCGCACCCACACCCCCTAGATCATCCAAGGCGGCCAAGTACACCACCGAGTAACAGAGTGTGGCAATACGCTTGACACTCAGCAACAAAGTTGCCCACCCCACCGCCCCTTGATGGGGCTCGGCGCCGGGAGAACAGCACCGAGGCGCCGGCGACTTCCGTCCCAGCCTCCGCCGCCGGGCTGACGGCGGCGCGGCACGGCGGCCCGGTCGACGCGCAACCCGCTGAGCGCGCTCCGATCCCCGGCCGCGGCCGCGCCGCCCATCCCGCCCGTCCTTTCCTCCTTCACACCAGCCAGGGGACATGGGCAGAGCAGCCGCAACGGGGATGTCAGCAGGCCGACCACGGCAAACCCAGGCGGTGACCTGCGCGAACACGGAGACGTTCCTGCGGGCCGCGCAACACCTAGCGCAACCCTTGGCGCAACATCCAGCGCAACAGACAGGCGCAACCCCTGGCGCAACCCCGTGCTCCTGGTCGGCCGGGCCGTGCGGTCACGCGGCCCGGACGGCTCCGTGGGTGCGGGCGAGGTGGCGCAGCTCGGAGCGTGCCGTCGGCACCGAGGAGACGGCTTCCCAGTGCGGGTGCCACCACAGCCGTACGGACAGGAGCAGCAGGCGGCGGCGCAGGGCGGTCGTGTCGCGGGGGCGGGGTGCGGCGAGTGCTTGGTAGATGGCGTTCCAGGCGGCTTGCGTCTGCACCAGGTCGTCGGGGAAGTCGGTCGCGTCCATACCGGCATTAGATCGCTTGTTCGAATTGCGTGTCGCTTCGGACACGCCTTCCCCGGCGCCCGTGGTCGGGGGCACGCCGCCCACTCGCCGCCGAGGCCGGCCGCGTGTGAGCCCCGGGGTGGGGCTGCAACGCGGTGGCACAACACGGCCAGGAAGCCGGGGCCAGTGTCGCTCGCCCACGCGGGCTACCAGCGGCGCAGGTCCTTGGTGAGTTCGCGGTGCCACTCGGTGCGGCGCGGCACGTACTCGTCAGGCGCCGGTCCGAGCGCGACGACCTGGTCCGTGATCCCGTAGGTGACCCGGTAGGCCAGGACCTGGGTGGCGAGGTCCATCCACTCCTGCGTCTTGTGCGCCGGTGGCACGGAACCGAGCACGGTCACGAACCACATGGGCAGCAGGGCGCGGTCGCGGATCGCGTCAGCCAGACGGCCGCGCAGCAGCCAGTTCAGCTTCCGCTCCGCCTTGTCGCCCTGCTCGATCAGCGACGCCTTCGCCTGCCGCAGAGTGTCGTCCTGGGCCAGTGCGGCCTGGGAGGCTCGGGCGGGGCCAGCCAGTTGCCGGGCCCGCTGATCGTGGCTTGCGGCGAGGGTGTGGGACATGCCGAAGTCCATGACGGCCTGCTTGAACTCGCGGGACGTGCGCGGCTGACTGGCCAGGATGCCGGCGGCCTCCACCACCTTGTCGCGGTGCTCGTCGCGTTCGGCGACCGCGCCTTCGTACTCGCGGACCTTGAGGCGGTGTGCCTCGCGCTGGTGTCTGGGGAGCAGGCCGGAGCGCACGTGCCAGCCGTGGTTGGCGGTCCTGGCCAGCTTCTTCCACTCCGGGTCAATGGTGTCGAGGTCGGCGAGTGGGGCACCGCCCGCGGCGAGCAGGTGGGCTTCGAGGGCCTGGACGCGGCCGGTCAGCCGCTTGAGGGACTGATCGGTGTCCTGGATGTGGCCGCGTACGTCGTCGTCCAGCTCGGTGAGGTCGTTGCGGACGGTGCTGAGATCGTCCTCGAGGCTACGGATGCCGCCACGGATGTCGCGCAGCTCGTAGTCGAGGTCTTCGACCTCCCCCAGCTTCGAACGCAGCGAGTGCAGCTCGTTCTCCACCCCGCCGGTCCGGGTCTCCAGACGGCGGACCTGGTAGCCGTAGTCGTCGCTCACTGCCGCGCCCCCTTCGGGTCGGCGCCCGTGCTGTCCATCACGGACCCGGCGACCAGCATCCAGCCCAGGGCGGCGGCGAAGATGAACCACCGGCTGATCACGCTCAGGCTGATGAGGGCCACCAGGAGGGTGACCACGTGCACGCCGATAGCCCCGAAACGCCGGTCACGGTGCTGTTCGGCATCGACCTTCTGAAAGCAGCCGGCCACCGTTCCCACGAAGTGCGGGACCAGCAGGACCAACCACCAGGTCGAGCGGTCCAGGACGAAGACGAGTGCGATCAGCACGGCTCCGACGGCCGCCTGGCCGCGCCAGGACCATGTCACGATGCGCTCACTGCGCCTGCGCTCGGGTTCGGGTTCGGCCAGACGCTCGGGAATCGTCTTCTCGAACTCCACCAGCTTGCTGGTGACGTTCACCAGCCGGGCGTACTCCACCGCGAACTGGTCGTCGTCGACGTCGTGCTTCAGCACCTCCGCATGGCGAGCGCCGACCTTCTGCTGAATCTGCGTGAACTGCTCCTCGATCTTCTGCTCGGTGCTGCTCACCGAACCACCCCCACCCGCGATGCGACAACGCGCCGACCGGACACTTCCCGCCGGCAGTCGCCGCCAGCCGTCAAACTGATCGACCGTCCCCGCAGTAGTCCGAGACCCGCCGGGCAATCAGATGCGGTGGCCGAAACCCTGCCAGCCGGGCACTGCGTGACGACAGGGGCGCAGGGTTGTGAACGTGCGCCCCGATGGGCCCCGGGGAACTCATGGTTGATCCCCCGAGGCCCGTGGCGTGCCCGCTTTACCAGTAGCAACGGGTGGGGCCCGGTTCCTGGGGGCGGGCAGCAGCACGCTTCTCGTCCGCGATCCGCTGCTGGTCCCGCCGCAGAGCGTCCGCTCGGGCCTCGGGGGTGACGGCCGGTCCGAGGGTGATCGCTTCGGTGCCGGCCACCGTGGCCAGCGAGTACCGCAGGGGCGCTTTGCTGGACCGCGTGGGCAGGTGGAGACGGGCCACACCGGCCGGGAGCTCGGCCCGCAGCGCTCCGTGCCAGCGGATCCACAGCGCGGGGCGGCCGCGGAGTGCTTCGTCGCGGAGCTTGTCCACGGCGGTGCTCTCGTCCGCGCGGTCGATCTCCACGGCGATCAGTAAGCCGTCTTTGCGGATCACGCGCAGGTCAAGGTAGGCAGACCAGGACGGCGACCAGTAGGCGATGCAGCCCCCGTTCTTCAGGCGGGGCGGATCGATGTAGCGCATCTGCGCCTCTGCTCTGCACCTCCACCCCGACGCTCCCACCCACTGCACCACCGCCCCAGTGATGGCCTGAGTCGCCTCCTTGCCGGTCAGACCGGCGAAGGAGAAACCGGTCTCGGACAGGTAAGCGCGTAAGGAGACAGCGAGGATCTCGGACTCGCCGGCCTGCGTCGGTTCATGGGCCATCCGGTGATTCTCCGCTCGCCCACTGACAACGGCCGGAGAGCAAGGGCACGTCAGTGGCGTGCCCTACGGTGCGTGCTCATGACACGTCGCACCCGTTTCCTGGTCAACGAGCACCCGGCCATCGCCGCCCAGTGGCACCCGGACCTGAACGCCGATCTGGATCTGACGCAGATCGGTCCCGGCTCGCACAAGGCTGTGTTCTGGCGGTGCGACGACGGGCACGTCTGGCAGGCGCAGGTCCATTCCCGTGTCGCCGGGACCGGCTGTCCGCAGTGCGCCGGGTACGTGCCCCGTGGCCGGACCACACTCAGCAAGCACTCGCCTGACTTGGTAGCCGAGTGGCACCCGCGCAACGACGCTTCGCCGGACCAGTTCGGGCCCGGCTCGCAGCGCAAGGTCTGGTGGCACTGTCCGGTGGGGCACGAGTACCAGGCGCGAATATCCAACCGCAGTCGCGGTACCGGCTGCCCGGCCTGCGCGAGGGCCGGCCGCAATGCACCGGACAGGCGTTTGGCCGACATGCCCGAGCTGTTCGCGCAGGTGGACCCCGACACCGCACCGGCCGACGTGGCGGAACTGCCGGTCAACTCCCGCGTACGGCTGGGATGGCGCTGTTCCCGGGGCCACCGCTGGGAGGCGAAGGTGAGCCACCGGACCGTCGCCGGGTCGGGCTGCCCGGCCTGCGCCCGGAGGAAGCGTGCTCCCGCTCTGCCCGAGGCGCGGCCGGACCTGGCGGCGCAGTGGCACCCCGAGCGCAACGACGGGCTGACGGCCGAAGCCGTCACCGCTGGTTCGCACCGCCTGGTCTGGTGGAAGTGCACCGTGTGCGCCGGCGAGTTCCGGGCCAAGGTCTTCCACCGCGTCCGCGGCGTGGCCGCGTGCCCCTCCTGCTCCGGCCGGGTGCGCTACCAGGCGCTGTCGCGCGAGAGCCCCGAAATCGCGGCGCTGTGGCACCCGTCCCTGAACGACGCCCTCACCCCGGCGGAGGTGACCGCCGGGGCCAACGTGCCGGTCTGGTGGCTGTGCCCCGCCGGACACGAACCCTGGTCCGCCCAGGTGGCGCACGTCTTCATGGGCAGGCAGGGCTGCCCGCGCTGCCGGAAGCGGACAAGCGTCTCCCGGCAGGAGACGGAACTGTTCGCCGAACTCCAGCTCGTCCTCACCGGCGGAGAGCAGCAGTACCCGCTGCAGACGCCGCACGGCCGCTACCGGCTCGACATGCTCTTCCCGGCGGACCACGACCAGGCCGTGGCCGTGGAGTTCGACGGCTCGCACTGGCACCGCGACGCGGAGGAACGCGATCGGCTCAAGGCGGAGGCCGTAGAACACCACCGGCCCGGCTGGATGGTGGTGCGGGTACGTGAGGAACCGCTGCGACCGACCCGGCTTGGCGACGTGGTCGTGCCGTACCTGGCGGACCCGTTCACGGCCGCCAGCATCGTTGTCGAGCACCTGATGCCGCTGGCTTCGTGGCCCGACGACACCTGTCAGCGTGCGCGCGCCTATCTCAAGGGCGGGCGCCGTCTGGGAGCTGCGCTGGCGCAGCGTCTGATCAACGAGTGGCAATCCGCTGCTCCACCGGCCGATGACCGGCCCGCACCTCAGTCCATCTCGGGGCGGATCGAGGGCGTGCAGTCTGCCTTGTGGTGAGGGCCGGGCTACTCGGCCACGTTGTCGGGGTCAGGCAAGTGGGGTGGGAAGTGCCGCTCAAGGATCTCCACCCATCGGTGCAGGACCACGAAGCCGGTGGCGTCGGCCTGCGCCTGGACCAGCTCGGTCAGCGCGTCGACGAACGGCTGATTCGCCGCGCGATGGCGGCACGCGCGGAGGCCCCGGCCGACGCGCAACCGGCTGAGCGCGCCCCGATCCCCGGCTGCGGCCGCGCCGCCCATCCCGCCCGTCCCTTCCTCCTTCACTCCAGCCAAGGGACATGGGCAGAGCAGCCGCAACGGCGATGTCAGCGGGCCGACCACGGCAAAACCGGGTGGTGACCTGCGCGGACGCGGGGACGGTCCTGCGGGCCGAGCAGCAGATAGGCGCAACCCTTGGCGCAACTCAATGACCTCAACCTCGCGTTCCAGCAGCGCGCCACGCGCCGCCCAACGGCGCTTGCCGCTCCACCGGCCGGGCAGCACCGATCGCCCGGCCCCGCACGGCCCCGCCGCCGAGCGAGACAACCGCGGTCACCCGCCGAGCAGTTGCCGAAGGGGCCCTGGGGCAGGCCGGCGGCAGGTTGGTCATCGTCAGCCTGAAGTCTCGGCACGGCCGCCAGCAACACACAGACAGCAGTTGAACAATCAAGTATTGGTTGACTGGCAGTCCAGGGCCGATGCCAAGGTCTCCGCTCCTGCAAGCCCGCCGTCATGTGCGGGCGCGCTCGAGCGCGGCCTGCTCGCACACTCGCATACCCGACAGGAGTTTCCCGTGCCTCGTACAGCCAGAGTCCTCAGGAGCATGAAGGGTGCCACCCGGCGCTCCCTGGCGGTCGGCGCCGTCTCCCTCGGCGCCGTCGCCACGGCCGTGGCGGGTGCCACACCCGCCGCCGCGTAGAGTCCTGGCACTCAGCACTGGGGCAACGTCACCTGGTACAATAACTCCGGGGTCACCAAGTGCGGCGGGAATCACAACTTCAACACCGAGCTCGTGGTGTCGGTCTGGACGCGTGTGTTCGCCAACGGCTCCGCGTGCGGCCGGAAGATGCTGGTCATGGGCAACGCCGACGGGAGCTGGTCCGGCGGGGCCGTCAGCGTGACGGTCGTCGACGAGTGCCCTCGTTGTCAGCCGGACCAGATCGACCTCAGCATCCCGGCGTTCCAGCAGCTGCGCCCGCTGAGCACCACCGTCTTCCACACCACGTGGATCGAAGGCAGCTGACTCTTCTCATCGGTGCGACAGCACGTACGCCAGCACCGCCCGCTGCACTCGCCCGAGTCCTCGTGACACGCCTCCAGTGTCCCGCACTGCCCGGGTCTGGGAAACGAGCCCTTACGGCGGTGTCGGCGTGATCGTGGCGAGGGTGTTGGGCATCGCAGC
>NZ_JBEXXK010000115.1:0-9020 GCF_040630405.1 Streptomyces sp. NPDC005811
TTTCCCTTTCCGGCGGTTCCGACTCTATCAGATCCTTTCGGCGTCTGATTCCCAGTCAGGGGGCTTGTCTTCCGGGCCCTTCGGCCGTTCCGACGTCTCAAACCTTAGCGGATCCGCTCGGCAGTTCCTAATCGAGCCGCCGACCCCAAATCGAATTGAATTCGGGCACGCCGAATTCGACCCCGTTGGGAGATCGTGCTGTTGGTGTGAGGTGCCGCTGCTGCGGCGGAGGTGTCATCGAAGAACCGTTCCGGCTCCCCGACAACCCGAAGAACTCTACGCGCCCCAAGGAGGCGCGTCAACCACCCCGTGTCAAGATCTTTTCTGACCGGGTCAGTCCAGGTCGCTGAGGCGCCCGCCGGCGTCCGGCTGGGCGTGCTCCACCCGGCGCAGGAGCCTGGTCAGGACGTCTCCGAGCGTCGTGCGCTCCTCGGCGGAGAGGTCCTGGAGCAGGTCCTCCTCGAAGACGCTGGCCAGGCGCATTGCCTCCAGCCACTTCTCCCTCCCCTCCGGCGTCAGCTCCACGATGACGCGCACGCGGTTGGACTCGTCCCGCTCCCGGGTCACCAGTCCCTCCGTGACCATGCGGTCGATCCGGTGGGTCATCGCGGCCGGCGTCAGGCCGAGGCGCTTGGCCAGGTCGCTGGGGCCGAGGCGATAGGGGACGCCGGACAGGACGAGAGCCTTGAGGACCTCCCACTCGGCGTTACTGATGCCCAGCTCGGCGGTCTGACGGCCGTACGCGACGTTCATCCGGCGGTTGAGCCGGGAGAGGGCCGAGACGATCTTCTCGACCTGAGGGTCGAGACCCCGGAACTCTCGCTGGTAGGCGGCGATCTGTTCTTCGAGCGTCGGCTCTGTGACGCCGGGGGTCTCGGCCATGTGCGCAGTATCGCATGCACCTCCTTTGCCTTGAAGTCCTTCGATCTGTATTCTTTAGCTTCGAACTTTAGCTTTGAAGTCTTCACTCCTAACTAGTGAGAGAGGTGAACGTGACCAGGGCCAAGGGCGCAGCGATGCGCCGGATCCACGTGGGCAACGCACTCAGCGCTTTCGGGCTCGGCTTCACGGTCCCCTACCTGTACGTCTATGTGGCGCAGGTGCGGGGACTGGGGGCCATGACGGCGGGGCTCGTACTCGCCGTCTTCGCCGTGGCCGCGCTGATCGTGCTGCCGTTCGCCGGACGGGCGATCGTGCGGCGCGGTCCACTGCCGGTCCTGCTGGCCGCCCTGGTCACCGCTGCCGTCGGCGCCCTGGGCCTGGGGCTGGCCGGTACCGCCACCGCCGTACTGACGGCCTCCGCGGCGCTGGGGGCGGGGCAGGCCGTGATGCAGCCGGCGCTGGCGACGATGATCGTGGACTGCTCCACGACCGAGACGCGGTCGCGGGCGTTCGCCATGCAGTTCTTCCTGCAGAACCTCGGGCTGGGCGTCGGTGGGCTCATCGGCGGGCATCTCGTGGACGCCACGCGCGTGTCGTCGTTCACGCTGCTGTTCTCGATCGAGGCGGCGATGTTCCTACTGCTGGCCGTGGTGATGGCGACCGTGCGGGTGCCGTCCGCGCCGCGGGTCGGGGACGCGCCCCGGCAGTCGGCCCGGGGCGCCTGGCGGCAGCTGCTCGGCAACCGGGCGATGGTGCAGCTGTCCGTGCTGGGCTTCGTGCTGTTCTTCGCCTGTTACGGGCAGTTCGAGTCCGGGCTGAGCGCCTACGGGGTCGAGGCCGTCGGGATCTCGACGTCGGCGCTCGGTACGGCGCTGGCCGCGAACACGGCCATGATCGTCGTCGCCCAGTTCGCCGTGCTGCGGTTCGTCGAGCGGCAGAAGCGGTCGCGGGTGATCGCGGCCGTGGGGCTGCTCTGGGCCGTGGCGTGGGTCGTGGCCGGGTACGCCGGGCTGGGGCACGGGAGCCAGGAGATGGCGACGGCGGCGTTCGTGTCGACGTACGCCCTGTTCGGGCTGGGTGAGGCGATGCTGTCGCCGACGGTGGCGCCGCTGGTGGCCGATCTCGCGCCGAGCGGGATGGCGGGGCAGTACAACTCCGCGTTCGCCCTGGTGAAGCAGCTCGCGCTGGCCGTGGGCCCGGCGGTGGGCGGGCCGATGGGGGCCTCGCTGCACGCGCCGTACATCGTGACGTTCCTGCTGTTCTCGCTCGGGATCACCTACCTGGCGCTGCGACTGGGGCGGCAGCTGACCGCCGTACAGGATCAGCCGTGGTTGGCGCGGAACCGGGTGGTGGCCAAGGGTGGGGCCGCTGTGGGGCCCGTGGCCGCGGAGGCGCAGGCCTGAGGTGCCGGCTTGAGCCGGCGGGCTGAGGTGCTGAGCCGGTGAGGGCGGCCGTCGTTCCTGGGAGGGACGACGGCCGCCCTTTTTCCACGCGCGAGCAGCGTTTGTGTGATCAGCGGATCGCGGTCACCAGGGTGGCGCTGAAGGGGAAGGTCGTCGTGTCGGTGGGGAGGTGGGCGCGGATCGTGTCGGCCGCCCGGGTGAGGGCGTCTTCTCCCGCGGTCTCGATCAGCGCCTGGCCCCAGGGGATCGCGGCCAGGTGGCCGGGGACGTAGTCCTCCAGCGGGGGCAGGTTGATCGCGAAGGTCAGTTCGCGCAGGGCCAGGTCGTGGAAGCCGGCGCCGGTCAGGGAGGTGGTCAGGCGGTCGGCGGCGGCGAAGGCCGACCTGAAGGCGGCCGCGTTCTCGGGGGTGCCGTGCTGCTCGACGGCGCGCTGCTGGGCGAGGAAGTAGGGGGAGTCGTCCAGGTGGGACCAGACGGTGGCGGCGAAGCGGCCGCCGGGGCGGGTGACACGGGCCGTCTCGCGCAGGGCCGCGTCGAGGTCGGGGAAGAACTGGGCGCCCTCCTGGCACAGGACGGCGTCGAAGGTCGCGTCGGGGTAGGGGAGGTCGTCGGCGGAGGCGGCGGTGAACTCGATGTCCGGGTAGAGGCGGGGGTGGCACGCTACGGCGATCTCGAGCATGCCCTGGTTGACGTCCGCGCCGGCGACGCGGCCGGTGGGACCCGCCTGGGCGGCCGCGGCACGGGCCGCGAAGCCGGTGCCGCAGGCGAGGTCGAGGACGGTGGCGCCGGGAAAGAGGTCCGCGGCGTCCACGAGTGCGGTGACGAAGGGCGCCATGAGGGGCGCGACGTAGTGTTCGTAGCGCTCGGGGGCGCTTCCCTTGAGGTGAAAGCCCGTTGCGTCTGCCATTAGGAAGCAATTAGCACCGGGGAGCGGATTCGCCTAGGCCGTCGGCAGGACGAACTCGCACCACACCGCCTTTCCGCCGCCCGGGGTGCGTCGGCTGCCCCAGTGCGAGGCGATGGTGGCGACGATCGCGATGCCCCGGCCGGACTCGTCGCCCGGTTCGGCGCGGCGGCGGCGCGGGAGGTGGTCGTCGCCGTCGGTGACCTCGATGATCAGCCGGCGGTCGGTGCGGCGCAGGCGCAGCCGCATGGGCGGGGTGCCGTGCTGGAGGGAGTTGGCGACGAGTTCGCTGGTGGCGAGGACGCCCGCGTCGTGGAGGTCGCTGGGGAAGCGCCAGCTGGTGAGGACGCCGGAGGCGAAGGCACGCGCGCGTGGGGCGGCTTCGACGCCGCCGAGGAGTTCGAGGGCGGCGTTGCGGAAGAGTTCGCTGTCGGCGCCGGTGCGGGCGGGGTGCTGGAGGACCAGGACCGCCACGTCGTCGTCGTGGTCGGCGGTGACGCCGGCCGAGCGGACCAGGCGGTCGCAGACGACCTGGGGGGTGCCGGTGGCACCGGCGAGGGCGCGCTCCAGGGCGGCGATGCCTTCGTCGAGATCCTCGTCGCGGCGTTCGACGAGTCCGTCGGTGTAGAGGACGGCGGTGGAGCCGGGGCCGAGCGGGATGGAGCCGGAGGCGTGCATCCAGCCGCCGGTGCCGAGGGGCGGGCCGGTGGGTTCGTCGGCGCGCTGGACGTGTCCGGTGTCGTCGCGGACAAGGATGGGGAGGTGGCCGGCCGAGGCGTACACCAGGCGGCCCTCGTTGGGGTCGTGGACGGCGTAGACGCAGGTGGCGATCTGGTTGGCGTCGATCTCGGTGGCGAGGCCGTCGAGGAGGTTGAGGACCTCGTGCGGGGGGAGGTCGAGGCGGGCGTAGGCACGTACGGCGGTGCGGAGCTGGCCCATGACGGCCGCCGCGCGGACGCCTCGGCCCATGACGTCGCCGATGACGAGGGCGGTGCGGCCGCCGCCGAGGGTGATGACGTCGTACCAGTCGCCGCCCACGGCGGCTTCGGTGCCGCCGGGCTGGTAGGTGGCGGCGATCCGCAGGTCGTCCGGTTGTTCGAGTTCCTGGGGGAGGAGGGAGCGCTGGAGGGTGACGGCGGTCTCGCGCTGGCGGCGCTCGCTGGCGCGCAGGCGTTCGGCGGCCTCGGCGTGGTCGGTGACGTCGGTGGCGAATACGAGGACGGCGCTGCCGGCTCTGCCGGCGCTGTCGGCGCTGCCCGTGCCGTCGGCGGCGTCCTCGGCCACGGGGGTGCAGGTGAAGGTGTAGTGGCGGCCGTCGGGGGCCTTGCGGGACTTCAGGGTGCGGGGCTTGCCGCTGCGCAGGGCCTGGTCGAGGAGGGGCATGAGCCCGAGGTCGCGCAGTTCCGGGAGGGCCTCGGCGGCCGGTTGGCCGCAGGGGCGTGCGCCGAAGGCCGCCGTGTAGGCGCCGTTGACGTAGGCGAGGCGGTGGTCGGGGCCGTGGACGAGGGCGACGAGGGCCGGAACACGGTCGAGGACCTCACGGACCGGGAGGTCGTCGACGTCGGGCACGGGCGGCGGTTCGTCGGTCAGTTGTTCGGCGCGGGCCGCGGGTACGGAGCCCTCGCTCCGTCGGTCCGTGGTGGTGACCGTGTGCTCGGCCCGCGCGGCGGCGCGGCGCTGAGTTCCGGGGAGCCGGGAGCTCCAGCGCGTGAAGTTCACGAATCCTTGCCTCGTGTAGTCGTCGTCGGCCGGCTCCGGGCCCGGCCTGGGCTCCGGGGGCCGCGCGGCGGTGGCCGCACATTGTTGCAGCACCCGGGGTGTGGAGCACTGGGGAACAGCCTCGTGGGTGTGGGCTAGGAGCAGGGAGCAGTCTGGCAGGGTGGCCACGGTCCGGGCCGACATTCGTCAGACGTGGGGGCGGCCGGGGGAGTTCCTGTATCGGTCAGGACAACCCCTTCGGGTCGTCGGAGGACTCGTCAGAAGGTTTTCCCCCGGCAGCGAGTTCGAACTCGGCGCGCGGGTGTTCGAGGGATCCGAGGGAGACGATCTCGCGTTTGAAGAGCCCGGAGAGGATCCATTCGGCGAGCACGCGCGCCTTGCGGTTGAAGGTGGGCACGCGGCTGAGGTGGTAGGCGCGGTGCATGAACCAGGCGGGGTAGCCCTTGAGCTTGCGGCCGTAGACGTGGGCGACGCCCTGGTGGAGACCGAGTGAGGCGACCGAGCCGACGTATTTGTGGCTGTACGTCTCGAGGGGTTCGCCGCGCAGCGCGTGTGCGATGTTGTCGCCGAGGACCTTGGCCTGGCGGAGGGCGTGCTGGGCGTTGGGGGCGGTCTCCGCGCCGGGCTCGGCGGAGGTGACGTCGGGGACGGCGGCCGCGTCTCCGGCCGCCCACGCGTGCGTGACGCCGTCGACGGTCAGCTCGGGGGTGCATTTCAGCCGACCTCGCGCGGTGCGGGGGAGGTCGGTGGCGGCGAGCACGGGGTGGGGTCTGACACCGGCGGTCCACACGATCGTACGGGTCGGGAAGCGGGCGCCGTCGCTGAGGACGGCGACGCGGTCGACGCAGGACTCCAGGCGGGTGTTCAGCCGGACGTCGATGTTGCGGCGGCGCAGTTCACTGACGGTGTAGCGGCCCATGTCCTCGCCGACCTCGGGCAGGATCCGGTCGGAGGCCTCGACGAGGATCCACTTCATGTCCTCGGGCTTGACGTTGTGGTAGTAGCGCGTGGTGTAGCGCGCCATGTCCTCCAGTTCGCCGAGCGCCTCCACGCCGGCGAAGCCGCCGCCGACGAAGACGAAGGTGAGGGCGGCGTCGCGGATCGCGGGGTCGCGGGTGGAGGAGGCGATGTCCATCTGTTCGATGACGTGGTTGCGCAGGCCGATGGCCTCCTCGACGGTCTTGAAGCCGATGGCGTGGTCGGCGAGGCCCGGGATGGGGAGCGTGCGGGCGACGGAGCCGGGCGCGAGGACGAGTTCGTCGTACGTCAGCTGCCGGGCGCCGGTGCCCTCCTCCTCGGTGGCCAGGGTGGTGAGGGTGGCGGTGCGTTTGGCGTGGTCGACGGCGGTGACCTCGCCGACGACGACCCGGCAGTGCGGCAGGACGCGGCGCAGCGGGACGACGACGTGGCGGGGGGAGACCGCGCCCGCGGCGGCCTCGGGGAGGAACGGCTGATAGGTCATGTACGGCTCGGGGGTGACCACGGTGATCTCCGCCTCGCCCCGGGCGAGTTCCTGTTTCAGATTTCGCTGGAGCCGCAGTGCCGTGTACATCCCGACGTAGCCACCGCCGACAACGAGAATGCGCGCACGTTCCTTCACCATCCCATGACGCACCCGGCGCCGGAGTTTGTCCACAGCCCCGACCATTTGTGTGACCGCCGGTCGAGTGGACGCGGGGTTGGCCGAAACACCGGTGTGCGGGGCAGGTACGCAGGTCAGAGGGTGTGCGCCGGGGTGCGGGAGGGGGTGCATTCGGGACGTAAACGACCCGTACTCCGATCGGGGGGCGCTCCGTGCGGAACCTGCCCCTTCTGAATTGACTGCCTCTCAACTATGTTCGTGTCGACGGGGTGTCAGGGGGAAGCGCGCTCCACGGGTCCGCGACGGGCGGGTCCGGGAACCGGTCCCCTGTTCCACGCACCCCGGAATTTGATGGCGGGGAGAGTCTCCGGGGGGAGACGTCATTACCGGGGGATCATTCATGCATATTCAGGACACGCATTGGTCGTCCGCCTCCGCGCTCGCGCATGGCGGCGGCGTGAGCGCGGCGGTGGGCAACGGACGCGGGGACGGCCCGCGGACCACGCCGCTGCGCGTGGACGCACAGCGCAATCTCGAGCACGTCCTGCGGGCGGCGCGCGAGGTGTTCGGCGAGCTGGGCTACGGCGCGCCGATGGAGGACGTGGCGCGACGCGCGCGCGTGGGCGTGGGGACGGTGTACCGGCGCTTCCCGAGCAAGGACGTCCTGGTGCGGCGGATAGCCGAGGAGGAGACGTCCCGGCTGACCGGCCAGGCGCGGGCCGCGCTGGGCCAGGAGGACGAGCCGTGGTCGGCGCTGTCGCGCTTCCTGCGGACCTCGGTGGCCTCGGGCGCCGGGCGGCTGCTGCCGCCGCAGGTGCTGCGGGTCGGCGCCTTCGCCGAGGACGGCGTGGGCGGTCCGGGGGCCGATGAGCCGCGGGTGCCGCAGCAGCGGACCCCGCCGGGCGGTGGTGAGCTGCGGCTGGTCGCCGAGGACGGTGCGGCGACGGGCGGCCCGGCCGGTTCCGTCGGCTCGGTGGGGTCCCTGGGGGACGATGCCGGGGCGGCGGCGCTGCTCGAGGTGGTGGGTCAGCTCGTGGAGCGGGCGCGGGCCGCGGGTGAGCTGCGGCCGGACGTGTCGGTGTCGGACGTCCTGCTGGTGATCGCGACGGCGGCGCCCTCGCTGCCGGACCCGGCGCAGCAGGCGGCGGCGTCGGCGCGGCTGCTGGACATCCTGCTCGAAGGGCTGCGCTCGCGGCCGTCCTCCTGAGGGAGGAGTCGCGGGTCGCCCGAAGGGGTGAGCGGGGCGGGGGCGTGGCAACGCTCTCGCCCCGACCCGCACCGGTCGAACATTCGGGACAATTCACTCTGGCGGCCCAACTCATGCCCGCAGAACGACAGTTGAACCTTCCCCGTACGGGTGAGGGTTAGTACTGGAATGCGACAGGTCCCCACGGACGAGTGGACGGCCTCTCCCGTCCGGTCCTGACCAAAAGCCAATATGGCACTCTGACCCGGTGTCGGGACCGGTAGGGCAGGCGGCGGGGGCTTTCCGCGATGGGCGTTGACGGGCGGGACGGGCGGGACGAACAGGTACCGAGCCAGGGCAGACGCACCTCCCCGGCGGGCGGGGTCCCCGCGCAGTGGGAACGGCCCGAGGACGGCGTCCTGCCGCCGCCCCGCGATCTGCCGGCCGCCGACAGCGATCTGATCGCCCGGATGCGCGGGGGCGACGACACGGCGTACGAGGAGCTGTACCGGCGCCATGCCGACGCCGTGCGCCGCTACGCGCGCACCTGCTGCCGGGACGCCCACACCGCCGACGACCTCACCGCCGAGGTCTTCGCCCGGATGCTCCAGGCCGTACGCGGCGGCTCCGGACCCGAGTACGCCGTCCGCGCCTATCTGCTCACCTCCGTCCGCCGCGTCGCCGCGGGCTGGACCCGGTCCGCGAAGCGCGAGCAGCTCGTGGACGACTTCGCGCTGTTCGCCGCCCAGGCCGGCCGCGCCTCGGAGGCCTCCGACGACACGGCGTCCCCGGGCTCTTTCGGCGCGGGACTGGAGGTCGGCGCCGAGGTGCGCGCCCTGCACGAGGCCGAGCGGTCCATGGCCATGCAGGCCTTCCGCTCCCTGCCCGAGCGCTGGCAGGCCGTGCTGTGGCACACCGAGGTCGAGGACGAGTCGCCGAGCGAGGTCGCGATGCTCTTCGGCCTCGACGCCAACGGCACGCGCGTGCTCGCCAGCCGCGCCCGCGAGGGCCTCAAGCAGGCCTACCTCCAGGCCCATGTCAGCGCCACCCTCACCAGCGACGAGGAGTGCGCCCGCTACGCCGACCAGCTCGGCGGCTACGCCCGCCGCCGGCTGCGCACCCGGGCCGAGCGCGGACTGCGCAAGCACCTGGAGGAGTGCGCCCGGTGCCGGCTCGCCGCCGTGCAGATCGAGGAGGTGGCGAGCAGCATTCCCGCCGTCGTCCCGGTCGCGGTCATCGGCTGGTTCGGCGCCGCCGGGTACGCCAAGGCAGGCGCTGATGAGCGAACCCGCTCTGCTGCTCTGCGACGAGCCCACCGGCAACCTCGACAGTGAGAACACCGAG
>NZ_JBEXXK010000116.1:0-8733 GCF_040630405.1 Streptomyces sp. NPDC005811
GCCCGCCGCGCCCGCCCCGCCGTCTCCTGCCACGCCCGCCTGGTCGTCGACCGCCGGGGCCGGCTCGCCGTCGACCGCTCGGCCGTCGCCCGTCGCGAGCAGCCTGCCCCCGCCCGTCGCGGCCAACCCGTCCTCGCCCGCCACGCCCGCCTGGTCGTCGACCGCCGGGGTCGGCTCGCCGTCGACCGCTCGGCCGTCGCCCGTCGTGGCCAACCTGCCCTCGCCCGCCGCGCCCGCCCCGCCGCCGTCCGCCCCGCCGCCGACCGCCGGGGCCGCCCCGCCGCCGACCGCCCCGCCGCCAACCGCCGGGGCCGGCGCGCCGTCGACCACCCCGACGCCGACCGTCGCCGCCGCGCGGGCCAGGGCGCGCGCCGTCGTTGACGCCCACTGGGGTGGCCGCGGGCTTCCGCCGGACGAAGGGGACGTCATCGATCTGCTGCTGGTGGTCTCCGAGCTGGTGACCAACGCGATCCGGCACGGCGGAGGCCTGGCCGGGTTCGAGGTGACGCCCGTGCCCGGCGGGGTACGGCTCGCCGTGCACGACCGCAGCGAGGCGGTGCCGCCCGCCGCCTACGGCACCGGGGAACCGCCGACGGCCCACCGCGGCAACGGCTACGGCTGGCCCCTGATCATCCGGCTCACCCACGACCTGCGCATCGAGGCACGCCCCGACGGCGGCGGGAAGTCGATCCGGGTCCGGGTACCGCTGCGCCCCGCCCCGGCTCCGGCCCGCCTCACCACGGCAGGAACACGTGAACCGCCTTGCCCGCCCCGTCCGGGACCACGCTGACCTGCGTGCACAGCGCCTCGATCAGGTACCAGCCGATGCCGCCGCCCCCGGTGTCCGGCCGGAAGGGCCGCGGGGACGGCCGTACCGCACTGGTGTCGTGCAGGGTGACATGCACCCCGTCGAACGTGGGCCGCAGCGCCAGCTCGAACGGGCCCGGCGCGAACCGCACGGCGTTGGACGCCAGCTCCGTGACGATCAGCACGATGTCGTGCCAGCACTCCGGCGCGGCCGGCGGGGTGACCTCCGCGAGCGCGTCGAGGAACTCCTCCGCGGCCAGCCGCGCGCCCGTCACGTCCTGCGGCTCGCCCGCGAACCGCACGGTCCGGGCGGGTACGGCCGTACCGGCCCGGGAGTCGTCGCCGCGCGGGTCGATCGCCATGTCGTGGGTGCGGCCCACCGCCAGCGGGGGCCGGCGTCCTTTCTCGTACGGATCTCTCGTCCGGATCTCTCGTCGCCCCTCACAGGGTTCCCGAGTCGGCCCGTCCTACGCGCCCCCGCGCGCCCTCACCCTCAGCGGAAGACGTCGTCCGCGTCGTCCCAGCTCAGGATCTCCTCCGTAGGCGTCTGCCGGGGCAGCCGGGCCCTCGCCTGGTACATCGCCTCGATCTCCGCCGCGTAGTGCTGCACGATCGAGTCGCGGCGCAGCTTCATCGACGGGGTCAGCAGCCCGTTGGTCTGGTCGAAGGGCTGCGGCAGGATCCGGAAGGCCCGGATCGACTCCGAGCGGGACACCGTGCTGTTGGCCGCGGCGACCGCCCGGGCGATCTCCTCCCGCAGCGCGTTCTCCTCACGGGCCTCCCGGCCCTCCCCGTACAGCGTCAGGCTGCCGCGCCAGTGCGCCAGGAACTCGGGGTCCAGGGTGATCAGCGCGCCCACGCAGGGCCGGTTGTCGCCGACGACCACCGCCTGGTGCACGAGCGGATGCATCCGCAGCCGCTGCTCCAGCGCGGCCGGCGCCACGCTCTTGCCGCTGCTGGTGATGATGACGTCCTTCTTGCGCCCCGTGATGGTCAGATAGCCGTCGTTGTCCAGGAAACCCAGATCGCCCGTGGCCAGCCAGCCGCCCCGCAGCGCGGCCCGGGTCGCGGCGTCGTCGTTGACATAGCCCTGGAACACCGACGGGCCGCGCACCAGGATCTCCCCGTCCTCCGCCACCCGGATGTCCGTGCCCGGCAGGGCCTGCCCGACCGTCCCGGACCGCTCCCGGCCCAGCGGCTGCATGGTGACCCCGCCGCTGGTCTCGGTGAGCCCGTACCCGTCGTGCACGTACACGCCGATGCCCTCGTAGAACAGGGACAGGTCGCGGTGGAGCGGGGAGCCGCCCGAGGTGGCGCGGTGCACCCGGCCGCCCAGCGCCGCGCGCAGCCGGCGGTACACCGTCCGCTCGAACAGGGCGTGCTGGAGCCGCAGGTCGAAGCCGGGCCCCGAACCCCGGCCCAGCCGATTGCGTTCGACGGCCGCCGCGAAGTCCCGCGCGGTCTCCGCCGCCCGCTCGAACAGCGCCCCGCGGCCCGACTCCTGCGCCACCCGCAGGAAGTTCTTGTAGATCTTCTCGAACACCGACGGCACCGCGTACAGATACGTCGGCCGGAAGGACTGGAGCGCCGCCGAGAGCGACGCCGCGCTCAGATCGGGCTCGTGCCCCATCAGGATGCCCCCGCGCAGACACAGCCCCTGGATCATCAGGCCGTACACATGGGAGAACGGCAGGAACGCGAGGACGGAGGCCTGCTCCCCGGCCGGCGCGGCGGTCTGTCCCCAGCCGGCGAGCAGGGTGTCGCAGGGGCTGGCCAGGCTGCGGTGGCTCAGCGCGCAGCCGAGCGGACGGCCCGAGGTGCCCGAGGTGTACGCGATCACCGCGGTGGAGTCGGGCAGCACGATCCGGCGCAGCGAGTCCACGGTGGTCACCGGGACGTACTGGCCGCGCCGCGCGAGCTCCTCCAGCGCCCCCGTGTCGAGCTGCCAGACGTGCCGCAGCCGGGGCAGGGTCGCGCACACCGACCCCACCGTCATGACGCTCTGCTCGTCCTCGACGACCACGCCCACACAGGCCGAGTCCCGCAGGATCCACTCGACCTGGTCCCGCGAGGAGGTCGGGTACACGGGCACCACCTCGGCGCCCACCGCCCACAGGGCGTAACTCAGGACGGTCCACTCGTACCGGGTGCGCGCCATGATCGCGACCCGGTGGCCGGGGGAGATCCCGGAGGCCACGAACCCCTTGGCCAGGTCCACCACATGGTCGCGCAGCTCGACGGCCGTCACCTCGTCCCAGGTGGCGGAGCCGGGCTCACGGCGGCGGGCCAGGACGGCGAGCACGGGGGTGCGGGCCGCTGTCTCGAAAACGCTGTCGGCGAGCCCTCCGGTCAGGGGCGAAACGGATGGGGGAGCGACAGCGAAGTCGCGCATACGCTGCTCCTGACATGTACGAAGGGTGACCCCGTCGACGAGAACTGTTATCGACGCTGGCGAATGTAGCCCAGGCGGGACCGGTTGTGGCCGGGAACCGACCAAACGATGAGCGTCGGTGACCTGGCCCGTCGCGGGCCGCAGTCGGAAACCGGCCAACCGGCCTCAGGCCTGGGTCTGCCGCACGCAGGTGGTGACGACCTCGCGCAGGCTGCCCGTCCGCGCGAACACCTCCTGCTGCACCTGCGACCCGTTGCCGTTCCGCAGCAGCCCGGCGCACGCCTCCCGGGCCCGCTCCAGGTCCCCGGTGTCCGTGAGCGCGTCCTCGACGTACTCCAGCAGCGACCGTACGACGCTCTCGGCGGGCGCGTTCCGCATGGTCAGCGGGTCGACCAGGTCCCCGGTCAGCCCGGAGCGGGCGGCCCGCCAGTCGGCCAGCCGCAGCAGGCTGACGCTGTGGTCCGCCGGCTCCTTCCCGGCCCGCCAGTCCCGGGCGGCCGTCTCCACGAGGGCCCGCGCCAGCGTCGCGACGAGGACGGCGGTGTCCGCGTGCAGACAGACATCGGCCACCCGCACCTCCACCGTCGGCCAGCGCGCCGACAGCCGGGCGTCGAAGTAGACCATCTTCTCGTCGAGGATCGTCCCCGTGGCCAGCATGTCCGCCACCCGCCGGTGGTAGCGCTCGGCCGACCCGAACAGCTCGGTCGGACCGGCCGACGGCCAGCGCAGCCACACCCGGCTGCGATAGCTGCTGTACCCCGTCTCCCGGCCCTGCCAGAACGGCGAGTTGGCGCTCAGCGCGGTCAGCACCGACAGCCACGGCCGGAGCCGGTCGATGACCGCGACCCCCTCCTCGTCCGAGTCGACCGAGACATGCACGTGACAGCCGCACACGATCTGCTCACGGGTCGCGATGCGGTACTGGTCCGCCATCCACCGGTAGCGCGACCCGATGCTCACGGAGGGGCGCACCGCGAGCGGGGAGGTGGCCAGCGCGGCGACCGCGCAGCCGGCCTCCCGCGCGTGCTTGGCCGCCTCCGCGCGGATCCGGACGATGTCCGCGCCCAGCTCACCCATCTCCGCCTGGGGATGGGTGGCGAACTCGACCATCTGGTTGTGCAGTTCCTTCTGGAAGACGGGCTCCTCCTCCGCCACGTCGTACCGCGCGGCGCGGGCGAGCACCGCGGCGGACAGCGCCCTGGGCTCCCCGGTCTCCGGGTCGACCAGGAGGAGCTCCTCCTCCACTCCGACGGTGCGCACGCGATGCGGCCTTTCTCTGCGCCTTGCCTGCTGACGGACGGCACTGCTGACGGGTGCACGCACCCGACTGCCCCTTCGGGGCTGTCTCACACGGACGACGGCCTCAGCCACACCGTGGCCAGCGGCGGCAGCGTGAGCATCAGCTCCCCGTTCGCCGCCTTGACCGGATCGGCGTGGACGACGTCACCGCCGCCGTACCGCGCCGCGTCGGTGTTGAGGACCTCCTCCCACACGGGTGCCTCACCGGGGACGGACAGCAGGTAGTCGTGGCGGACCACCGGCGAGAAGTTGCTCACCGCGAGCAGCGGGGTGCCGTCGGCGCCGTACCGCAGGAACGCGAGGACGTTGTCGTCGGCGGCGTCCCCGAGCACCCACCGGAACCCGTCCGGGTCGGTGTCGCGCTCCCACAGCGCCGGGGTCGACCGGTACAGCGTGTTCAGATCACGCACCAGGTCCTGCACACCCCGGTGATCGCCCGCGGACGCGTACCCGGGGTCGAGCAGCCACCACTCGGGACCGTGCGCCTCGGACCACTCGGCCCCCTGTGCGAACTCCTGTCCCATGAACAGCAGCTGCTTGCCGGGATGGGCCCACATGAACCCCAGGTACGCCCGGTGGTTCGCGCGCCGCTGCCACCAGTCGCCGGGCATCTTCGACACCAGCGCCTGCTTGCCGTGCACCACCTCGTCGTGGGAGATGGGCAGCACGTAGTTCTCGCTGTACGCGTACACCATCGAGAAGGTCATCTCGTTGTGGTGGTACTTGCGGTGCACCGGTTCCTTCGTCATGTACTGGAGCGAGTCGTGCATCCAGCCCATGTTCCACTTCAGGCCGAAGCCCAGCCCGCCGCTGTCGGTCGGCCGGGTCACCCCGCCCCAGGCGGTCGACTCCTCCGCGATCGTGACGACCCCCGGGCAGCGCCGGTACACGGTGGCGTTCATCTCCTGGAGGAACGCCATGGCGGCCAGATCCTCCCGCCCGCCGTACGCGTTGGGCTCCCACTGCCCGGAGTCCCGCGAGTAGTCCAGGTAGAGCATCGAGGCGACGGCGTCCACCCGCAGCCCGTCGACGTGGAACTCCTCGCACCAGTAGGTGGCGTTGGCGACCAGGAAGTTGCGCACCTCGGTGCGCGCGTAGTCGAACTCGAACGTCCCCCAGTCCGGGTGCTCGGCCCGCCGCGCGTC
This sequence comes from Streptomyces sp. NPDC005811, assembly GCF_040630405.1. Classification (NCBI taxonomy): domain Bacteria; kingdom Bacillati; phylum Actinomycetota; class Actinomycetes; order Kitasatosporales; family Streptomycetaceae; genus Streptomyces; species Streptomyces sp. NPDC005811. The sequence continues at coordinate 5,644 of NZ_JBEXXK010000116.1, forward strand.
CCCGGGCTCGTACAGCGGATCCCCGTCGAACCGGGCCAGCGCCCAGTCGTCCTTCGGGAAGTGCGCCGGCACCCAGTCCACGATCACCCCGACCCCGGCCCGGTGCAGGGCGTCCACCAGGTACTTGAAGTCGTCCGGGGTGCCGAGCCGGGCGGTCGGCGCGTAGAACCCGGTGACCTGGTAGCCCCAGGACCCGGCGAAGGGGTGCTGGGCGACCGGCATGAACTCCACATGGGTGAAGCCGAGGCCGGTCACATAGGCCGGGAGCACCTCGGCCAGCTCCCGGTACGTCAGCCCCGGCCGCCAGGACGGCAGATGGACCTCGTAGACCGAGAACGGCGCCCGGTGCACCGGGACGTCACCCCGGTGCGCCATCCACTCCGCGTCGCCCCAGGTGTAGTGCGAGGCGTGCACGATCGACGCCGTGTCCGGCGGGACCTCCGCCCGCCGCGCCATCGGATCGGCCTTCAGGAACCGCCCGCCGTGCCGGGAGGTGATCTCGAACTTGTACCGGGTGCCCTCGCCGATGCCGGGCAGGAACAGCTCCCACACCCCGGCCGCGCCGAGCGAGCGCATCGGGAACGCGGTCCCGTCCCAGCAGCAGAAGTCGCCCGCGACCCGCACGCCCCGCGCGTTCGGCGCCCACACCGTGAACCGGGTGCCGGCCACCCCCTGATGGGTCATCGGCTCGGCGCCCAGCGCCCGCCACAACTCCTCGTGCCGGCCCTCCCGCACCAGATGCAGATCCAGGTCACCGAGCGCCGGCAGGAACCGGTACGGGTCCTCCACCTCGCACGGGTCTCCGTCGTACGCCACCCGCAGCGTGTACGCCGGCACCTCGTCGAGCGGCAGTACGGCGGCGAAGAGACCGTCCTCCTCCGAGGCGAGCGGGATCGCCGTACCGTCGACGACCACGCTCACGGAGCCGGCGAACGGGCGCAGGGCCCGGAACAGCACGCCCCCCGCCACCGGGTGCGCGCCCAGCAGGGCGTGCGGGTCGTGATGGGCGCCCGACAGCAGCCGGGCGCGGTCGGCGGGGTCGAGCGCGGGCGCCGCGAGCGGCCGGGGACCGGCGGCCTCGGGGGGAGCGGTGTCGCGCAGGGCCATGGGGGTCAGCCTCCTCGGACGGCGAGTCGTTCGATCGCCGCCATGGGTACGGGTAGCCAGTCGGGCCGGTTGCGGGCCTCGTACAACACTTCGTAAACGGCGCGATCCGTCTCATAGGCACGCAGAAGCGCGTGCTTCTTGCGGGGATCCCAGCCCGCTCGGGCCGCGTAGCCGGCGCAGTAGGCCTCCCGGCAACGGCGCGCCCACTCCGGCCGCCAGGGCCGCCGCTGCCGGGCGGCGTAGTCGAAGGAGCGCAGCATGCCCGCGATGTCCCGCACCGGGGAGTGGGCGAGCCGCCGCTCGGCCAGCGGCCGGGACGGCTCGCCCTCGAAGTCGATGACGAACCAGTCCCGCCCGGCCCGCAGCACCTGTCCCAGATGTAGATCGCCGTGGATGCGCTGGGCGGGCGGCCCCTGGTCGCAGACCGCGAGCGAGGCGAACGCCGTGGTCAGCCCCGGGACGAACGGCCGCAGCGCCGGCACGTGGTGCGCCGCCGCCTCCAGCCGCTCCGTCATCGCGGCCGCCGTCCGCCCGTCCTCGGCGTCCGGACCGGCCGGCAGGGCCGCCGCGAGCGCCAGATGCACGTCGGCCGTCGCCCGGCCCAGCTCCTCGGACTCCGCGGTGAAGTCCTCGCCCCGGGCCAGCGCCTGGAGCGCCAGCGTCCAGCCGTCCGCCGCGTCGGGCAGGAACGGCTGGAGTACGCCGAGGGTGGCCTCCTGGGGGTGGGTGGTCCGGAACCAGGCCACCGGCGCGGGGACCCGACCGCACCCCTGGCCGGCCAGCGCCACCGGCACCTCCAGATCGGGGTTCACCCCCGGCTGGATCCGCCGGAAGATCTTCAGGATGTACGCGTCGCCGTACACCAGCGAGGTGTTGGACTGCTCCGCCTCCAGCAGCCGCGGGGCGAGCCCGGCGGGCAGCGACACCGACGGGTCCGACTCGAAGCTCAGCGGACCGAGCGTGCCCGGGTGCCGCATCCGCTCCAGGAGCAGCTGGGCCGACCGGGGGTCCTGCAACGCGTCGTGCACCGTCAGCCCGGCCAGCGGGCCGTCCTCGACCCTGCCGATCAGGGCCCGGCCCAGCCGGGGCGACAGATGCTCCTGGAGACCGAGGAGCAGCTGGTAGCAGTCACCGGCTGGGGGAGTGCCCCCGGGTGTCGGCACCCCGGACTGGCCGGCGTGCACGAGCAGATGGAGACAGCCCGGGTACAGCTCCGTCATCGACAGCATGCGCAGGTCGGTGAGCGGCCGGTCCTTCCCGGCGAACCAGCGCTGCCGGGGCAGCCACTCGCGCAGCAGCGCGACGAGCGGCCCCCCGGAGCGGAAGGCGCTCGCGGTGCTCGGCCTGAGCGGGGCGGTCTTCGTCACGGTGACCCATCCTTTCCTCGGCGCACGCGCACAGGCGTCGCGCTCACCGGCGTCGGCCGACCCGGGCCGCGGCCCGGGTGAGCCGGAACCAGTAGAAGCCGTGCCCGGCCAGCGTGAGCAGATAGGGCAGTTCACCGATGGCCGGGAAGCGCACCCCGCCGAACAGCTCGACCGGGTGGCGCCCGTTGTACCGGCGCAGGTCCAGCTCGGTGGGCTGGGCGAAGCGCGAGAAGTTGTGCACGCACAGCACGAGGTCGTCCCCTCCTTCCCCGGGCAGGGGGGCCTCGCGGAGGAACGCGAGCACGGCCGGGTTCGAGGAGGGCAGTTCGGTGTACGTCCCGAGGCCGAAGGCGGGGTTCTGCTTGCGGATCTCGATCATGCGGCGGGTCCAGTGCAGCAGCGAGGACGGATCCGCCATGGACGCCTCGACGTTGGTGACCTGGTAGCCGTAGACGGGGTCCATGATGGTCGGCAGGCACAGCCGCCCCGGGTCGCAGGACGAGAAGCCGGCGTTGCGGTCAGGTGTCCACTGCATCGGGGTGCGGACGGCGTCGCGGTCGCCGAGCCAGATGTTGTCGCCCATGCCGATCTCGTCGCCGTAGTAGAGGATCGGCGA
>NZ_JBEXXK010000117.1:0-7667 GCF_040630405.1 Streptomyces sp. NPDC005811
CCCACCACCCTGCGGATATCTCACACAACCGGCATACCGCAACGATCACACATCGTCAGCCCCCAACGACATTACGTCGCAAAAGTCAGTAACGGCCCGCGGGCTGTTCCTGGGCCGTCGGTGGGGTGGGGGTGGCCCGGGCCGGGATCGCGTTGGCCGCGGTGATCAGGGTGGTGGCGGCCAGGACGGCGGCGGCGAGGGCCCTGGCGTAACGGTGTCCGTGGTGGGGGGATGTGGGTCCGGGCACGGCAACCTCACAACATCGGCGGACTACGGCGCATGACACTCAGGTATTAAGCATGCTTAATTCGCCGTTTAACCTAGGGGCTGCGACACTCCAACGGCAAGAGGCTCAGGGGTGGTTGGGGGTACACGGGACGTGGGAGAACGGGACGAACCGGAGGTCATCGGGCGGCGCGTGCAGCGGTTGCGCGTCGAACGCGGGCTGACACAACGGCAGTTGGCGGAGCCGACGTACACACCCGCCTACGTGTCCACGCTGGAGGCCGGCCGGGTGCGGCCCTCCGACGAGGCGCTGCGGCACATCGCCGACCGGCTCGGCGTGGACTTCCAGGAGCTGGCGACGGGGCGCTCCGCCCGCCTCGTCACCGATCTGCGGCTCCGCCTCACCGAGGCCCAGCGGGCCCTCGCCACGGGCGCGGCGCAGGAGGCCGCCGCCCAGTACGCCGTCCTGCTCACCGAGGCCGAGGAGCACGGGCTCACCGAGGAGCAGTCCGGTGCGCTGCTCGGGCTCGGCGAGTGCGAGATCTCCACCGGCGACCTGGAGAAGGCCCGCCACTACTTCGAGCGCGCCGAGGAATGCCTCGCCGACGCCCCGCTGCCGGTCCGCGTCCCCGCCCTGCGCGGACGCGCCGTCTCCCACTACCTCGCCGGTGAACTCCGCTACGCCGTCTACCTGCTGGAGTCCACCCTCGACGAGCTCAACCGGGGCGGACTGCACGATCCCGACGCCCTGCTGCTCCTGTACGCCTCCGTCATCGGCCCCTACATGGACATGGGCGCGCAGGCCCGCGCCGCCCAGGCCGCCGAGTTCGCCCTCGCCCTGGCGCCGCAGGTCGCCGACCCCGCGCTGGTCGCCCGGATGCACCGTTCCGTCGCCCGGACCCTCCTCGCCGAGGGCCGGCTCGCCGAGGCCGACGCCTCCCTCGCCAAGGCCGCCGAGCTCTACCGGCAGCTCCAGTTGCGCACCGAACTCGCCAACTGCCACTGGATGCGCGGATACGTCTACGCCCAGAACGGCGAACTGGAGCGCGCGGAAGGGGAGTTGAAGCAGGCGCAGGACATGCTCGCCGCCCAGGGCGCCGCCCTCTACGGCAGCCAGGTCGCCGTCGAACTGGCCGACGTCCTGCACCGCCGGGGCCGCTCGCAGGAGGCCTCGGCCCTGCTCCACGACGTCCTCGGCGACCTCTCCTCCGAACGCGGCGCCGTCCACTCGGCCGCCGCGCACCGTTTGCTCGGCATCATCGCCGAGGACGCCCGCGACACCGAGGCGGCCGAGGAGCACTACGTCCGGGCGCTGAGCCTGCTGGAACGCGCGGGCGCCGCCGGCGACCTCGCCGACCTGTGCCGTCTGCTGGGGGATCTGCTGCGGCGCACGGGCCGGGTGGAGGCCGCCCTGGACGCCTACCGCACCGGCCTCGGCCACCGCACGGCCCCCGGCACCACCACCCTGGGCCCGGCCCCGGCCCAGCCCCCGCTGTAGCCGGGCCGTAGGCGTTCAGGCCGTGGGCGGCCGGCCGCCGAACTGCCAGGGGTGGACCTCGACGTCCGCGTACCGGTCCGCGTCCAGGACCGCGCGGGCCGCGTCCGCGCCCGGCGCCCGCACCAGTGCCGCCGTCCCCAGCCGGACGCTCCCGTCGTCGGACAGCAGCGGCCCATAGGCGATCAGCTCGTCCCGGCCCGGCGGCACGGTGTCCTCGGCGGCCGCCTCGCCCGCGCCCAGGCCGAGGACCAGGAACCGGTCGCCACCGGTCCGCCCCCCGGGGAACTCCCACATCGTGCGCCCCAGCAGGTTCCGCCACCGCCGCAGCAGGACGTCCCGGTACACACCCGCCTGGTAGCCGGGCTCGTCGAAGGCGAACGCGCGGGCGGCCGCCGGAGTGGCCAGGTCGACGATGTGCACACTGCCGGTGGGCACCCCGTCCGGCCCGGACATCGTCGGGCCGCGGGCGATCATCTCCGACGCGTACCGGTCCATGTACGACCAGTGCTCTTCGAGCAGTTCCTCACGCAGGGGCAGGGAGCCGGGCCGGTCGCGGTGGTGACAGAAGAACTCCATGCCCGCCAGTCTTTCGGCCCCGGCGGTCCCCGGTACACCGGAATTTCGCCGGCCCAACCGGAATCACAGGTTCCACCGAGGTGGGGCCCGGGTCGGGCACAGCGCCCGTCGTTAGCGTCCCGCGGGTGGTGAGTCAGCGGGCGGTCGGCGACGGGGTGCGCGTCGTCGTACGGGCGTTCGTGTACGCCGGGGTCGGCGGGGCCGCCCTCGTCGCCGTGGCGACCGTCGCCGCCGTGCTCGGGCCCACGCTCGCGCTCGATCTGTACACCCCGCCCGTGGCCGCCTGGTGGACCGTGTTCACCGCCGTCGCCGTCCAGGGCGTGCCGTTCCTGCTGCTCGGCACCGTCGTCTCCGCCGCCATCGGCGCCTTCGTGCCCGAGCGGGCCCTGAAACGCCTCCTGCCCCGCAACCCCGCCCTCGCCGTCCCCGTGGCCGGTGTCGCCGGTGCCGTGCTGCCGGGCTGCGAGTGCGCCTCCGTCCCCGTGGCCGGAAGCCTGATGCGGCGCGGGGTGGCCCCGGCCGCCGCCCTCGCCTTCCTGCTGTCCGCGCCCGCGATCAACCCCGTCGTGCTCGTCGCCACCTCCCTCGCCTTCCCGGGGCAGCCCGCGATGGTCCTCGCCCGGCTGCTCGCCTCCCTCGGCACCGCCGTCGTCATGGGCTGGCTGTGGGCGCGGTTCGGGAAGGAGGAGTGGCTGCGGCCGCCGAGACGCCCGGCGCCCCACGCCGAAGGCCCCCGTGCCTTCCTCCTCGGCCTCCGGCACGACTTCCTGCACGCCGGCGGCTTCCTCGTGCTGGGCGCCGCCGCCGCGGCCACCTTCAACATCGCCGTCCCCCGGTCCGTCCTCGACGTCTTCACCGGGTCCGTGTGGATCGCCGTGCCGCTGTCGGCCCTGCTCGCCGTGGTGCTGTGCGTGTGCAGCGAGGCCGACGCCTTCGTCGCCGCCTCCCTCAGCGCCTTCCCGGCCACCGCCCGGCTGGCGTTCATGGTGGTCGGCCCGATGGTGGACCTGAAACTGCTCGCCCTCCAGACCGGCACCTTCGGCCGCTCCTTCGCCGTCCGGTTCGCCTCCGCCACCTGGCTGGTGGCCGTCGCGGCCAGTGTCCTCGTGGGGTGGTGGCTGCTGTGAGGCGTCACGGACCGACGGTCCTCCTCCTGCTCACGGGAGCGGCCGTCCTGCGCATCACCCTCTTCGGCGACCTCTGTCTGCGCTATGTACAGGCGGGCCTCAGGCCCTACCTGATCGTCTCGGGGGTCGCGCTCGTGCTGCTCGGCCTGGTGACGGCCGTACTCCGCGACGAACACGAACACGAACACGGGCACGGGCACGGGCATCATCACGGGCCCCGCACCGCCTGGCTCCTCGTCCTTCCCGCCCTCGCCCTGCTCCTCTTCCCGCCACCTGCCCTCGGCTCCTACAGCGCCGACCGCGAGGCCGCCCAGCGGGCCGCGCAGGGGGTCGGCACGTTTCCCGCGCTTCCGGACGGGGATCCCCTCAGCCTCACCGTCGCCGAGTTCAGCTCCCGCGCGATCTACGACAGCGGCCGCTCACTGAAGGGCCGGACCGTCCGGCTGACCGGCTTCGTCACCCGCGGTGACGACGGCTCCTGGTACGTCACCCGGCTCCTCGTCACCTGCTGCGCCGCCGACGCCACCACCGGCAAGGTCGAGATCCGGGGCGCCGACGACGACGCCCCGCCCACCGACACCTGGGTCACCGTCACCGGCACCTGGCACCCCGAGGGCACGCTGGGCTCCGACGCGGCCTGGCCGCCGGTGCTCGACGCGGCGCGGACGATCCGGGTGAAGCAGCCGGCGGATCCCTACGAGAAGCCGTAGACGAGAAGCCGTAGACGAGAAGCGGGCGCAACGGTGGTTCCCGGAGGTGGCGGCGGGTACCCGGCGGGCGTGGGGAGCCGACCGACCGGCCCCTCGCTCGGAGGTGGTCGCCGTGCTCGACCGGGAGCGGGAGCGGATCGCGGCGGTCCTCGCCGACGCGGTGCGCGGGGCCGAACCGGGCGAGGTGCCCGAGCGGCTGTGCACCGTCGCGGTGCGGCTGCTGCCGGTGAGCGGGGCGAGCGTGGCGCTGTGCGGCGAGGGCATCCCCGTACCGCTGAGCGCGAGCAGCGCCCGGGCCGCGGACCTGATGGAGATGCAGGCCACCCTGGGGGACGGGCCCTGTCTGTGGGCCGCCGAGACCGGCGCGCCCGTGTACGCCTCCGATCTGCGGGGCGGCCGGGACGCCGTGCGCTGGCCGGTCTTCGCCCAGCAGGCCGCGGCCGCCGGGGTGCGCGCGGTGTACGCGCTGCCGCTCGGCGACCGCACGGCCTGCCTGGGCACCCTCGACCTCTACCGTGACGTCCCCGGTGAACTCGCCGGGGACGAGGTGCGGACGGCACAGCTCGTGGCGGACGTGCTGACGGCGGCCCTGACGGCCCTGCCGCTCGGGGAGGACGACGGTCTGCGCCCGCCCGGTGAGGAGCCGTGGCTGAGCGCCCTCGCCACCGAACACGACGTCGTCCACCAGGCCGTCGGGATGGTCATGGCCCAGCTCGGCGTCGGCGCGGACGACGCGCTGGCCCGGCTGCGCGCGCACGCCTTCGCGCACGGCCGTACGGTCCTCGACGAGGGCCGGGAGGTGGTCGGCCGCCGCACCCGCTTCGACGACCGCGACTGAGCCGCCGGGCGCGCCGTCAGACCTGGACCCGGCCCTGCTTGCGTACGTCCGCCAGCCGTCGTACCCCGAGCTGAACGGCCGCCTGCGTCGCCTCGTTCGGTACGTCGCCCAGGCCGCCGTTGGTCAGCGCGAACCCGTCCTCGCCCGCCCGGACGGCGGCCACGTCCAGCGCGAGGGCGGTCGGCTCCCCGTCGGCGTTGTCCCCGGCGGTGCCCCACAGGGTCAGCGTCACCCGCAGTCCCTGCCGCGCGTCGCCCACCTCCGGCAGCGGCAGGTCGGTCACCTGCACGTCCTCCACCGTGTCCTTCCCGGCCGTGGCCGTGAACCGGGCGCATTTCTGCGGCAGTTCCTTCAGCCAGGCCAGCGTCCGGTCCATGTCCGCCGTGCTCCGGCCGGTGAGCTGGTAGCGCAACTGGGCGGCGGCGTCGGGGTCGTCGAGCCCGACGACCGCGCGGGCGGGGGCGCCGAACAGCTCGTCGGTGTACAGGGCGTCGAGGAGCTTCTGGCACTCGGCGACCGGGGTGCTCGCCTTCAGCAGCCCGTCCCGCCAGGTCGCCGCGCCGCCGGTCGGGAGCCAGGGCGCGCCGAGATCCTCGGCGGTGATGAGGGCCGCCTGCGCCTGGCTGTCGCTGAGGACGCGCGGGGCGGCCGACGCGGCGGGCTTGCTGGTGGAGGCCTGGACGGTCGGTTCGGCGGGGGCGGCCGTCGGCGGGTGCTCCAGACCGAGGGTGGCGCACCCGGTGACGGTCGTGAGCAGCAGTGAGGAGGCGAGGAGCGCGCGGCGGTTCATCGGGGGGTGCCTCCTGACGTGGGGATACGTGCCTCCTCCCACGGCAGCACCGCCGCCGCGGACCGACCAGCGCGGCGGGCCGTACGGGTTACGGGCGTTGCTGCGCGCGGTGGAAAACCGTTCGTCGCCGGCCGGTCCGCGTCGCTAGGGTCGCCGTATGCAGCGCGCCCAGCCGTCCCTCACGACGACGCCGGACACCGTCCCGGCGCGCTGATCCGATGCATGGATGACCGAAGCCCCGGGGCGAGCGCCCCGGGGCTTCGTCGTGTCCCGGTCCGCCCCGCCCCCGCTCACCTGGGAGACCCGGATGCCCGACCACCGCCGCCTCGGCCGCGAACTCGACCTCTTCGACACCGACCCCCTGATGGGCGCGGGCCTGCCGTACTGGCTGCCGGACGGCGCGATCGTGCGGCACACCCTGGAGGAGTACGTCCGGGAGGCCGAGCGCGCGGCCGGCTACCGGCATGTGTACTCGCCGGTGCTCGGCAAACGCGAGCTGTACGAGATCTCCGGCCACTGGGACCACTACGGCGAGGACATGTTCCCGCCCATGGACCTCGGCGCGGAACAGATGCTGCTGCGCCCCAGTCTCTGCCCCCACCACGCCCTGATCTACCGCTCCCGCTCCCACAGCTACCGTGAACTGCCTCTCCGTATCGCCGAGTTGGGTGGCATGTACCGTTCCGAGCTGTCGGGGGTGCTGGGCGGTCTCACCCGGGTGCGGGCCATCCAGCTCAACGACGCGCACATCTTCTGCACCCCGGAGCAGGCCGTGGACGAGGCCCGCGCGGCCCTCGGGCTGATCCGGCGCGCCTACGCCGACCTCGGCATCAGCGCCTCCCGGTACCGGCTCTCCCTGCCGGGCGCGGGCGGCAAGTACGTGGCCGATCCCGGGCTGTGGAGCCGGGCGACCGCGCTGCTGCGGGAGGTCCTGGAGGGTGCGGGGATCGCGTACGAGGAGGCGGAGGGCGAGGCTGCCTTCTACGGCCCGAAGATCGACGTGCAGATCGCGGACCGGGCCGGCCGGGAGGCGACCCTGTCCACCGTGCAGATCGACTTCCACCAGCCCGCCCGTTTCGCTCTGCACTACACCGGCGCCGACGGGGCGAGACACCGGCCGGTGATGGTGCACCGCAGTGTGATCGGCAGTGTGGAGCGGGCGGTGGCGCAGCTGATCGAGGAGCACGGCGGGGCCTTCCCGGCCTGGCTGGCGCCGGTCCAGCTGGTCGTGCTGCCGGTGTCGGAGGCCCAGGAGGGGGCGGCGGCCGAGCTGGTGCGGAGGGCGTCGGCGGCGGGGCTGCGCGCGGAGGCGGCCCGCGAGGGCAGCCTGGGGGCGCGGATCCGGGCGGCGCGGCGGGTGCCGTACCTCGCGGTGATCGGGGAGCGGGAGGCGAGCGGCGGGCTGGCCGCCGTACGGCTACGGGACGGCCGCCGCCCCGGCGAACTGCCCGCGGACGAGCTGGTGCGGCGGATCGCTGAGCGGGTGGCGGCCCGGAGAATCGGACTGTGGGACTGAGCGGAGACGGGGCGCGGGTCGGGTGGGGACCGGTGCGGATCGGGTGCGGGTCGGGTGGGGACCGGTGCGGACTTGGGTGCGGGCCGGGTGGGGACCGGCGCGGACCGGCGTGGACCCGGGTGGGGACGGGGTGGGGACCGGTGCGGACTGGGTGGGGACTGGGTGGGGACCGGTGCGGGCCGGTGCGGGCCGGGTGCCGACCAGGTGGGGACCGGCGTGGACCCGGGTGGGGACGGGGTGGGGACCGGTGCGGGCTGGGTGGGGACCGGTGCGGGCTGGGTGCGGACCGGTGCGGGCCGGGTGCCGACCAGGTGGGGACCGGCGTGGACCCGGGTGGGGACGGGGTAAAGCAAGAGCACACTTCTGAAAACCAGTCACGAATTAGTT
>NZ_JBEXXK010000118.1:0-6910 GCF_040630405.1 Streptomyces sp. NPDC005811
GCCTCGCACACCCGTCACGTGGAGGCCATCGAGCAGGAGCTGGCGGACGTGCTGGCCCCGGTCGCCCCTCGTACCGGTGAGGTGCCGTTCTTCTCCACGACCGAGGCGGAGGTTGTCGACACGGTCCGGCTGGACGGGGGGTACTGGTACCGGAATCTGCGTCAGCGGGTGCGTTTCGCGGACGCGGTCGAGGCGCTGGTGGAGCAGGGTTATGGCGCGTTCGTCGAGGTCAGTTCCCACCCCGTGCTCGGCATGGCGCTCCAGGAGGCCGCACCCGACGCGGTCGTGACGGGGACGCTGCGCCGTGACAAGGGTGACGCCCACCGTTTCCTGACCTCCCTCGCCGAGGCGTGGGTGCGGGGTGTCCCGGTGGACTGGACGGCGGTCCTGGCCGGCCATGACGCCCGCACGGTCCCGCTGCCGACCTATGCCTTCCAACGCCGCCGCTACTGGCTCGACGGCGGCGCGACGGCCCGTCGTCTCACCCTTCCCCTCGGGGAACCCGCCGAGTCCGAGGAAGCAGCCGCCCTTACGCCTCCCGTGCCGCGTAACGACTGGGTGCAGCGGATCCGGGCCCATGCCGCCACCGTGCTGGGGCATGCCACCGCCGCTGATGTCGAGGCGACGCTCACGTTCAAGGCGCAGGGCTTCGACTCCGCGACTTCTGTCGAACTGCGCAACCGACTGGTCGCGGACACCGGACTTTCCCTGCCGGCCTCTGTTCTCTTCGATCACCCCACTCCTCAGGCACTCGCCCGCCATGTGCGCGGGCTGCTCCACGGCGGCAGTGACACGGCTTCCGAGATCTCAGTGGATTCGACGCCCGCCACCGGCAGCGAGCCCATAGCGATCGTGGCCATGGGCTGCCGTCTGCCCGGTGGCATCCGCACACCGGAAGAGCTGTGGGAACTGCTCTCCGGCGGCGGTGACACCATCTCCGGCTTCCCCACCGATCGAGGATGGGACCTCGACAGCCTGTACGACCCCGACCCGCAGCAGCACGGGACCACGTATGCGCGTTCCGGCTCGTTCCTTTACGGCGCGGGCGACTTCGACGCCGGTTTCTTCGGCATCTCGCCGCGCGAGGCCGTCGCCATGGACCCGCAGCAGCGCCTGCTGCTGGAGACCTCCTGGGAGGCCCTTGAACGGGCCGGGATCGACCCGGAGACGCTACGTGAGCGCGACGGGGGAGTATTCGTAGGACTCATGCAGCAGGAGTACGGTCCCGGGCTGCACCGAGCCCCCGAGTCGGTCGACGGATACCTCCTGACCGGCACCTCGGGCAGCGTGGCAAGCGGGCGGATCGCCTATGTCCTCGGCCTGCGTGGGCAGGCGGTGACGGTGGACACGGCGTGCTCCTCGTCGCTCGTGGCCCTGCACATGGCCGTCCAGGCGCTGCGCTCCGGCGAGTGCTCGTTCGCGCTCGCCGGAGGCGCGACCGTGATGGCAGAGCCCGGCATCTTCGTGGAGTTCAGCAGGCAGCGGGGGCTGGCGTCGGATGGTCGTTGCAAGCCGTTCGCGGCGGGTGCGGATGGTACGGGGTGGGGTGAGGGTGTGGGGGTGTTGCTGCTGGAGCGGCTGTCGGACGCCCGTCGCAACGGTCACCAGGTGTTGGCGGTGGTGCGGGGTTCGGCTGTCAATCAGGACGGGGCCAGCAATGGTCTGACCGCGCCCAATGGTCCTTCCCAGGAGCGGGTGATTCGTGCGGCGCTGGCCAATGCCCGGCTGAGCGCGGATCTGGTGGACGCGGTGGAGGCGCACGGTACGGGGACGACGCTGGGTGACCCGATCGAGGCGCAGGCGCTGCTGGCGACGTACGGCCAGGGCAGGGATCCGGAACGGCCCCTGTGGCTGGGCTCGTTGAAGTCCAACATCGGCCACACGCAGGCCGCCGCGGGCGTTGTCGGTGTGATGAAGATGGTGCTGGCGTTGCAGCACGGAGTGCTTCCCCGGACCCTGCATGTCGACGAGCCGACGCCCCATGTCGACTGGTCGGCGGGGGAGGTGTCGTTGCTGACGGAGGCCGTGGACTGGCCGGAGACCGAGGGGCGTCCGCGTCGGGCCGGTGTGTCGTCGTTCGGGATCAGTGGGACGAATGCGCATGTGGTGCTGGAGGAGGCTCCGGGGGAACTGGAGGCGGTTTCCGACGGTGTGGTTGCGGTGCCGGTGTTCACGGCTGGTGGTGTGGTGCCGTGGGTGGTGTCGGGTCGTGGTGGGGAAGGGCTGGCTGGTCAGGCGGAGCGTCTGGCGTCGTTCGTCGAGTCGGCGGATGAGGGCGTCCGTCCGGTGGATGTGGCGTGGTCGTTGGCGTCGACGCGTACGGCGTTCGAGAACCGGGCTGTCGTCCTGGGGGCTGACAACGACGCCCTGATCTCGGGGGCCAAAGGGCTTGCGGTCGATGATGGGGTGACGCCGTCCTCGGTGGTGCGTGGGCGGGCTGCTCGTGCTGCCAGTGATGTGGTGTTCGTGTTCCCGGGGCAGGGTGCGCAGTGGGTGGGTATGGGGCGGGAGTTGTGGGGTGTCTCGCCGGTGTTTGCGGCGTCGATGGCGGCGTGTGAGCGTGCGCTGGCTCCGTTTGTGGAGTGGTCGCTGAGTGAGGTCGTGCGGGGTGGGGGTGAGCTGGCTGAGGTCGATGTGGTGCAGCCGGTGTCGTGGGCGGTGATGGTGTCGTTGGCGGCGGTGTGGCGTGCGTGTGGTGTGGTGCCGTCGGTGGTGGTGGGTCATTCGCAGGGGGAGATCGCGGCTGCGGTGGTGGCGGGTGGTCTGTCGTTGGAGGATGGTGCGCGGGTGGTGGCGTTGCGGTCGCGGGCGATCCGGGCGATCGCGGGCCGTGGTGGCATGGTCTCGGTGCCCCTCGCCCCGATGGATGTGGAGGAGCTGCTGGCCGGCTGGGCGGGCCGGATCGATGTGGCTGCGGTGAATGGTCCGGGTTCGGTGGTGGTGGCCGGTGACGCGGATGCGCTGGATGAGCTGATGGCGCACTGCGAGGCACGCGAGATCCGGGCGCGTCGTATTCCGGTGGATTACGCCTCGCACACCCGTCACGTGGAGGCCATCGAGCAGGAGCTGGCGGACGTGCTGGCCCCGGTCGCCCCTCGTACCGGTGAGGTGCCGTTCTTCTCGACCACCGAGGCCGAGGTCGTCGACACGGCCCGGCTGGACGGGGGGTACTGGTACCGGAACCTGCGCCGGCGGGTGCGTTTCGCCGACGCGGTCGAGGCGCTGGCGGAGCAGGGCTACGGCGCGTTCGTCGAGGTCAGCTCCCACCCGGTCCTCGGCATGGCCGTCCAGGAAGCCGCACCCGACGCGGTCGTGACGGGAACGCTGCGCCGCGACAAGGGCGACGCCCACCGCTTCCTGACCTCCCTCGCCGAGGCGTGGGTGCGGGGTGTCCCGGTGGACTGGACGGCGGTCCTGGCCGGCCATGACGCTCGCACGGTCCCGCTGCCGACCTATGCCTTCCAGCACCGCCGTTACTGGCTGGAGCGGACCGCTCCGGCTGCCGCGGCGGCTGTCGCTTCCGGGCGGGAGGCGGTGGACGCCCGTTTCTGGGAGGCGGTGGAGCGGGAGGATCTGGAGGCGTTGGCGGGGACGTTGGGGGTGTCGGGCAGTGAGGCGCTGGCCGGTGTCCTTCCGGTGCTGTCGGGGTGGCGCAGGGAGCAGGTGGTGCGGTCGGCGGTGGACGGCTGGCGGTACAAGGTGGTCTGGAAGCCGGTCGCCCGCGACACACGCGCCAGCACCCTGACCGGTACCTGGCTGATCATCGTCCCGCAGGGACACCTCGACACCGAACTCACCACCTCCCTCTCCGGCGGACTGACGACCCACGGCGCCGACGTACGAGTCCTTGAACTCACCTCGCGCCACGTCGACCGCGAAGTCCTGACAGCCGCGCTCGACGAGGCGTCGGCCGACCCTGCCGTGCCGCTCAGCGGCGTGCTGTCGCTGCTGGGACTGGACGAGGACCCGTTGCCCGACCATCCCGTGGTGACCACCGGGGCCGCGCTCACCGTCTCCCTTCTCCAGGCACTCGGACAGACCGGGAAGGACGTTCCCCTGTGGTGTGTCACGCAAGGCGCCGTGGCGGTGGGGGAGCAGGAGCCGGTCGCCCGGCCGGCACAGGCTGCGGTCTGGGGGCTGGGGAGGGTCGCGGCCCTGGAGTTCCCGGAGCGCTGGGGCGGGCTGGTGGACCTTCCCGAGCGGCTCGACGCACGGGACACCGGTGCGCTCTGCGCCGTTCTGGCCTCGTCCGGTGACAGCGGCGAGGACCAGGTAGCCGTGCGCGCCAACAGCACCTTCGTACGGCGTCTGGTCCCTGCCCCTCGTTCGGTTTCCGGGCGGCACTGGACGCCGCGCGGTACCGCCCTCGTGACCGGCGGAACCGGTGCGCTCGGCGCGCACGTCGCCCGGTGGCTGGCGCGTGGTGGCGCCGAGGACGTGGTGCTGGTCAGCCGGCGAGGCAGGAGCGATGACGCGGGACTGAGGGCACTGGAGGCGGAACTCGCCGCGCTGGGCGCTCGGTTGACCATCACCGCGTGCGATGTGGCCGACAGCACTGCGCTCGGGGATCTGCTGGATTCCCTGCGCGCGGACGGTCGTACCGTTCGCACGGTGGTGCACGCCGCAGGCGTCGGCACCCTCGGGGCGCTCACCGACCTCGGCATGGCGGAGTTCGCCGAGGTCATCGCAGGCAAGGTGGCGGGGGCACAGCATCTCACCCGGGTCCTGGACCCGGCCGAGACCGATGCGCTGATCCTCTTCTCCTCGATCTCCGGTGTCTGGGGGGTCGCCGACCACGCGGCTTACGCGGCCGCCAACGCCTGCCTGGATGCCCTCGCCGAGTCCGCGCGCCGCACACGCGGGCTTCCGGTGCTCTCGGTCGCCTGGGGTCCCTGGGACGGTGGCGGCATGATCGGGGAGGACATGCGCGACCCGCTGCGCCGCCGTGGCATCCCCGTCATCGCGGCGGAACCGGCGATGGTGGCCCTGCAGGAGGCGCTGGACCACGACGACACCGTCGTCGCGGTCGCCGATGTCGACTGGGCACGTTTCGTGCCCGTCTTCAGCGCCGCCCGGCCCGCCCCGCTCATCGCCGCACTGGAACCGCGGGACGAGACCCGAGACGGCGGCGCAAAGGACGCACAGGGCACGGACGCAGCCGCCCCGGACCTCGCGCAGCGGCTCGGCGCTCTGCCCGCCTCCGAACACGACCGATTCCTCCAGGATCTCGTCCGGTCCGAGGCGGCCGTCGTGCTCGGTCATGACTCGGCGGCAGCCGTCGACGCCGCCTACGCCTTCAAGGAGTTGGGTTTCGACTCGGTCAGCGCCGTCGAACTCCGCAACCGCCTCACCGCCCGCACGGGTCTGAAGATCCCGACGACGGTCGTCTTCGACCACCCCACCCCGCTCGCCCTCGCCGCCCACCTCCGCCGACTGGCCCTCGGAGACGATGCCGCGCAGGGGCAGGACTCGGAGTCGTCCGCGACAGCGGCCGGTTCGCGGACGCCCTCCACCGACGACGACCTCATCGCCGTCGTCGGCATGGGGTGCCGATACCCGGGCGGCATCACATCCCCCGATGACCTCTGGCGGGTCGTCACCGAAGGCCAGGACCTCATCACGGGCTTCCCCGCCGACCGGGGCTGGGACACGAGCCGCCTCTACCACCCCGACCCCGACCGGCACGGCACCAGCTACGTCCGGCACGGGGGCTTCCTGCACGACGCCGGGGAGTTCGACGCGGCCTTCTTCGGGATCTCCCCGCGCGAGGCGGCGGCGATGGATCCGCAGCAGCGACTGCTCCTGGAGACGTCGTGGGAGGCGTTCGAGCAGGCCGGCATCGATCCGAGGACCCTGCGCGGCAGTAGCACCGGCGTCTTCACGGGTCTGACGGACCAGAACTACGGCACCCTGCTCGGCCGTGGCACCGACGGCACCGAGGGCTACCTCGTCACCGGTGCCTCGACCGCCGTCGCATCCGGTCGCGTCTCCTACGTCCTCGGGCTGGAGGGACCGGCGGTGACCGTGGACACCGCGTGCTCCTCGTCGCTGGTCGCGCTGCACCTCGCGGTACGGGCCCTGCGGTCCGGCGAGTGTGTGATGGCGCTGGCGGGCGCGGCGATGGTCATGGCCGATCCGGCGCCGTTCGTGGGTTTCAGCCGGCAGCGGGGCCTCGCCCCCGACGGCCGGTGCAAGCCCTTCGCCGAGGCCGCCGACGGCTTCTCCCTCGCCGAGGGCGTGGGTGTGCTCCTGCTGGAGCGGCTGTCGGACGCCCGTCGCAACGGTCATCCGGTGCTGGCGGTGGTACGGGGTTCGGCGATCAACCAGGACGGGGCCAGCAACGGCCTGACCGCGCCCAACGGCCCCTCCCAGCAACGAGTCATCCGCGCCGCCCTCGCAGACGCCCGCCTCACCTGCGGTGACGTGGACGTCGTGGAGGCGCACGGCACGGGCACCCGGCTGGGCGACCCGATCGAGGCGCAGGCCCTGCTGGCGACGTACGGGCAGGACCGTCCGTCCCGACAGCCGCTGCTCATCGGCTCGGTCAAGTCCAACATCGGGCACACCCAGACCGCGTCCGGTATGGCCGGCGTGATGAAGATGGTGCTCGCCATGCGGCACGGTCTCGTGCCGGGCACGCTGCATGTCGACGCCCCGTCTTCGCACGTCGACTGGTCGGCGGGGGAGGTGTCGTTGCTGACGGAGGCCGTGGACTGGCCGGCGGCCGAGGGGCGTCCGCGTCGGGCCGGTGTGTCGTCGTTCGGGATCAGTGGGACGAATGCGCATGTGGTGTTGGAGGAGGCTCCGGCGGTGTCGGAGGCGGTTTCCGACGGTGTGGTTGCGGTGCCGGTGTTCGTGGCTGGTGGTGTGGTGCCGTGGGTGGTGTCGGGTCGTGGTGGGGAGGGGCTGG
>NZ_JBEXXK010000119.1:0-6894 GCF_040630405.1 Streptomyces sp. NPDC005811
CCTCGACTCCTCGGGCCTGCTGCGGTGTGGGGCGTCCGGCGCTCGGCCGGGACCGGCGGTCACGCCGCACGCCCGGCCGGGGCGGCCGGGCGCCCCGGCGCGCCGCAGGCGCGCCCTTGAGGAAGTGAAGGCTGTTTCGACCGATCCGGCTCGCCGCTCATGCCCTGGTGCGTCGTGCGGGCTGCTTGTCGGCGGTGAGCCGGTAGGTGAGTTCGGCGCGGTCGGCTCCGATGCGGAGTTCTTCGAGGATCAGCGGGCGGTCGTCGGTGTCGTGGGTGACGCGGGACAGGTGCAGGATCGGGGTCGCGTCGGGGAGCTGGAGCGTGGTGCGCTCGTCGGGCAGGGGCATCCGGGCGCGTACGGTCTCGGACCAGGTGAGCTTGTGGCCGTCCTCGGTGAGCTGGCGGTAGAACGCGGCCGGGCGCTTGCACGGCTCCTCGGCAAGCATCGGAACCGCTTCGGCGACGGCGAACGGGATCAGCGTGCGGTGCATCGCGCGGGTGCCCGTGCTCGGGTCGAACAACAGCCGGTCGCAGCCGTACAGGGCCTCCTCCTCGCCGAGTTGGAGGAATCGGGCGGTGGCCTTGGTGGTGTGCGTCCGGTAGGCGGTGGCCTCTTCGGTCTCCTGCCAGACATCGCCGTTGGGCATGACGAACCGGCCGTCGGCCGTGCGGCTGATGCTGCGCTCGATCGTGAGCGACGGCTGTCCGTCGGAGCGCACGAAACTCCCCTTGCCGTGCCGGACATCGATCAGCCCTTCGGCGCGCAGTGCTGCGATGGCGTTGCGAACGGTGGGGCGGGATACGGCGTAGCGGGTCATGAGCTGGGCTTCGGACGGCAACAGGGAGTCGGGTGCGAACTCGCCCGACAGGATCGCTTCGCGGATGGCGGCGGCCACCTGCTGGTAGAGGGCTCCGGGGCGCTGGATCTCCGACATCTGGGCATCTCCGACGGGTCGGGGTCGTAGGCACGTCGCACGCGCGGCGTCACTCGTCAGCATAAGTAGTTGCGCTCTCGCCGTACAGCACTCCACACTCATCACTCGTAAGGACAAGTGACGTCAGAAGAAGCCTGATGTCCTGACTGGCCAAGGAGGCCAAAGATCATGCAGTCCATTCCCGTGGACACGGCGCGGCTGGGCGTACTGCGGTGCGCCATCGCTCCGGAAGTGAAGCTCAGCAACTCCGAGACACAGGAGGTGAAGAAGGACCGGGACGGCAACCCCGTCTACACAGTCGCCGTGACCGTGCGGCAGGACCGGCGGCGGATCTCCGTCATCGAGATCGCCGTCAGCGGTGAGCCGACCGGCATCGAGGAAGGACAGATCGTCAAGGTCACCGGACTGGTGGCGTTCATGTGGTCGATGGGTGACCGGCACGGCGTCAGTTTCCGCGCGGATGCCATCACGCCCGTGCACGGAACTCCGGCGGCGGCACGCAAGGGCGGTGAGGCGTGATGGAGCCGTACATCATCGCCCTGGCCCTGGCCGTGCTCGCCTGGATGCTCGTGGCCGGTGACCTGGTGCGTCGACACCGTCCGGTCTGGCACTGGTACCTCGTCGGCTACCCGCTGACCGCATGGCGGGTGGTGTCCACCTGGCGGCGCGTGGCCGTGCTCAATGACCTCGCGGTGTCCCGGCTCCCGGCGCGCACGCTCGTCGGTCACCTGCTGGTCAAGGGTGACCCGGTGCGGCCGGTGGCTCCGCGCTGCTCCTTCCCGCATGTCACGCCCATGGGGCTGTCCGTGCTGGTGCGGCTGCACGCGGGCCAGACCCCGGCGACGTATCTGAAGGCGGCGGCTGCGTTCGTGCACGCGTGGAAGGTGCACACGGTGCGGGTTACCTCGCCGGAACGCGGGCTCGTGCTGCTGACCGCGATGGCGAGTGATCCCCTGGAGCGGCCGGGCTTAGCCACGGCTCCGGCCGAACTCCTCTCTGCCCTGATCGGGGCGCTGGAGACGGGCGGGGCGTGGGTGATGAACCTGCGTCTCGTGCCGCACTGGCTGATCACCGGTGCCACGCGCTCTGGCAAGTCGACTCTGCTGGCCCGGCTCATCACGCAACTCGCCACACAGCGCGTCGCCCTGATCGGCATCGACTGCAAGGGCGGCATGGAACTCGGCCTGTTCACCGCACGGCTCAGCGCTCTGGCGACTTGCCGTCGTGAAGCGGTCGCAGTGCTCTCCGCCCTCGTCGTCGACATGCAGGACCGCATGACCGCCTGCCGGTCGGCCGGGGTCCGCTCCGTCTGGGAGCTCCCGGAGAAGCTGAGGCCAGTGCCGATTGTCGTCCTGGTCGACGAGATCGCGGAACTGTACCTGTCCGACGGCACCCGCCAGAGCAGGGCGGAGACCGAACAGTGCTCCACGCTGCTGCTGCGACTGGCCCAGCTCGGTGCCGCGCTCGGCATCCACCTGGTCGTGGCCGGCCAACGCGTCGGATCCGACCTCGGGACCGGCGTCACCGCCCTGCGCGCCCAGCTCGGCGGCCGTATCTGCCATCGGGTCAACGACCCCGGCACGGCGGAAATGACCTTGGGCGATCTCAACAAGGACGCCGTGGCCGTCGCACAAGCCATCACGGCGCACGAACGCGGCGTGGCTGTGTGCACCGGTCCTGACGGCGGCTGGAGCCGTGCCCGCTCCCACCTGACCCCCACCGATGAGGCCGTGGCCACTGCCCGCAAGTACGGCGCGATGACCCCGGAACTGCCCCTCGTCACCCTCGCCCTGACGGCGCTGGAAGGAGAGTCGAAGTGATCAGCGAAGGTACGGCGTTCACGTTCGCGGTGATCTTCGGGATCATCACCGTCCTCCTCGTCCGCTCCCGCGACGTCCGGGCGTGGGAAGCGGTCTGCGTCGGCCTCTTCGGCGTCTACCTCGGCCAGACCCCCGTGATTTTCACGATCCACGGACTCGTGACCTGGTTCATCAGCGGCTTCTCCCACACCTGAGCAGAAAGGACACCCCAGCTATGCCCATGCCTCGCGTGAGGTGCCCCCACTGCAAGGGCGACGGAGCCCGTAGGACCTGGACCGGACGCATCCGGCGCTGCCGCGTCTGCCGCGGTACCGGCACCATCCGCTGAACCCAACATCGCCCCGACCGCAAGGGAGTGATCCCCATGACCGACCCCGCGCCACCACCCCACATCCGTGCCGCTTCGGCGGCTCACCTCGGAAGGTCACCACCATCACCCCGGAGTACACCCCGGCTGACAGGCGCGCCGCCCTCGACCGCGCGGCGCGCCTGCGTCAGCTCCCCGAAACCGACCGCGACGCAATCCGCCTAGCCCAAGACCCCCGGTTCTCCCGCTGGCTGGAGCAGATCACCGCCACCGGCGGATGCGCTCACCCCGTCCACCTCTCCGGCTCCACCACCACCCTGGACGGCACCACCGGCGAGATCCTCCACCACTACGACACCCGCAACGAACCCGGCGAACGCCTAATCGTCCGCTGCCGCAACCGCCGCGCAACCATCTGCCCGGCCTGCTCCCGCCTCTACGCCGGAGACACCTACCACCTCGTCCGCGCCGGCCTCCTTGGCGGCAAGAACGTTCCCGCCACCGTGCGCCACCGACCCCGCCTCTTCGTCACCCTGACCGCTCCGTCCTTCGGCCCGGTGCACCACGCTGGCGAGCGATGCCGTCCCCGCCGCGACGGCGGCACCTGCGAACACGGGCGGCCGCTTGGCTGCGGCATGCTCCATGCGCCGAACACCTCGGCCGTCGGCCAACCCCTCTGCCCCGACTGCTACGACTACAGCGGGCATGTCCTGTGGCACGCCTACGCCTCAAAACTGTGGGACCGCTTCGTCATCGACGTGAGGCGGCGCCTGGCGTCTTCCGTCGGCCTCGTACAGTCCCGCTTTGCCGAACACGCCCGTCTCTCCTTCGCCCGCGTCGCCGAGTACCAGAAACGGGCGGCCGTCCACGTCCATGCCGTCGTACGCCTCGATGGGCCGAACGGATCCAGCGACGAACCCCCGGCCTGGGGCACTGTGCAGCTCCTCATTGATGCCGTACGTGACTCCGCGCGGCGGGTTCTGGTCCGCCCTCCCTACAGCCCGGCAGTGGGCGAGCAGGCCTTGCACTGGGGTCAGCAGACCGACGTCCGTCCCCTTCACGCCGACAGCGACGGCGACGGCCCCGATGACGATGCGGTGGCTGCCTACGTCGCCAAATACGTCACCAAGGGAGCGAGTGAAACCGGCGCCGGCCTCGACCACTCGCTGACTACCTGGGCTGACATCGCATCGGCCCCCGTCAGCGCACATGTCCGCACCCTCATGCGCGCCTGCTGGCGCCTCGGCGGCCTCCCGGAATACGAACCCTTCCGTCTTCGGGCCTGGACTCACACGCTCGGCTACCGGGGCCACATCCTCACCAAATCCCGCGCCTACTCCACCACCTACGCCGCACTACGTGCCGAACGCGCCCACCACATGGGTCACACCGAAACCCCCGACACGATCACCGAACGGCACTGGCGTTACGCCGGATCTGGCCACACCCCCGGTGCGGCCCTAATTGCCGCCGGAATCGCGACAGACCTCGCCACAAACCGCGAGGTCGCCTGCGAAGAGCGTGAGATGCGTCGGTGACGAGGCGCCGGAGTGACGAGTGGATTCGTGCGGTGGAGCGTCAGGCGGCCAAGTTCCCCAGACGGATAGGGCCGAAGAGTGCCGCACGACTGGCACGGCTCCTCGGCCCTGCTCTGAAGGATGGCTAGTGCGCTAAATCGGACTGTTGCGGCACGAAATTTCGCGATTGCGTGGCGTAGTGGCTACCTTCGGATTCGGACATGGTAGGGGTACGCTCTCGATCCGTCTGCCTTCCAGCCGGTCTCCTGCTTGACTGCTGCTGTAGCGGAGGCGCCGAAAAGCGCTGCGATACCCGCGAAGATGGCAAATACGAGGAGGAAGGGCACTAGCGGAAGTGCTAGCCACCATAGGATTCCAGGGTTCCCCTTCGATGCGGCGAGCCCGATGATAATTGCCGCGTAAACGATGAGTAGTGCTGCGACCAGACCTCCCATGGCTGACTCCTCTCCATGTAGGCGCGGTCTTTTTCTTCAACCCTACTTCCTTTTCGCGTAGTTACACGCCACCTCTGGCACATTTGGGCAACATTTTAGTGTTGTGGTGTTGCTTTATTGGGAAGGGTTCGCATGGCTCCCCTGAAATTTGGGAGCCCAAGGAAAATGTTGAAGCTGCAATGGGCCTCTCAGTTCTGGGGATTTCGATTGACATCGGAAGCTCAACATGTGTGAAAGATCGTCAGGTGGCCAACCGTCAATGCGAATGGCCACCTGAGTGCGATAGCTAGTCGAGTGGGTTCGGCTCGACCTCCACCCGATCCGTGTCGAACCCCCTGCCCTTCCGCGTCGGCGGACCGACGATCACAGCGGCGAACAGGAACCGATAGATCGCGTTCATGCGTGCGTGGTCCTCCGCCTTCTCCAATCGTTCCCAGTTGGCTTCGGCCTCCGGTCCGGCGATTCCCTCCAGGACAGCGATCGGCCGCTTGACGGTCTTCCGCTGCCGCTCCTTCATCCGCTTGATGATCGGTGCGCGCATCGCCTGGAAGTCGGCGGTCGTGAAGTCGTCGTCGTTGAGCCACAGCTCTTTCAGCTCGCGCAGCTTCTCGCGGTCCTTCTCGTCCGCGATGACGTCCGTCTCCGGGCGCGTGGTCGTGGCCGGCTCGTAGCCAGAGGTGTCGAGCTTGGTCAGCACCTCGATTGCCACGTCCCGAACGAACGCCTCCAGAGGCACGGCCGAGACGGAGCGGTTGCACTTCTCCTGGTCGGTGTTGTCGGAGCGGTTGCACCGGTAGTAGGGGTACCGGACGCTGTTGGAACCGCCCATCCGTGCTCCGCACGCGCAGGTGACGACCCCACGCAGGATGTAGCTGCGGAGCGGCCTCTTCTTCGTGTCCCGGTGCTGCTGGGCGCGGTACTCCTTGAGCCGCTGGACCTCGTCCCACTGCCCCCGGTCGATGATGGCGGGCCACGTCCCGATTGCTACCTCCTCTCCCAGGTGGAACCGCAGCCCGGCCACGAAGTGGGACGACAGCAGATGGCGGACGTTCTCCGGGTTCCACGTCTTGCCCTTCGACGTGGGGATGCCGCGTGCGGCAAGGTCCTGCGCTATGTGGTTCGGGGACTCTCCGTCCAAGAAGCGGCGGTAGACCTCGCGAACGATCTCGGCTTCCTCCTCGACGATCGCCCGGCCGTCGCCGGTGTAGCCGTACGGCCGGTTGCCCACGTGTGGCCGGCCTTCTCGGGCGTGCTCCTTCAGGGCATCCTTGAGGCGGCGCGACGTATCGTCGGAGGAGCGGCACGCGTGGGCGACCTCGATGCGCAGGATGAAACGGTCGTCGGGGTCCGACAGGTCCCGTCGGTTCGCCTCGCCGTGCAGCAGGACGCGCTTGTCGTCCGCGATGGCGAGCAACTCTTCGAGATCCTTGGGCTGTCTCATGAGCCGGTCGGGGTGGTAGACGATCACGTGCCGGATATCCCCGTCCCCCATCGCTTTCAGCATGGCCTCCCACCCCGGCCGCTTGCGGTTGCGCTGCCACGCCGAGCGGTTGTTGTCCACGTAGATGTGGGTCGACTCGACGCGGAGTTGAAGCCGCTCGGCGATGTCCCGACAGATCCGTTCCTGCCGGTCCACGCCAGTCTGGTCCTCGTCCCTGGTGTGGGAGATACGGCAGTAGATCGCGGCGGGCTCGCCCGGTGTGACGGTGGCCTTGGCTAACTTGGATCGACTCATGGAATCACTGTATGAGCCGGGCATGACATCCATCATCGTCGGCGCCGCCATCGGCGCCCTGTTCTTCAAGGAGACGTTCGGCGCCCCGCGCATCGCCGCCGCGTGCCTGCTCGTCGTGGGTAT
>NZ_JBEXXK010000120.1:0-5748 GCF_040630405.1 Streptomyces sp. NPDC005811
CCACCACCCTGCGGATATCTCACACAACCGGCATACCGCAACGATCACACATCGTCAGCCCCCAACGACATTACGTCGCAAAAGTCAGTAACGGTAGACCGCGGCGAAAGGGCAACAGCCCCTGGAGCACCCGCGGCCTGCGCTCTTACGGCGACCACTGCCGCGGTCGTGGGCCATGACCGCGGCAGTGGTCGAGGTAGGCAGCCGGCACCGGGACACGGACTCGGCGAGCGGGATCCAGCGGCCGTCGGTGTCGAGGTGCCTGTCGTGGACGTGTGTGAGGAGCAGGTGCAGGACCTGGTGGGCAGTCAGGGAATGGAAGACGACCAGGGCTCTCAGGAGCACCTGGGCGGCTGGGTCAGTGAAGACCAGGCGGCGGGCCTTCAGGACGCGGAAGAGGGAGCACAGTCCCTGGCCCCCACCCCACCAACCCGACACCTTTCGCACAGCGTGCACGTGGTACTGCAGTTGTACATCTCCTTGGCCCGCCAGCCGTCCGTGTTCCCAATCGCCGAGGCTGAGTGTCCGTTGCCCAGATCGCGGTCACGACGGGCGTTGACCGCCCGGTCAGCTGTCGGCTCGTTCCTTCTCGATCGCATTCATCCTGCGGACCATGTCGATCTGCGCGCGGATCATCGTGTCGAACAGGGCCTCCGGATCGCCGTCGGGTCCGGCGCTCGCAGCCAGCAGCGAGGCGACTTGGCCGGCGAGGACAGTGACCACGTCGGCCGTCCCCACCGGGCCGCGGACCTCGGTCAGTTTGCGCACGGCGTCGTCGATGCGGTCCATGGCCTCCTCGCCCTGGAGGAACAACCCGAGTCGGTCGGCGAGGAACATCCGGACGACCGCCACACCGTCGGCCAGGGCGGTGTCCACCTTGTAGTCGGCGCGGGCCTTCTCCGACTCCTTGAGCACGGCCGGAATCGTGTACGTCCGCTGCTGCGGGATGAGGCCCTCCTTTCGCCACTTCGCGTACGGGATGGGGCCGACGGCGTCACGGCGTGCACGGTGTTCGCTGGTCGGGCGGCCGCCCGCGGCGCGGCAGGCCCGCCCTGCGGCTGCCTTGCAGGTCGGGCATTCGACACGGCGCTTCCACAAGCGCACGAGATCCATCTCGGCATCAGAGCGGAGGTGACGTCGCCACTCGCCGCCCCAATGGATGCTCTGCGATCCGTTTCTCCACGCCCATCGCCCCCTGGGTCCGGTGGTGTGTGCCGTCGTCGGTGCCGTGATGATGACCGTACTGCGGTGGCGCCCCTCAGGGGTCGATCGGGAGAATGCCGTCCAGGCCGCTCTGGGAGAGGATCTGCTGGACCGTGTCGTCCAGGGTGCTGGCCGCGTCGACAACGGTCTCCAGGCCGTTGGGGAGCAGGTCCTTCTCTCGGTACCAGTCGCGTAGGTGGCCCTCGTTGACGTGCGCAAGGTACTCGGCATCGGGTTTCGTCGCATGCCGGAGCACCGTCTCCTCGAAGGGCACGTCGAGGTAGTAGCAGCGTGAGACGCCACGGTGGGCGCGCACCAGGTCCTGGAGCATCGTTCCGTAGCGGTCGGCGTACAGGATGCCTTCGACGACGACGTGGAAGCCGTGGTCCAGGGCGTATCGGGCGGTGAGGTCGATCAGGCCGATGTTCGCAGCCCCGGGGCGGTCGCGTTCGCGCAGCACGATGCGGCGCAGGTTGTCCTGGGCGACGATCGCGAGGTTGCGGCCGAACTTCTCGCGCAGGCCAGCCGCGACGGACGACTTCCCCGAGGCGCTGTTGCCGCGGAGCACGATCAGGCGCGTGTCGCTGGTCCCCACGGTGCCGTGCGCGGCCTCAGTCACCCGCGGCTCACCTGGATGCGGTTCTCGTGGAAGTGCTCCCAGTCCATGACCAGGCGGAAGCGGCGGTGGGCCTCTAGGCGCTCCGCGTCTGCCAGCTGCTCGCCGCGCTGGACGCGGGCGTCGCCGGATTTCACGAGTTCCGCGAGAGCGAGCCGGACGTCGTCGACGTCCTTGCCCGTGGCTGCCGCCAGCCGGTCCAGGGAGGTGAGGGTCTCTGCCGGTTCACCCAGATCGTTGACCAGGTGGTCGATGAGGGTGTCGAGGAGCGGGCCGGTGCGCATCGTCCAGCGGATCCCGTCGAGGCGCTCGGTGAGTTCGGGGTCCAGGGGCAGCAGGTCGCCCGGCAGTGGCAGCGCGGCGGGCATGGACCATCGGGTGCCGTCCGGCGTCTCTTCGCGGCGGGCCAGGCCCCACGTCAGGTAGAGCTCGGACAGGTCCCGCACGGTGGTGGGCACCGGGTAGCCGGCGGCCGTGAGCATGGCGCCGAACGTCTCCCAGCAGTTCGCCTCGTTCGCTTCGCGCCCCTCCGGCGCCTCCTCGTAGTCCCATTCCTCATCGGGCCACGAGAACGTGAGGACGCCGTCGAGATCGCCGCCGATCATGTCCCAGTGGCCGTCGAAGAGCTCCTGAAGGAGGCCGTCCAGGGAGCCGGTGAAACCGGGCTGGCTCGCGGTCCCGATCAGCATCGTCAGCGGGAAGCCCTGGCGGGGCAGAACGTGGTCCCAGCCCGAAGCCCACCAGTCGTTGTGCATCGCCAGGTCCCGGCGCGGCCCGGGCACAGACAAGTTCTCAGTCATCCACAGCTCTTCCTCAAGGAACGGTCAAACGCTCGCAGCGTACGCACTGTGGCGCGCGAACCGTTGTCACGCGCGCCCGACCCAGGCTTGATGGTGGGACGCAACATGCAGCCCCTCGCGCAAGCGGCCACGCAGGACACCAACGCGGGCTACGGAGCGGCCGGAACGGGTTCGGTGAGGCGGTCCAGCCGCGTGTAGAGGGCCCGTACGAGGCGGGCGCGGTTCTGAACACAGCGGGCGGTGCCTTCCAGCGGGGTGGACAGGCGTCCGTCGGCTTCGCGCAGGACGACTTCGGCGAGGGCGCCGCGGCCGTCGTCCTTGGGCAGGGCCGCGGCGTGGCACCGGACGTCGGCGGCCACGGCTCGGGCGTGAGGCGTGGTCCTGCAGTTCTCCCCAGATGGCGATGAGGACGAGCAGGATCGCCATCGCTCCCTCCAAGCCGGGGACGGGTGGGCGACCGCACACCGGGTCGTCACACGCTTCACACTGGCAGGGCGGGCCTGTGACGACTGTATTGAGTGGCGTCCCTCTGGACACAAACGGGATGATGACCTTGATCGTGGGACGTCGAGGTCCTGGCAGCTGTGGTCAGCGACCCTCGACGTCGTCGAAGCGGCCGGGGGCCATCGTGTGGGAACAGAGCATCGGGACCTTCCCCGTGGACTTCACCGAGCACGGCAACGAGTGGGCCCACCACCTTGGGAACGCCATGGGCGGAGGGTTTCGCAGCATCAGCGGCACTGACAGCCACGGCGGCCCGGTGGAAATGGGGCCGCCCCTCGACGACTCCATGACGAGCATCCTGCGCGTCCATCCTCACCCCGACGGCATCAGCTGCACGGTCGTCGGCGACGTCGGCACCCCGTCACCGGACCAGGTAGACCCCTGGCGGACTGGCGCGCGGAAGGCCGTGGACGAGATCGGACACCACCAGCGGACTCACGTATGGGATGCGCTCGTTGGGGTCAGCCCGTCCGCCGTGCAGGGATTCCACCCCTTAGGGCAGATCAGGGCGACAGACATAGGGCCGCTGACCCTCGCCCCCGGTGGTGTCCACATGCGCGAGTTCCGAGGGCAGGACCGAGTCGACTCGCAGTTCATCACGGTCTCCCGCAGCTTCCCCGTCGTCGTCACCGGCCAGGTCGAGACCTACCACTGGGAGCCTGTTGTCCCGGTCGCTCAGGCGCAGTTGCGCCGTCTCTGCGCTCTCCTGACGCTGCACCGGAGGCAGCTGTGGGAGCCCCGGACATTCCCCTGGCCTCAGGGCCCCGACGGGTCGGTTCTGAAGATCCCGACCTCGGTCGGTCCCGAATTCCCGAGCCCGCACGGGGAGGAGTGGACCGGGGAGGTCCCTCCGGGGACAGGAAACTGGAGGCTGCCGCTGTGGGTGCTTGGGGCATGGGAGAGGCTGGACGGCGACCCCGAACTGGAGACCGCGCTCAGCGCGTACTACGAGGCCGTACGCCTGGGGAGACGTCATCCGTCGCTCTCGCTGCTCACCTTCGTAGCCGCGATCGAGGGCGTCGGCATGAGGTCCGTCCCCGACTCTATGTGCGACTGCCATCCCGAGTGCAAGCATCGCAAGGGAGTTGCCGAGAAGCGGTTCCGGAAAGCACTCAAGACCGTGCTGACGCAGAAGCAGGTGAAGGAGCTCGCGGGCCCGCTGTACGACCAGCGCTCGCATACGGGGCACCGAGGGACGCTGTTCGGATCGGAGCAGGTCCTCGGCTACGGCGGCCACGCGGGGCCGTTCCAGGTCAACCCGTACTTCCAGTTCGAGGCAGTACAGCTTGGCCGACTCACGCAGGTCGCCAATGCCGTTCTGGTCAAGGTGTTGAGTGAGCCGGTGGTGGACCCGGGTCATAGCTGACCGAATCGGACCTCGCTCACCCACGTAGAGAAGAAGGAAGAGGAGTCTGCATGGTGACCTGCGGGACATGCCATCATCCGGGCTCGCACGCGTCCGTCGGCCTGCCGGTAGGGCCACTTCTCCCGGACCGGATGTCCCGATCACTTGGCTGGGGCCGACGGCCTTGGCCCGGATGGGGCCAGCCAAACCGGTCCGCGCCAAACGACCTGTACTGCGGAAGGCGGTGAAGACCTTGTGGCCGTCAGCTCTCAGGTTCGCCAATGTAGGTGTTCGGCATAATGATCTGTTCGATGCCACGGGAGAGACGTGGTACTGGTACGGCCTGCGTGGAAATCACCTGTGCGCCGGTGGCTTGGGCGGCATCGGCAATGTCACGGAGAACTTCGTGAACGACGTCGCTTGCGATTCCCTGCTGAAAGGGGTTGTCGAGCATGAGGAGTCCCGGGTACGGGCCGTCGTCCCCCAGGTCCCTGGCCAGGAAAAGTAGGGCCCTGCTATAGGCGAGGAAGAACAACACTCGGGCCTCGGCTCCGAGAACTTGGCTCCAGGGGCGGGTCCCAACGTAGAAGGTCAGGTCGTCCGCGCTGATCGCCACATTCCCTGCCACCCAGACATCATCGCGGTGGCGATTGAGGAATTCGTTCATCCGATCAGCGAACAGGGCGCAGCGGTCGATGGGCGTTCTCCCTGTGGTGGGGGTTTCATCAATTTGCTGCTTCAGTCGGTTCAGCCTCTCTTGGGCCGCCTGGCTCGTCTGCGTGGCGGCAGTCTTGCGGGTAAGCATCTGCTCGATGGCGGGCAGCGCCATGAGTTTTTGTTCCAGGGCGGCGGTCTGGGCAGCCATCTCTTCGAGTCTGGCCATGAACGGTGCAAGGCGGGCGGCCCGGTCGACGTTCAGCTGCCTGGCGATGTCTTGATGGGTGCTCTGGGCGTGCCGGTGGTCGGCTTTTGCTTGGTCGAGGTCGCTTCTGGTTCGGGCAATGACTTCTTGGAGGTCGTCGGCCTCTGCGGCCAGGGACCGCTTCTCCAGTTCTCCGCGTCGTCTGCGCTGGTCCTCGGTCACTGGCTGGGTGCAGACGTAGCAAGTGCCCTCTGGGTGATCGCGGTGGATGTCGATCTTCTGCTCGCAGGCAGGACACAGGCGCACCGGCAGGCTGTCGAAGATGTCAATCCCCTCGAACTGTGGAGACCTTCCTATGCAGCCAGCTCCTCGGTGAAGCTGGCCCAGTAGTCGTGTTCGTAGTCGATAGGGCTCTTCC
>NZ_JBEXXK010000121.1:0-5745 GCF_040630405.1 Streptomyces sp. NPDC005811
ACCTTCAGCCCCCTCACACGCAACGTCGGTCTCTACCACCAACCCGGTGGCACAGACCGATGTCACGCACGCAGAGGCATTCACCAACAGTGTCCCGCGTTGAGCGGCGCCGCCCCTCCTGTGTGCCCGGCGCGAGTGCCGTGCGGGATGTGAGAGCGACGGCCACAACGCCGTCATGGACGACGGGGGTAGGGACTGTGGGAGAGATCGAGGACGCCCTGGACCGTGCGGGGCAGGAGCAGTTCACCCGGGAACCGCTGAAGACGGTCAAGGGGCGCGTGGACTTCACCGTGCGGCAGCTCGGCACGACGCGGGGCGACGGCACGACAGCGACGATCAACGAGCTGTCGCGCTGTGGGTTCGGCAGGGCCGCTGGCCGCGCAGAGGTCCCGTCGATGGTCATCATGGATTCCCGGACATGCACGCCGCCGGAGTCTCGGCACGGGCGAGCAATGCCCGAGGACCGGTACGCCGGTGGCGTGATGACGTCCGGGCTCAGGCGAAGGTGATGGTGCCGGCGGTGTGGATGCCGGAAGACCGTACCCAGCCCGCGGTGCACCGCAGGACGTCGGCGGCGGGGGCTGTGTCCGGTTGCTGATCACGGTATCGGCTGCGAACAGGCCGCCCGCCACGACGTCGGTGACGACCGAGGTTGAGACGGTGCCCACGATGGTCGTGTTGAAGTTCAACGACCCGGTCTGTGACGTCGCGGCCACCTCTGGTCGGTTCACGTTCGGCCAGCGGAATCCGCAGTAGCCACGCACTCGTGAGCCACGACTTCACCCTCACAGTAGGTTTCACACTTCCGCGATATGATTCCGGCGGTTTGCAGACTGGCGGCTGTCGTATCACCCGGGAGTTGGCGTGGCCCTGCCCGTTCATCCCGTCCTGTCGGGCGACAGCGATCGGCCGACCGGTGGTTCCTCTTTGCGTCTTCAGGTCTTGGGCCCGTTACGGGTGTGGCATGAGGGTGTCGAACTGGATACCGGTCCCCGGCAACAGGCCTATCTGCTGGCCTTGCTCCTGGCCCGGACGGGCAGGCCGATCAGCACGAGCGAAATGATCGACCTGATCTGGGACGACGACGTCCCCAACAGCGCGCTCAACATCATCCACAAATACGTCGGCGCATTGCGGCGACTGCTCGAACCCGCGATCCCCGCCCGTGGAACCGGCTCCTACCTGCACCGCCGCGGCAACGCCTACCTGTTCACTGCCGCCCCCGGCGCCCTGGACCTTCTCACTTTCCGGGAACTCGTTGTGACCGCCAAAGAGGCCATGGCAGGGCAACGCCAGGAGACGGCGCTGGATCGCTATGTCGAAGCGCTCGGTCTGTGGCGGGGCCGTGCGGGCGACGGGTTCACCCCCAGGTCGACCGCACTGGCGACCTTCGCCGCTGTCGACGACGAGTTCCACGCCGCCTGCACCGAAGCGGCCGAGCTGGCGGTGTCGCTGCGCCGACCGGCATCGGTGCTGCCGGCGCTGCGGCTGGCCGCATCGACGGCACCGTTCCACGAACCCGTCCACGCCGGCCTCATCACCGCCCTGGGGGCCGCGGGGCTGCGGGCCGAGGCACTGTCGGCGTACGACAGGGTCCGTGCCCGTCTCGCCGACGAACTCGGCATCGATCCCGGCCCGGAGATACAGGCCGCGCACCTGCACGTGCTGACGCAGCCCCCGGTCTCACCGCCCGTGGCGAGTCCGGCCGGCGCTCCGGCGCGGACGGAAGCCGGCCTCGTCGGCAGGGTCGAGGAACTCGCCGTGCTGCGGGAAACAGTGGAGAAGGCTTTCACCGGCCGTGCGGCGCTGGGCATCGTCCAAGGCGAGCCGGGCGTGGGCAAGACCCGGCTGCTGCAGGAGGTCGCCGGCGAAGCAGGCCGGCGTGGCGCGCTGGTCGTCTGGGGTTCATGTCTGGAAGGCGACGGAACACCGTCGATGTGGCCCTGGGAACAGACGCTCCGCGCGATTCTCGACAGCCTGCCCGCGTCGTTGCGGGAGAAGTGGCTCGCCAGCGAGCTCGGCGGCCTCCTTCACTCTCCGGACGACCATGCCGCCGGGTCTGCGATTCCCGACAGCCGTGCGCAGTTCCGCCTGTTCGAGCAGGTCGTCACTGTCGTCGGGCAGGCCTCGGCGCAACGGCCCGTGCTGCTGATCGTCGATGACCTGCAGTGGGCCGACGCCGCCTCACTCCAGCTGTTCGGCCACCTGACGGCCCGGCCGCCCACCGGCACGGTGATCATCGGAGCGCTACGCGACCGCGCACCCGCACCCGGCTCCGGCCTTTCGCAGGTCCTGGCCGCGGCCGGCCGGCTGCCCGGCCACCGCAGGATCCGGCTCGGCCCGCTCGGCCTGAGGGACGTGACCGAGCTCATCCGCCGCGAAACCGGCCACGAGCCCGGTGCCGAAGCCGCCCGCGGCATCCATGCCCGCACCGCCGGCAACCCGTTCTTCGTCCAGGAGCTGTCCCGGCTGCTCAGCGACGGCGGCTCACTCGGCGACGGCGGCCCGCTCGGCGACGGCGGCACATCCGTGCGGGCCGGGGTGCCGGCCACCGTGCGAGACGTCGTCCGCGATCGGATGGCCGGTCTCGACGACAGCACGCACGGCCTGCTGCGCACCGCCGCGGTCATCGGCCGCGACGTGGACCTCGACCTGCTCGCCCGCGCGATCGGCGTCGAGATCGCGGACTGCCTCGAACGCCTCGGACCGCTGCAGGAACTAGGTCTGCTGGAGACCAAGCCGCAAGACCCGTTCTCGTGGCGCTTCGCGCACGACCTCGTCCGCGAGTCGGTCACCGGGACCACCGCGCCGCACCAGGCCGTCCAGGTGCATCTGCGCGTCGCCGACGCCCTCGAAGCCATCCACGCAGACGACGAGTCCGCCGCCGAACGCCTCGCCTACCATCTGTGGG
Source organism: Streptomyces sp. NPDC005811 (assembly GCF_040630405.1). Taxonomy (NCBI): domain Bacteria; kingdom Bacillati; phylum Actinomycetota; class Actinomycetes; order Kitasatosporales; family Streptomycetaceae; genus Streptomyces; species Streptomyces sp. NPDC005811. The sequence goes on from NZ_JBEXXK010000121.1 coordinate 2,912, forward strand.
CCGCAGGCCCCCTGGCCGACCCGGGCCGCACCGCGAAGGCACTGGCGCGCGCCGGCCGCCGCGCGGCGGCCAAGCTCGCGTTCGCAGCGGCCTACCGTAACCTGGAATCGGCCGTCCGGATCGCCCGGACGGCGGGGCTGCTGGAACTCGAACTGTCCGTCCTGGCGCTGCTCAACCTCCTCGCCGTCGAGCCTCCGGGAATGGGCGGCTCAACGTACGATCTGCTGGAACGGGGCGCATATCTCGCCCGCAGACTCGGCCGCGAGACGGCCGAGGCCGAGTTTCTCTTCTTCCGGATGACCGGGGCCTACGTCTCCACCGAGAACGACCGTGGCATGTGGGCCCGCCGGCTGCATGAGCAGGGCGAGGCGTCCGCGGATCCGGTCATCAAGGCGTACGGCCGGCAGGCCTGGGGCCTGCACCAATGGGACATCGGCGACATCGGCGCGGCGTTCCAATGCTTCAGCTGGCTGGGCCGCACCACTGCCGACGACGTCGCCTCGCTGCTCGCGAACTCGGCCGACCCGCACCCGGGACCGGCTCAGGAAAGTCTGTACCACCTCGCCGGCCAGGTCGGGGGCGTCCCGGTCCGGCGCCGCGACGACCGCGGACGCTGGCGGATCCCGGACGAGTGGATCGGCTACCTGGGGGTCATCACCTCGCTGCACGGCGATGTCGAGACCGGGCGGTCCCTGCTCGGCACGGTGTACCAGGCCGAGGGAGACCTCTTCGAGATGTCGGGCTGGACCCGCTACCAGACCATGGCCGCCTCGATGGCCGGTGACGCGGCCTGGGCCATGCAAGCGACCGAACGGTGGGCCGAGGCCAGCGCCGACCTTCCCGGCGTCGCCCAGGAAACCTACATACGGCTGGACCGGTACTGGGCCCGTGCCCTCACCGGCGACGACCCGGCCGGCGCCGCCGCCGAGGCCGAACAACTCCTGGCCGCGACCCTCACCGACCCACCCAGATGGGGCCTCGCCTACTGGCACGGACTGATCGCCGAGATGTGGCTCGCAGCCGAAAGACCCGACCAGGCCGCCACCGCCCTCGACCACGCCGACCAGGCCATCAAAGCCCACGGCCAACGCTACGCCGAAGGACTCCTCCTGCTGCTGCGCGCCCGCCTGCTGCACACCCGCGGAGAACCCCTCGATGCCGTACGAGCCGCCGCCCACGAAGCCCGCACCCGATCCCGCGAACGCGGCGCCCACCTCTTCGCCCGCCGCGCCGAAAGATTCCTCGCCGACCTCGGCCCCAACCCGGCAGGAAACTGACCGCGCCACGGCGAACACCCCGGACACATGTGTTCCCCCAGACGGGTACAGCACTCAGAGCGCGGCACGCGGACACCGCCCAAGGCAAGACCTGGCAGGACCTGGCGCCAGCACTGCCCGGCGCACGCGCCGCCGCGGCACCCGCCACGGCCCCGGTCACCGACACACCACCGGCGCCCCCACGGGCGCCCCGGCGCAGCAGTCCCCGGCCGCCGGGACGGAGACGGAACCCGCCCACGCCGGGCCGCCGCACCAACGGCACAAGCCGCACGCGCCGGCACAGCAGGAGCCGGACGGCGACGGGCGGTTCAGGGCGCGCTGTGCCCGCCTGGCACCGCGGCGTGCCGCCGCCGCGGTCTGCACCGCCCTCGTGCCCGCGGTGACCGCCGGCGGATGCGCCGTGAAGGCCCACAGCCAGAACACAGCCCGGCAGAAGCACGAGAAGGACACCCGCGAAAAGCACCGCGGAACCCTCAACCGGGCGCTGGTGACCCAGCCCGGCGGGGAGTGCACCGGGGCGACCGACGGGCTCGACGGCCACTGCGACGTCTTCCGCACCGCCATGAAGCCCGCGCTGACCGCCATCGGCACCGAGAACACCCGGGCGATGCGCGACGGCGGCGACCGGTACGTGACCATCGCCTTCCTGGCGCCGCTGACCTCGGCCGGCAAAGCCAAGGACCTCACCCCCGACCGGTTCGCCGGGGAGGCCGAGGACGCCCACACGGCAATCGAGCGGGCCGACGCGGGCGACAGCCCGCTGAAGATCCGGCCGGTCCCGGCCCACACGGGCAGCGGCGAACAGCACCGGGAGCACACCGCCGAGAGCCTGAAGAAAGTCAGGAACCCGGAGATTCCGATCCCCTGGTCGAACACGACCGGGGGGCCTGCGGGAACACAAACGTGATCCCCGTGCCTCATGAACGCTTGCCACCCGACAACCCGGCAGCCATCCCCGCCTCCTGCCGCCAGTGGACCAGATCGCTCCGAGTGGCGAGAGCGGCGGGACGGTTCCCTCCCACCACCCGCACCATGTACTCCAGCAGGCCGGCAAAAGCCTCCGCAACGCCGGCCGCATCCCCCGCCCGCCCCGCCAGCCGGCAAGACTGGTCCCGGCGATGACAATGGCGGAACGGTCTCCGCCCAGCACGGGATGCCGTCGACAAGCGGCGAACCAGACGACAAGTAACCCACCAGCAGCTTTCAGGGCTTCGCCACAGTGGTCTCCCTCGGCCGGCGGAAGACGGCCCTGGTTCTACCGAGACGCCCGCACACCACAGAACGGGACACGTTGAACACACCCACGACCTCCTGGACCGCCTCCCCCCCGGCGCCACAGAACTGCCGGGCAAGCCCGGCCCGGCCAGCCGCGAGCTCCGGCCCACCCCCACCGACCCAGCCACGAACCCACACGGAAGCCAGCCCCCCGTCCACGTCCACCACAACCACCACCCGCAAAACCGGGGCCTTGACCCCGGATCTTGGACACCGGAGACACTTGGATCTTGATGGTCCAGGAGAACGGAGTCCCCTGTGGGGATGAAGCACTACCCCGCC
>NZ_JBEXXK010000122.1:0-5704 GCF_040630405.1 Streptomyces sp. NPDC005811
AGCGGCTCGATCCGGTCCCACATCGCATCAGTGATCACTAACCGGACAGACACATCCGATCAACTGACCAACCCATCAAAGAGACACGCGCTAGCCCGCTCTGCTTCTCGCGGTCCGCGGATGGAAGCGGATTGTGCGGGTGGGCGCCCGACTCGCCGGTTCCCCGGCTCGCCTGATTGCCGAGGCCCTGGCGCGCGGGGTGGCGGCTGGGCAGGCTAGCTTGCTCGGATGAGTCTCCTTCATGATGTGGCAGAGCGTGACGGCTGGCGGTGCTGGGTGTGTGACGGACCGGTCGACCCCGACAAATCGGTGAACGACTCGCAGGGGCCCAGCGTTGACAGCCGGACCGCCGACCGGAAGGCCAAGGTCGCCGAGCGGCTCGCGCACCGCGGGTGCAACACCCGCAAGGGCGCGGTCAAGGTGGTCATCGCCTGGCCGGAGCGCCTGTACGTGGTCGAACCCGCGTCGCTGATCACCGTTGCCGCGAGGCTGGAGCGCAAGGGGGGCCGCGAGATGGTGGGCCGTTGTCCGACCAGGCAGGACGCCCAAGAGACGGCGGAGTGGCTGGTGGACCGGTTCTCCCGACTGGTACCGGGGCTGCCGGTGACCGCTGACATCGAGGCGGGCGGCGGCCAGTTCCTCGTCATCCTGGCCACCGGCCGCCGCTGACCGGGGATCACCAGCCGCGCGCTCGCGTCGAGCTGAACCGTCGGCCCGCATCGACCTGTCCTGGTACGAGCTGACCGACGGGCGCGTTGCGGGCTGCAGCTGGGTGACCGGCGGGGCGGGGCGGGCCGGGTCACCAGGGGCGGGGGCTGGGCCGCTCGCGCCGGGGACCACTGTGGTTCTGCGACGGCCCCGTGCTTCCGTTCCGACAGGTCAGCCGGACGACCGACCGGGGCCGGCCTGCCGCACCGCGCGGGGGATGATGGGGCTGGAATGACGGAACGCGAGGTCAGGAGCTTCCATGGCGAAGCGGGTTCACCAACCCCGTGAGGACGCGGAGTTTGATTTCATCCTCGGGATGAGCGGAGTTCCGGTTCTCGCATACTTCACTGGGACATGGCCCAAGGCAATCGAGCCCTGCCGGGTGATGGACCTCGTCGTGGGTGGCGTCGCTGACGAATACACGGGCCGCCTGACGGCCGTCCGCACCGACATCACGCGTTGTCCGGCCGCAACCGAGCGATACGGGATCACCGGAGCCCCGTCCTACGTCCTGCTGAAGGAGGGAGAGGCGGTGGCGCACGGCACGGGACCTATGACCATCGCCGAGGTACGGGAGCTTCTGGACGGCCATCTCTGAGCGGCCGCCGCAGCACCGCGGCCGCGACGCCCGTCACGCAAGCCGTGTCGGTCCCGGACAGCCGCAGCAGATCGAACGCGACGAAGTGGGATGGCCACTCTTCTGCGGCCTGGGCGGCCCGGGCACCGCTCGTTGCAGCCGGTTCTGCAGCTACTCGAAGGCGAGCTGGCCCGCCGCGTCCCATACGACCAGATCGCCGTCCAGGAGCACGAGGCCACGGTGCACCTGCCCGACTTTGACCGGCCGGTCTGGGACGCGCAGACGATCCTCCACCAAGGTCACGCCCTCACCGGCGCGGGCGCCCACGAGCAGCTCGGCACCGACGGCACCGCCGCGCTGCGCAAGGTTGCCGAGCTGATCACCCCGGCCCTCGAGGAAGGCGGCCCGGACGACCGGGGCAGGATCCACGGCGACCTGCACCGCGAGAACATGATCGCCCGGCCCGACGGCGGCGTCGGCGTCATCGACTTCGACGACTGCGGCACCGGCCACTGCCTCCTCGACATCGCCACCGTCCTGTCCTCCGTCCACCGCATCGCCCACCCCGAACCCGGTGCCTACGAGGAATTCGCCCGCGCCTACCTGGACGGCTACACCCAGGTACGCCCCCTGCCCACCGACTTCTCCCGCCTCCTGAAGCCCTACCTGCTCCTGCGCGACGCCTTCATCCTGAACTTCGTCACCACCGCAGCCCCCGTCAACGCCGACGTCGCCTCCTGGGGACCAAACCGCATCACCGGCATCCTGGCCAGCATGCAGGCATACCTCGAAGGACGGGCCTACCCGGGCGCCCTCCACATGCACTGACTGCAGGGAGTCGGCAGCCCCGGACAGCGCCGCACCGGGGGATCGTCGGCCCGGATGAGGTGCGTCCCGCCCCTGCTCTCTGGCCGGGGCGGGACGCGAAGTCCGCGGTCCTACCGGTACCAGTACTTCACGCCGCGGTGGCCGGAGCAGGTGCCGCGGAAGTGGGCGCTGTAGGAGTAGGTGCCGTCCTTGCACTTCGCCGTCGCCCCGCGCGGATGCGGGCTGTTGGCCTTGCACACCCCGGTCGTGTGCCGCACGCATGTCGCCGCCGCGGCCTCCGACGCCAGCGCCACCGGCGCCAGCAGCGCCCCTGCGACGACGACCGCCGTCACAGCCCCCTTCAACCTGGCCAGCATTCAAGAGCCCCTCTCGTAGAACCGGAGACGCGATCATCCGCCCCCAGCCCGGCGTTACGCGGCAGATGCCGACGCCGGTCACCGGGCCGTGACGGACGTAGCCGAACAGACACCGCAGGTTCGATTCGTCGGAACATCCGGCCGAAACCTTGCGATCGGCTCCGCGAGCACGCGCGCGGCAGCGGAGTGTCGATAAGGCACGATCCGCCGGGCATCCCACGAAGGCTGATCGGCAGGGGAAGTGATCAGCCCGCCCCTCCGATGTCAGGGACCTCGGTCGCTCCGGCGTGCGGCATGTATTGGATTCAGCACGCGTCGTATCGGCGTCGCGAGCGATACCCCGAGTCGGTAGGCCGCTGACAGAGGTCATCGTGCTACGGCGGAGAGGGCAGCCAGGCACAGAGTGAGGCACGCGCCGAAGGCGACACCACTGCGTGTGAGCGCGGCTGGGACTGTGACGCCGTCCCAGCGGGCCAGAGCGAAGGCAATCACTGCGGCTGTGATGGAGAACAAGACGGCCACAGCAAGTACGAGAAGCGTGACGGCAAACGGGGTGTTCATGAAGGCACCGCCTGGATCATGTCGTATGAGCGATGGAAACGACGATCTCTGAGCGGACCTGGTATGTGGGCCTGTTGGATGGTTCTCCGGTGACAACAGGGGGTTGTACGCCGAAAAAAGCTGAGAGAGGGAAGGCACGTGGGGGGTAAAGGGAGTCGTCCGGGAAGGCCATGGGCGCCGCCACGGGGGTCGTGTACAGAGATCAACCGGCTTGTTGAGGTGATCCGCTCCTGGATTGACGAGTCAGCGATCTCCGTGAAGCAGCTCCACCAGAGGCTTACAGCGGACCACTTCGTTGCTGGAGCTGTACCGGAGCTGCGCCGGTTGCGTGACCTGCTGGCCGGTGACGGATTGGAGTGGGACCTTGTCGAGGGCATGGCCGACGTGTGCTTCCCGCAAGAGCCCCGCGACCGCTCCGAGCCACGCCTCAAGGAAGCGAGGGCGCTCTGGGACCGAGCGCAGTACAGTCCCACGCCGCTTGCGGAAGCGCAGGAGATGGCTCTCACTAAAGAGTTGCTGGCGGCCAAGGACCGCACCATCGAGATCTACCAGGAATTGCAGCGTCTTCATACGGCCTACGAGGCGAGCGAGCGCGGGCGGCACCAGGCGCTGCAAATCGCCACGCTGCTGTTCGCTATGCTCGGCCAGACCCAGGCAAGGGTCGCGGAACTCATGCGCCAGGTCGATACCCTGCGTGCGCTGCAGGGACGGGAGCCGCAGGCCCACAGGACGTTGGAATCACGCCTGTCCCGAGCACGACAACAGGAATCAGACCTCAGCACACAGCTGTCACGCGCCGAACGCGAGCGGGACACCGCGCAGCAAGTTGCCGATCACGCGGCCCGCCGCATCCAGATTCTGGAGGACGAACTCCTTGAGCTCCACCTTCGGATGGGAAACGGCGGTTCGACTCACCCAGAGGAGTTGGCTCCGCGAGTACCTCAGCCTGAGCTGCTCGCGACATTGCCGGATGATCAAGGCCTCAACGATGTAGAACAGGCGCTGGACAAAGCGCGCGCAGTTCTCAACGAAGGGCACGAAGCCGTCCTGCAAGCAGGCGACGACACGGGCTACTGGGCATACGCAGCCTGCCCTGCCACAGACACTGACAGCTCGGAAGTCACGATCGTGCCTGGACAACTGCATCGTGCACTCGAATATCAGGCTCCCTCCGTCGCGGAGCAGACTGATCAGTCCACAAGGTTGTCCCGGACAACCCCGAACAACTGGCAACCGCCCCGCAGCGGCGACGAATCGCCGAGGCCGCACCGCGCCATGATGATCGACCTGCGGGAACACATCCGGGTACAGAGCAAGCTGCCACAACTGCCGCCAGGCTGGCACCGGGAAATGTCACTGCGCCCGGCAGAGGGCTACTCCTTCTCAGGTGACTTCGTTGTCGCGACGCTCACTAATGGTGGCCGCATGTTGGAGGCCGCAATGACGGACGTTTCCGGCAAGGGACCGGACGCAGGCTCACGCGCGGTGCTCTTGTCCGGTGCCTTCAGCGGTCTGCTGGGCTCGCTCCCGCCCCGTGCGTTCCTCCCAGCAGCGAACGGATACCTGCTGCGGCAGGACTGGGACGACGGCTTCGCGACTTCCGTACACCTCGCCTTGGATCTTGATTCAGGCGACTACGAACTCTTCTCCGCCGGCCATCCGCCAGGTCTGCAACGCAGCGCGGACACCGGCCGCTGGGAAGAAAAGAAGGCTCAAGGGCCGCTCCTCGGGCTGTACCACGGTGACCCGTACGATCCAGTCAAGGGCTCACTTCGCCCCGGTGATGTCCTGATGCTTTTCACAGACGGCCTGGTCTCGTCCTTTCACCGCGACATCGACGAGGGCATCGACCACCTCACCGACGAAGCCGACCGCTATGCAACCAACGGAATGCACGGCGCATCGTGGCACCTCATCAATGCAGTGCCGGATCAAGTCATTGATGACCGAGCTCTCTTCCTGATCAGTCGTGAGGCCTCTCCGACACAGCACTGACCGGAACCCAGACCTGTAGCGTCTTCCCTTACGACCGGTCCTCTTCAACTTGGCGCCAGAGTCCTCGACGGTCCGGCCCGGGAGATGGGCGGCACCGCGAAGGCGGCAGCGGCCTCCGGCGCGAAGCACGCCCGCGTCGTGACCGACGTCTTGGACGCCTTCCTCCAGACCCCGCCCGAGCCGACGCAGCCCGCAAGCACCAGCTCGCCTGCGGCGGCCGACGGCTCAGGGCCTGGTCCACGGAGACCGTGCTGCCCATGGGCGGCACGTTCCTGGCTCCGGCCCGTGGCAGCCTGCGTGCCGACATGGTGTTCGCGGCGCCCGGCTACGTCGCAGCGAGCCCGGCGGGCGCAGCGACATCGACGGCGCCCGCCCGGTCCCGCCCGAGCCGCAGATTCCCAAGCCATTGATCAGCAACTGCGAGCGCGGGGCCTGGAGGCTTCGTCGTCCTGGCCCCGTCGGCGGCCGACGCGGATAAGTGTTCGTCGGCGAGATGCCCGACACCTTCATTCCGACCTCGAACCAGTGGGTGTCGATGCCGACGAACTGGCTGCCCAGCGGGCGAGCGCCCCGATCCCCGGCTGTGTCAATCCCCTCGAACTGTGGAGACCTTCCTATGCAGCCAGCTCCTCGGTGAAGCTGGCCCAGTAGTCGTGTTCGTAGTCGATAGGGCTCTTCC
>NZ_JBEXXK010000123.1:0-5589 GCF_040630405.1 Streptomyces sp. NPDC005811
GCCGGGAACGGGCCCACCGCGTCAGCGCCCTCGGACAGCAGCCGCCACAGACCCTCCGGATCCCGCACCCCACCCGGGAACCGGCACGCCATCCCCACGATCACCACCGGATCGTCGCCCGCCGCCAGACCCACAGAAGCAGACGCAACGGCCTCCGCCTCCGCCGCATCGCCCAGCAACCGCTCCCGCAGGTGCCGCGCGAGCGCCGCCGGTGTCGGATAGTCGAACACCACCGTGGCGGCCAGGCCGGTGACACCCGTGACGGCGGTGAGCCCGTTGCGGAGTTCGACCGCGATCAGGGAGTCGACGCCCAGGTCACGGAAGGCACGCTCGGCCGGCACGGCGGCCGCGCCCGCATAGCCGAGCACTCCGGCCGCACAGAACTGGACGGTCTCCAGCAGGACACGGTCCTGTTCGGCGGAGGTGAGCCCGGTCAGGCGGCCGAGCAGGCCGGCGCTGTCGTCGATCTCGGTGTGGCCGGCCCCCTTCGTGACGGGCTCCAGGGTCGCGCGGGCCTCGGGCAGCGAGGCGATCAGCGGGTTCGGGCGCGTCACGGTGAGGGCGGGTGCGAAGTCCGCCCACTCGAGATCGGCGACGACGACGGCGGGCGTGTCGGATGCCACCGCGCGAGCGAGGACCTTCACGGCGGCCTCGGCGTTCAGGGGGAGGACGCCGCCTCGGCGCATCCGCGAGGCGGAACGGGTTTCGTCGGCCATGCCGCCGTCGGCCCACGGACCCCATGCGATCGAGGTGGCGGGCAGCCCGGCCGCCCGGCGCCGCTCGGCGAGCGTGTCGAGGAAGGCGTTGGCCGCCGCGTAGTTGCCCTGCCCCGCCGCTCCGATACTGCCCGCGAAGGAGGAGAAGAGGACGAAGGCGTCCAGGTCGCGGTCACGGGTGAGCTCGTCCAGATGCAACGCACCCAGCGCCTTCGCCCGCAACACCGTCGCGAACCGCTCCGGCGTCAACGCATCGATCACACCGTCGTCCAGCACACCCGCCGTATGCACCACCGCATCGACCGGATACTCCGCCAACACCCCTGCCAACGCTGCACGATCAGCCGCATCACACTCCACGACCGACACCCGCACCCCCAACCCCACCAACTCATCCCGCAACTCCACCGCACCCGGAGCCCCCAACCCCCGACGACTCGTCAACACCACATGCCCCGCACCCTCCACCGCCACCCACCGCGCCACCCGCGCACCCAACACACCCGTACCACCCGTGATCAACACCGTCCCCCGCGGAGACCAACCCCCGTCCCCACCACCGGCACGCACCCGCTCCAACCGACGACCGAACGCACCCGACCCACGCACCGCGATCTGGTCCTCATCGGCGAGTCCACCGGCGAGGACGGCGGCGAACCGGTGCGCGGCGCGGCGGTCGAGGACCTCCGGCAGGTCGATCAGACCACCCCAGCGATCCGGGTACTCCAGAGCCGCCACCCGGCCCACACCCCACACCGCACCCTGCACCGGATCCACCGGACCGTCCGAACGACCCACCGACACACCACCACACGTCACCACCCACACCCGACCACCCACACCCACATCACCCAACGCCTGAAGCAGGCCGGCGACCGCGGCGCACGCCTGTACGGCATCCGTGCAGGCACGGGTGTCGAGGACGATCCCCGAGACCTCGTCGCCGGAGGCGGCGGCAGCCATCCGCGCGGCGAGAGAGGCCCGTTCGGGGGTGGCGGGGAGTTCGACCGCCACGGGGGCGGCACCGCGTGCGGCGAGTTCCGCCGTGAGGGTGTCGATGCCGACGTCCTGTGCGGTGCCTTCGGGCCGGAGCACGAGCCAGCGGCCGGAGAGCGCGGTGACGGTCGACGGTTCGAGCGGCGTCCAGTGGGTCCGGTAGAGCCACTGGTCGGCCCGGGAGCGTTCCAGACTGCGGTGGCGCCAGGACGACAGGGCCGGGACCAGGGCGTTCAGGGACTCCTCGGCGAGCCCCAGCGACTGGGCGAGGGAACCGAGGTCGCCGCGCTCGACGGCGTTCCAGAACTCCGCCTCGACGGCGCCGGCGGCCGACCGCTCGCCGTCCGCGCCGCGGCCCTGGGCCGGGCGGCCGTGGTCCGCCAGCCAGTAGCGCTGGTGCTGGAAGGCGTACGTGGGCAGCTCCACCCGGTGTCCGCCGGGGAGGACCGCCTCCCAGGCGATCGTGGCGCCGTGGGCGTGGAGCCGGGAGAGCGCCGTGACGAGGTCGGTGGCACCGTCCCGGTCCTTGCGCAGGGCGGGTGTGAACAGCACGCCGTCGCTGCCGCCGGAGTCCGCGACGGCGACCGCCTCCGGGCAGCCCTGTGCCAGCGCGGTGAGCGTGCCGTCGGGCCCCAGTTCGAGGTAGCGCGTGGTGCCCCGCGCGGCGAGGGTGCGCACGGCGTCGGCGAAGCGGACCGCCTGGCGCACATGGCGCACCCAGTGCTCCGGGGAGCGCAGTTCCTCCGCGGTGGCGGCCGTGCCCGTGAGGGTGGAGACGATCGGGAGGCTCGGTTCCGCGTAGGTGAGGCTCTCGGCCACGGCCCGGAAGTCGTCGAGCATCGGCTCCATCAGCGGCGAGTGGAAGGCATGGCTCACCCGCAGAGCCGTGACCTTCCGCCCCTCACCACGGAAATGTTCCGCGATCCCACCGACGGCCCCGACGGCACCCGAAACCACCACCGCACGCGGCCCGTTGACCGCAGCGACACCCACTTCACCGCTCAGCAGCGGCAGCACCTCGTCCTCGGACGCCTGCACCGCCACCATCGCACCACCAGCCGGCAACGCCTGCATCAGCCGACCCCGCGCCACCACCAGACGACACGCGTCCGCCAGCGACCACACCCCCGCCACATGAGCCGCCGCTATCTCACCGATCGAATGCCCGGCGAGCACGTCCGGACGCACACCCCACGACTCCAGCAGCCGGAACAGCGCCACTTCGAGGGCGAACAGGGCGGGCTGGGCGAACTCCGTGCGATTCAGACGCTCGGCGTCCTCCCCGAACACCACCTCCCGCAGGTCGAACGGCAGTTCCGCGTCCACGGCGTCGAAGGCGTCGGCGAAGACCGGGTACTCGTCGTGGAGTTCACGGCCCATGCCCAGCCGCTGGGCGCCCTGGCCGGCGAAGAGGAAGGCGGTGCGGCCGTCGGGCTGGGCGGTGCCGGTGACGATGCCCTCGGCGCGGTCGCCGTGGGCGAACGCGGTCAGCGCTTCGACGAGTCCGGCCTGGTCGGCGCCGATGACGGCGGCCCGGTACGGCAGTGCCGACCGGTGTGTGGCGAGGGACCGGGCGAGGTCGAGGGGTGTCGTGCCGGGGTGTTCCGTCAGATGCGCGAGGAGACGGGTGGCCTGGGCGGGCAGGGCTTCGGGGGTACGGGCGGACAGGACCCAGGGCAGCACCCGGGGGGCGCGCTGCGGCAACGCGCGGGCGGCGGCGGGCGCGTCGGGATGCGCCGGGGCTTCGTCGCCGGGGCCGTCCGCGTTCTCGGGGGCCTCGTCTTCGGGTGCCTCTTCGAGAATGGCGTGGGCGTTGGTGCCGCTCACGCCGAAGGCGGACACTGCGGCGCGCCGCGGCCGGCCCTCCTCGCCGATCCACTCCCGCTCCTGCGTCAACAGCTCGACCGCACCCGCCGACCAGTCCACATGCGACGACGGCGCATCCACATGCAGCGTCCGCGGCAGCACACCGTGCCGCATCGCCAGCACCATCTTGATCACACCGGCGACACCGGCGGCGGCCTGCGTGTGCCCGATGTTCGACTTCACCGACCCCAGCCACAACGGCCGCTCACGATGCTGGCCGTACGTCGCGATCAGCGCCTGCGCCTCGATCGGATCACCCAGCGCCGTACCCGTCCCATGCGCCTCAACAGCGTCCACGTCCGCGGCAGACAGCCCGGCACCCGCCAACGCGGCCCGGATCACCCGCTGCTGCGACGGACCGTTCGGCGCCGTCAGACCATTGCTGGCACCGTCCTGGTTGACCGCGCTGCCCCGCACCACCGCCAGCACCCGATGCCCGTTGCGCCGCGCATCAGACAACCGCTCCACCAGCAGCATGCCCACACCCTCGGACCAGCCGGTGCCGTCGGCCGCCTCCGCGAACGCCTTGCACCGCCCGTCCTCGGCAAGCCCCCGCTGCCGCGAGAACTCCACGAACACACCCGGCGTGGACATCACCGTCACACCACCGGCCAGCGCCAGATCGCACTCGCCGCCCCGCAGCGCCTGCACCGCCAGATGCAGGGCCACCAGCGACGACGAACAAGCCGTGTCCACGGTCACCGCGGGACCTTCCAGGCCTAGCGCGTACGAGACGCGCCCGGAGACCACGGAGGTGGAGTTACCGGTGAGCAGGTGGCCGCGTACGTCGTCGGGGATGTCACCGAGGCCGGCGCCGTACTCCTGGTTGCTGCACCCCACGAAGACGCCCGCGCGGCCGCCCCGCGCCGACTCGGGGTCGACGCCGGCGTGTTCGAACGCCTCCCAGGACGCCTCCAGGAGCAGCCGCTGCTGGGGGTCCATCGCGACGGCCTCGCGGGGCGAGATCCCGAAGAACGCGGGGTCGAAGTCCCCGGCGTCGTGGACGAAGCCGCCTTCACGGGCGTAGCTGCCGTCCGCGCGCCGGGCTTCCGGGTCGTAGAGCGCCTCGGCGTCCCAACCGCGGTCCGTGGGCCATGCGGAGATGGCGTCGGTGCCGTCGGCCAGCAGCTGCCAGTAGTCCTCGGGGGACCGCACCCCGCCGGGGAACCGGCAGCTCATACCGACGATCGCGATGGGCTCGTCCTCGCGGGCCTCCAGCTCCTGGAGCCGCCGACGCGTCTCGGACAGGTCGGCGGTGACCCACTTGAGGTAGTCCCGGAGCTTGTCTTCATTCGCCATTGGAACTTGCCCCATACGTCGTAGCGGTAGGAACGGATCGGCCTGCTGTGACGCGGGCGCTCAGGACCGGCCGAGTTCCCGGTTGATGAAGTCGAAGATCTCGTCGTCCGAGGCCGCCTCGAGGTGCTGGGTGACGGAGGCTTTGGGATCACCCTCGCTCTGATCACCCAGCTCGGTCAGCATGCTGCGCAGGCGCGCCTTCGCGAGAGTCCTGGCGCTGTTATCTGGGGAAAGCCTTGAAATCGTGGCGGCCAGCCGGTCCAGCTCGGCCGCGAGGGCGGTCTCCGGTTCCGCTTCCTCGGCGCCGAACAGTTCGGCTTCGAGGAAGGCCGCCAGGTGGCGGGGGGTCGGGTAGTCGAAGACGAGGGTGCTGGGCAGCTTGAGGCCGGTGTCGGTGGCGAGCCGGTTGCGCAGCTCGACGGCGGTGAGTGAGTCGACGCCGAGTTCCCGGAAGGCCTGGCCCGATCCGACACCGCCGGTGTCCCCGTGGCCCAGTACCTCGGCCGCCCGCCTGCGCACAGCGTCGAGCAGTGCCTGCCCTCGCTCGTCCGCGGACAGCCCCCCGAGCTTCTCCCTCAGCCCGGCGTTGCCTGTGCCGTCCTGCTGCCCGGAGGCCGCGCTGGTGGTGGGGGTGGTGCGGGCTTCGGGAAGACTCGCAAGCAACGCGCTGGGACGCACACTCGTGTACGCGGGAGCGAACCGCTCCCACTCC
>NZ_JBEXXK010000124.1:0-5585 GCF_040630405.1 Streptomyces sp. NPDC005811
CCACCAGAAGACCGCAATAATCCAAAACGATGAAGGAGAACAGCGACAGTGAAGCCAAGTCACGACTATGACAGCAGTCTGGCTTGCTCCTCTCGTACTCCTCGCGCAGGGTGTAGTTGAGGTCGTCTCCGGCGAGGTACCAGCCGAGGGCGGAGCTGTAGGCCTGGATGTCGTTGCCGTGGACGCGCCGGCTGTCGCCGAAGCGGGCGGGCAGTACGCGTTCGATCGTGAAGTTCCCGGAGCAGCCGACGTAGATGTCTTCTCCGGGCCAGGTCCCGGCGTGCTCGTAGATGATCGAGCGGAGGGGTGCGGGTATCGAGCCGTGGAACATGGGGCCGCTCCTTGATCGTCGCTCTGAGGCGGGCGGAGATGGTAGTCGGCCTGCGGCTTTCTCCCAGATCAAGAATCGGCGGGCATGCGGAGGCGTCCTCGACTGGGGCGGGCGCCCCCGGCCCAGAGGGCTCGGGGGCACCCCGGCTCGATTTCCCTATGCAGTCAGCCGGCGAGCCCAAGGAAGGTGAAGACTGCGAGCACCAGGCCGATTGCGACGGCCAGGGCTGCCGTACCGCGGGCGAGGGAAGTAGGCCAGCTCTTGGGTTCCCTCCGCGCCACCCAGGTGTTCACGATCCCGCAGATGACGCCGATGAGAACTGCTATGGATACCAGCAGGATGCTGCGGAACAGCTTGTTGAGCCGCTGGATGAGTGCGCTGGTCTCGCTGGGCGTCACCGCGACAGGATCAGCCGCCGCAGGAGTCACTGGGACGCTTGGCGCAGGTGCGGTGTTCGCCGTTGTAGTGCAGGCGCCAACTACCGGGCAGCTGGCGGACTCGGCACCAGCGGCAGCGGGCATGCCTGCAATGGAGATCCAGAGAGCCAGGATCACACTGCCAACCCAAAGGCGGACGGGACGCCTGCCGCTTCCGCTCCAGCGTCGGCATAGGGCACTCTGTAAAGCAGACCGGGTGTGCATTTAGCCAGCTTTCGGTCATGGCGCGGTCCGGCCCGACGGTTCTGGTTGGGATCTAAGTGGCCGTCTGGCCGGACGGACGTCCGGGGGTGTCCGTACCCAACTTTGGTAACACAGCCAGAAAACGCCTGGTAGTAGCCCTAGATGATCTGGGACATGCAGTGGACACTAGGTTGACACAAGAGTGTCATACGGTTGCTGATCAAGAGACGTAGGGAACCCTTTTGGCGAAGAAACCCCTCGGGGAGCCACAAGCTCCACCGGGCCCGCAGTACGAATTCTTCGACGTTCTCCAGCGCTACGTGCGGCGCTACGGGAATAAGTCCCTGGCGGAGCTGGTGAGCGAGGGCAACATTTATTGCACGCGGCAGGCGCTTCACCGCGCGCTCGTTGGTCCGAAGCTTCCCAGCAGGAAGCTGGTGCACGAGATCGTGAGGGCGGTGAACTGCACGATAGAGGAAGCGGAGACCGTACTCAGCGCGTACGACGCCGCGTGCAACGATCAGCTCGCGCACAAGCGCAGGGCTGACCGTGAGACGGCCGCTGAGAAGGACCAGCGCTCGCTAACTCCGCATGTCAGCATGACGGGCCATGCAGCTCAGGACCTCAATGCATTTCTGCACGACTTGTACTTGGCGGCTGGAAGGCCGTCCTTGAGGGAGATTGAAAACCACGCATCGCGCTTGAACCCTGCTGTCCGCATGTCCAAGACTACGATCCATGGATGGCTGACGAGTAAAACGATACCGATGGAATTCGCTTCCCTTGAAGTTCTCATTCAAATCTTGACGCAATCGGCAAGCAGGCTGGGGGTGCGGCCACCACTCGACAGTATTGAAGCAGCAAAAAGGCTTTGGGTGCGCGCAGTCACGGAACGCCAGAGCACAAGAATGAGCGCTGGCAGCCCGAGCGGGCCCTCGCCTAAGAAGTAGGTCAGAACACGGAAGGCCCCTACCCGGGGGATTTAGGCGGGGACCTTCGATGGTGGAGCGCCGGCCGCGACTTGAACGTGATCCTCCCCCCCCTGAAAGGGTGCCATGCGGCAGTCACACCGTCGGTGGGTGGCCCGGTCGTGTCGCTACTTTGACGATCTGTTCGCCTCGGATGGCACATGACTACGGTCGCTACCCCGGTCGCATGGCACGGCCAGAAGCTGCGGGCAGCTCGTCCAGCAGTTGCAAGGGAGGGGCACCGGGGAGGCAGGAGCGAACGAGTTTATCGACGCCGGTATTTACCTCAGAGCTTGGGCACTCCGGCGGAGGGGACACACATCCCCAAATCAGCGAAACGATAAGCAGACCAGCTAGGAGGTGATCTAGGCCAAGATCGGTCACGTATTGCGCTTCGGTCCCGGCAGGCCATTTGGGAGCGGATGTTGACGGCGCTGCGCGAAAGCGAGCGGGTGTAGCTCGGCCGGGATCCCACTCCCAGCTCGACCATCGTGGACAGTCAGAGCGTCAGGGCCAGTGAGCGCGGCGGCCTGCACGGGTACGACGGCGGCAGGAAGGTCAGCGGCATCAAGCGCCGCCTTATCGTCGACACCCGCGGCACTGTCCTGGTCACCTACGTGAGCCCGGCGAGCGTCGGCGATCGCGGCGGAGCTGCAGTCCTGTTCGCCCGGGCTGCCGATGCCTTTCTTGTTGAGACGCCGTCCGCTTATCGATCACGGGGCCGGTCTGGTCGAACAGGGTTCCTGATCGGGTAGTCGCGGGGGCACCGAATACATGCGAGCAGGGCCGCTTGGTAGTTCGGGGGTGCGATCGCAACCGAGTGCCAGGAGGCCCTGTTGCCGAAGCCTTTCGGTTCCGCGTGCGTAGAGTCCAACTCGCTACCACCGTCGTGTGACTGCCTCGCGCACAGGTTCGGCAACGCGGCGGACGAACCGCATCTCGAGTCATATCTCCGACATGACGGAGGCGGAGTGCTCGAAGGCGTCCGCTGGACGTCGCAGGGATCCTCGACGGGCTGCGGCCTCTGGATTCGCGGGCGGACCTGACGCACGGCCAGGTGATCGAGGTAGTGGTGGTGAACCGGCTGACCGCTCTCGCGCCGCTGTTCCGCGTCGGGCACTGGGCGTACTCGTGTGAGGCCGTCAAGGGTCCTGGTGGAGGCCGATGTGCGTCCCGGCTGGTGCATGGACGGGGCTCGTCGGCGTCTTGCTGGGGGCTTCGGTGGTCAGCGTCGTTGTCGCGTCCGGCCGGTGGCAGCAAGGATCTCCTCGGGGACACCACCGGGACCCGGGGATGCCCATGACGAGACACTGACATGTCAATCGGAGGAGCAGCTCAGGCTGAACTTCCGAGAAGCATCCCTGAAGTGGCTTCTGCTGGTGCGTCGGTTACAGGCGCTTGGCGGTGCGGTCGCGCAGCAGCAGCCACGGACTCGCGTCGGCGCCGCCTGAGCACGCAGCCGGTCCATGCAGCAGCACGGCGTAAGCCGTCCTCTACGCCTTGCTCGGGGCGGCATCTGGCCTGGCCCCTCCGGGGTTGGGAATGCACCCCCTAAGCTGGGTGGCGGCAGTATGCCGCCGGACGGCGCTTTTGGCGCGTCACTCGTGGGGCTGTGCCGTCACCGAGGTCACCAGCCGAAATCCATCTGGATGGGGATGCCGTCTGTGACCTCGATTTCAGCAGAAGGCGTGACCTCGATCGGCACGCCGAGCTGGGTGGCGATGGGGGTGTATAGGTCGGTGCTGATGTCTGGAGTTTTGAGGGAGATCAGGAGGGCGTAGCTGACGGGGAGCCCGATGCGGTCGGCGCGTTTGTTTGCTTTCCACCAGCCGCCCACCGGGTAGACGGCCAGCGTTCCGCACTCGGCGAGGTCTGCTGCCGATCCGCGCCAGATGTCCGCGTGCAGGGACCCGAGATTCCGGGATCTGGGGCCTACCAGCCAGTGGGAGTGGGACTCGAACGCCCTGGGGTGGCCGGCATCGTCTGTCTCGTGCTCGGCTTGCTCTGCCAGTCTGTTTTGGAAAGCGTCATTGGACTCGGTGGGGCCCTTGATGGCGAAGCGCAGTCCGTGTGAGGCATAGCTGTAGCGTCCGAGCATGCCGCGTCGGCCCGGGTTGGGCTCAATCATGTAGGCGAGAGTGACCCGCAGGTCCACGGTGGTCTCAGCCAGTTCGCGGAGTTGTTCCAGAGGCCACGGAAGCTGGTGAAGCTTGAGTTCGGCTAGCCTGACCTGGCCGCCCTTGATCCTTCTCAGCGGCACCAGGGTGTTCTCGATGATCATAGTGACGGCGTTGGAGGCGCTGCTCTGGATCCGCTCCGCGGTGGGCACGCCCCACCCGTAGCGGCGGATCACCTGCCGCATCAATGCGCCCTTGGCCAGCTTGGGGGTGCCAGTCCTCTTGAACAGGCCCTGGTCGACCATGGCGGGCGTCCACTGGGCTTCATGGACGAGCAGGGCGCGTACTGTTTCCGGGCGCAGCCCGGGGTAGGCGCGCATCGCCAGCGCGGCGAGCGCGGCCGCCTGGGCGGTGGCGGCACTTGTGGCGTTCGTCCAGGTCAGCTGGCGAGCCGGGTCGCGGTGAGTGGTCGTCACGCTCAGCAGATCGTGTTCGTCCAGGACACTCCCGTCCGGTGCGACAAGCATGTTGCCGCCTTCCAGCACGATGTCGGGCTTGGTCACGGCCGCGTTGGCCAGTGCCACGGATGTGCGGCTGAACGGCGACAAGCTGCCCGGCGCGGCCAGAGGCCGGAATCCCTGAAACAGGCCGCCGTCGGGGACGGTGTCCAACTGGGTGTAGGCGCCGACGGTCAGGACGTTGTGCGCGTGCGCGGGCTCCTCGATGCGGGAAAGATCGGACAGCTGGAGGGGATCAAGCTCGCCGCTTTCGAAGCGCATCTGCTCGGGAATCGCGCCACGGATGTTGCCGGCACTCACAATGATCAGTCGCGAAGCCTCAGGATCCGGGGCACCGATCAGATCGATTCGGTCCTCGCGCACGGTCACATCGGTGCCCGCTGCCAGGGCATCCAGCGTGGCCGACCACAGCGTCGCCGTACCGTCGGTGCCGTTTTCTCCGTCACCCGACCGCCGCGTCACGGCCATCGAGAAGATCCGTGCGGACGGTGCAGGGCCTCCGTTGCCGATCTCAGCCATCGCCACGGCATTCGCGGTCGTTTCGGCGTAGGTACGCGGATGCGCGGCCGCCGCGTGGTCGTCGTTGAGGATCTTCACGGATTCCAGGCCGTGGCCGAGCGCCACCGGCCCCTGAGACTCCAGGGCCGAGGCTAGGTCACCGAAGAGGGCGAGTCCGGCCATCTGGGTACCGTGCCCGCTCAGGTCGGCCGGTGAGGCCTCAGGCAGCGCACTGTAGGCGCGCTCGTGCAACGACGGCTTGAGGAGAAGATGCTCCTGAGCGATGCCCGTATCCAGAATGCAGACCGCCGGGGCCTGCGGCTCGGCCGGCTCGATGCGCTGTGCGAGATCCTCGACGAGACCGGCACGGAACGCCCGGTCGACGCCGTAGAGTTCTTCGGCGAACGTAGGCGTACGGATCTCAGTGGGGCAGGCATTCGTAGCCAGTCATCCCGAGGCCTTTCGGCCTCACCCCGGGGCCGGGAAAATGGGGCGGGGTGCCCGTCCGGAGGACGTCGTTTTTGCTTGGTGCG
>NZ_JBEXXK010000125.1:0-5407 GCF_040630405.1 Streptomyces sp. NPDC005811
TCGATGATGAGCTTCCAGTTCGCCTTCACGTCGTACGTGATGCGCTTGCCGACGGAGAGACTGTCGACGTCGTAGCGCTCGATGGAGGCGACATCGCCGAGGCGTTCGACGACCGCGCCCAGCACGTCCGCCTCGAAGGACGGCGGCTCGTCGGCGAGGCAGACCCACACATAGCCGAGCCATTCACGGACATGGACGTTGACCAGGCCGTACTCGGTCCGGTCGATGTCGGGCATCGAGGTCAGGTTCGGGGCCGCGACGAGCTTGCCGTCCAGGCCGTACGTCCAGGCGTGGTAGGGGCACTGGAAGGCTCGCTTGACCTCGCCGGACTCCTCGGTGCAGAGTCTGGCGCCGCGATGCCGGCAGACGTTGAGGAACGCCTTGACCGAGTTGTGGCGGGCCCGGGAGACGAGCACGCTCTCCCGGCCGACCTGGTACGTGCGGAACGCGCCGGGCTTGTCCAGTTCGGAGGCGCGGGCCACGCAGAACCACATGGCCTCGAAGACCCGCTCCTGCTCCTGGGCGAAGACCTCGGGGTCGGTGTAGTACTCGCCGGTCAGCGTGGGGATCAGGCTGGGCGGCAGGTTCGTGCTGGTCATCGTGTCACCTTCGGAGAGGGCGAGGGTCGATTTCCTGTTGCGTATATCGCAACACTCTTCGCTATAAGCAACGTTCGCCGAAACTGTCCCCTCGCGGACTTCCACTGTCAAGGGTTTCGGCGCGCTCGGACGATGTTGCATAATGCGATACTCGTTCTCTATAGAGAAACAACGACGGAGGAGCGACAGCGGCAATGAGCGACGGTACGGACGCTCCGGCACAGCCCGAGTCCCCGGTGCAGTCGGTCGACCGGGCGGCGACCATCCTCGAACTCCTGGGCCGGCACGACGAGGCGGGCGTCACCGACATGGCCGCCGCACTCGGGGTGCACAAGTCCACGGCGTCCCGCCTCGCCACCGCCCTGGAGATGCGCGGACTCATCGAGCAGACGGAGGAGCGGGGCAAGTACCGCCTGGGCCTCGGCCTGATCCGCCTCGCCGGTGCCGCCACGGCCCGGCTGGACCTCTCCCAGCAGAGCCGCCCGGTGTGCGAGCGGCTGGCGCACCGGATCGCGGAGACCATCAACCTGGCGATCCTGGACCGGGACGCCGCGATCAACATCGACCAGGTGCTCGGCCCCTCGGCCCTCACCACGCACAACTGGCTGGGCCGGCGCACCCCGCTGCACGCCACGTCCAGTGGCAAGATCCTGCTGGCCCATCTGCCCGACCCCGAGCTCGCGGACCGGCTCACCGAGCCCCTGGAGAGCTACACCCCGCACACCGTCACCGACCCCGCGATCCTGCGGGCCCAGCTCGAAAAGGCCCGCGCGGACGGTGTCGCGTACAGCCTCGAGGAGCTCGAACCGGGCCTGAACGCGGTGGCCGCGCCGGTCTTCACGTTCAACGGGCAGGCGGTCGCCGCGCTCAGCGCGTCGGGACCGTCCGTCCGGCTCACCGCGCAGCGGCTGCCGGAGGTCTGCGCCGCCGTGCGGGCGGCCGCCGAGGAGATCTCGCACCGCCTGGGCCATCTCCGCCGCCCCTGACCCCTTGACCGCCGGGTCGCCACCATTGGAGCATGTTGCGTATCGCCCACAGTGTTGCGCAATACGCACGCGCCAGACATGTTGCGCACCCGATCACGGAGGATGGCCATGTCTCCTCGACCGCAGCCCGGCCGCGAGTTCGTCCTCACCCTGTCCTGCCCTGACCAGGCCGGCCTGGTCCATGCCGTGACCACCTTCCTGCTGAACCGCTCCGGCAACATCCTGGAGAGCCGGCAGTTCGACGACCGGATCTCGGGCCGCTTCTTCATGCGGGTGCACTTCGACGTGTCGGACCCCGGCGTCTCGCTGGAGGACCTGCGGACCGGCTTCGGCCCGGTCGGGCAGGCGTACGGGATCAGCTGGCAGCTGCACGACGCCTCGACCCCCACGCGCACCCTGATCATGGTCTCGAAGTTCGGCCACTGCCTGAACGACCTGCTCTTCCGCAGGTCCACCGGTTCGCTCCGCATCGAGATCCCGGCGATCGTCTCCAACCACCGCGACTTCGAGCCGCTGGCGCGGAGCTACGGCATCCCCTTCCACCACATCCCGGTGACCAGGGACACCAAGGCCGAGGCCGAGGCGCGGCTGCTGGAGCTGGTGAGCGAACTGGACGTCGACCTGGTGGTGCTGGCCCGCTACATGCAGATCCTCTCCGACGACCTGTGCAAGCAGCTCGACGGCCGGGCCATCAACATCCACCACTCCTTCCTGCCCAGCTTCAAGGGCGCACGGCCGTACGTCCAGGCGTACCAGCGCGGGGTGAAGCTCGTCGGGGCCACGGCGCACTACGTCACGTCCGACCTCGACGAGGGCCCGATCATCGAACAGGACGTCGTCCGGGTGGACCACTCCCGCGACCCCGACGAGCTGGTCACCATCGGCCGCGACGTCGAGGCCCGGGTGCTCGCCCGCGCCGTGGAGTGGCACAGCGAGAGCCGCGTCCTGGTCAATGGCAAGTGCACCGTGGTCTTCCGCTGACGAAGGACCGGCCCTAGGGTGCGGGGAACCAGGCGGCGTCAAGTGTCCGTTCGACCCCTTGTCCGGTCGAGGCGGCCCATCGCCCTCCCTCGGCCATTGCGTATAGTTGCGCTATGAGCAACTACGCGGCAGAGGGCGCAACGTCAGGTGCGGTGAACGGCGTGCAGTCCGTCGACCGCGCCGTCAGCGTCCTGGAGATCCTCGCCCAGCGCGGCGAGGCCGGTGTCAGCGAGGTCGCCGCCGAGATCGACGTCCACAAGTCGACGGCGTTCCGCCTGCTCGGCGCGCTGGAGGCACGCGGTCTGGTCGAGCAGACGGCCGAGCGCGGCAAGTACCGGCTCGGTTTCGGGCTCGTGCGGCTGGCCGGCGCGGTGACGGGCCGGCTCGACATCACCCAGCAGGGCCGGGTGGTGTGCGAGCGGCTCAGCGACCGGATCGGCGAGACCGTCAACATCGCGGTCCTCCAGGAGCACTACGCCGTCAACCTCCATCAGGTACGCGGCCCCGGCGCCGTCGGCGCGCACAACTGGGTGGGGCAGCTCACCCCGCTGCACGCCACGTCGAGCGGCAAGATCCTGCTCGCCCATCTGCCCACGCAGGCCCGCGCCGACGTGCTCACCTCGGCCGGGCTGCGCAAGCTGACGCCGCACACCCTGACGGTGAAGTCCAAGCTGGAGAAGAACCTCACCGAGGCGCTCGACCGCGGGTACGCGATGACGCTGGAGGAGCTCGAGATCGGGCTGCACGCCATGGCGGCCCCGATCCGCTCCCGGGACGGCGAGGTCATCGCCGCGCTCAGCGCCTCCGGCCCCGCCTACCGCTTCACCGAGGCGCGCATCCATGAACTCGCCCCCCTGCTGGTCGAGGGCGCGGCGGAGATCAGCCGCCGGATGGGCCATCTGGGCTGACCCCTCGGTTCAGCCCGGCCCACCCTCGTCACCCCAGCGGGCGGTCACCCGTACCGCGTCCAGCGTCGAGGCGACGTCGTGCACGCGCAGACACCACACACCCTGCGCCGCGGCCAGCACGGACACGGCCGTGGTCGCGGCGTCCCGCTGCGCCGCCGGACGGGGCAGCCCCGTCACCGGGTCCGCCAGCAGGGCGCCCAGGAACGACTTGCGCGAGGCCCCCACGAGCACGGGACAGCCCAGCGCGCGCACCTCCGCCAGCCGGCCGAGCAGCTCCCAGTTGTGCCCGGCCTCCTTCGCGAAGCCCAGCCCCGGGTCGACGATCAGACACCCGGGCGCGATCCCCGCGGCCAGCGCGGCGTCGACCCTCGCCCGCAGTTCGCCGAGCACCTCCGTCACGACATCGCCGTAGCGGGCGTTCGCCTGCATGCCCGCGGCGTGTCCGCGCCAGTGCATGACGACGTACGGCGCTCCGGTCCGCGCCATCAACGGCAGCATCGCGGGATCGGCGAGCCCCCCGGAGACGTCGTTGATCAGCCGCGCGCCCGCGTCCAGCGCACGGGCGGCGACCTCGGCCCGCATGGTGTCGACGCTGACGACCGCGCCCGCCGCGGCCAGTTCCCGGACCACGGGCAGCACCCGGCGCAGCTCCTCCGCCACCGGCGGACGCACGGCGCCGGGCCGGGTGGACTCACCGCCCACGTCCACGATGTCCGCACCTTGCCCGACCAGCGCGAGTCCGTGCGCGACGGCCGCCTCCGGGGCGAACGACAGCCCGCCGTCCGAGAACGAGTCGGGCGTGACGTTCACGACGCCCATGACCAGGGTCCGGCCGGGCCGGGGCAGCCCGTGCGGGTGCAGCTCGGGCGTACCCGGCCGGGAAGGGGTGGTGGTGTGGGCCATGACGGTCACAGGGGTCCAGCCTCAGTCGGGGATGTGCGGGTTCATGCCGCGCCGGCCTTCTTCTCGGCGGCCTCGACGACATTGGCGAGCAGCATGGCCCGTGTCATGGGTCCGACCCCGCCGGGCATGGGCGCGAGCCGGCCGGCGACGGTCGCGGCGTCCGGGTGGATGTCACCGACCAGGCCCTGGTCGGTACGGGTGATGCCGACGTCCAGGACGGCCGCGCCGGGGCGCAGCATGTCCTTGGTGACCAGGCCGGGCGAACCGGCGGCGGCGATGACGATGTCCGCCTCCCGGACGTGCCAGGCCAGGCCCTTGGTGCCGGTGTGGCACAGGGTCACGGTGGCGTTCTCGGACCTGCGGGTGAGCAGCAGCCCGAGGGGACGTCCCACCGTGATGCCCCGGCCGATCACGCACACCCTCGCTCCGGCGAGGGCCACGTCATGACGGCGGAGGAGTTCGACGATGCCGCGCGGGGTGCACGGCAGCGGTGCGTCGACCCCGAGGGAGAGCCGGCCGAGGTTCACCGGATGCAGTCCGTCGGCGTCCTTGGCCGGGTCCATGCGTTCCAGTACGGCGTTCGCGTCCAGGTGGGCCGGGAGCGGGAGCTGGACGATGTACCCGGTGCAGGCCGGGTCGGCGTTGAGTTCGTCGATGACGTCCTCGACCTGGCGCTGGGTGGCGTCGGCGGGCAGGTCGCGGCGGAGGGAGGCGATGCCGACCTGCGCGCAGTCCCGGTGCTTGCCGGCGACGTAGGCACGGCTGCCGGGATCGTCGCCGACGAGCACGGTGCCCAGACCGGGCGGCCGACCCCCCGCCGCCGTCAACTTGGCCACGCGCTCCGCGAGTTCACGGCGGATCTCGGCGGCGGTGGCCTTGCCGTCGAGCAGTTGTGCGGTCACCGGCGGTGCTCCTTCCCTCGGGGCGGACCCTGCTCGCTCAGCCGCGCAGGCGGGACATGGACGGGTCGAACAGGGGCTCCTCGGCGACGACCGCGTCGACGCGCTGGTCGAAGTAGCCGATGTGGAGT
>NZ_JBEXXK010000126.1:0-4779 GCF_040630405.1 Streptomyces sp. NPDC005811
ACAAACGGAGCCAGCGCACGCTCACACGCCTCCATCGACGCCGCAAACACCGGCGAGACACCCCACAACTCCCGCCCCATACCCACCCACTGCGCACCCTGCCCCGGGAACACGAACACCGTGCCGTCGGGTATCACGTCGAAGTGTCCGGTCACCGCTCCGGGGACCGTGCGGTCGGCCGCCAAGTCCCCCAGGCCGGTGAGGAGTTCGTTTCGGTCCGCGCCCAGGAGGACTGCCCGGTTCTCGAAGGCGGCGCGTGTGGCGGCCAGCGACCACGCCACATCCACCGGACGGACGTCGTCATCCGCCGACTCGACGTACGACGCCATGCGCCCCGCCTGACCGGCCAGCCCCTCCCCACCGCGACCCGACACCACCCACGGGACCGCGCCGTCGACCACGAACACCGGCGCTGCAACCGTGTCGTCGGTGCTCTCCGCCTCCGGTGTCTCGGGGTCGGGTTCCGGCGCCTGCTCCAGGATCACATGGGCGTTGGTGCCACTGCCGCCGAAGGAGGACACGCCCGCGCGACGGGGGCGGCCGGTCTCGGGCCACTCCTCGTTCTCCGTGAGGAGACCGACCGCTCCGGACGACCAGTCGACGTGCGGTGTCGGCTCGTCCAGGTGCAGCAGCTTCGGCAGGACGCCGTGCTGCATGGCGAGGACCATCTTGATGACGCCTGCGACGCCCGAACTTGCCTGGAGATGACCGATGTTGGCTTTCAGAGAGCCCATCCGCAGTGGGTCGTCGCGGTCCTGTCCGTAGGTCGCCAGCAGCGCCTGCGCCTCGATCGGGTCACCCAGCGTCGTCCCCGTACCGTGGGCCTCCACCGCGTCCACCAGATCCGCGCTCAGCCGGGCATTGGCCAGCGCCGCACGGATCACCCGCTCCTGGGAAGGACCATTGGGCGCGGTCAGACCATTGCTGGCCCCGTCCTGATTGACAGCCGAACCCCGCACCACCGCCAGCACCTGGTGACCGTTGCGACGGGCGTCCGACAGCCGCTCCAGCAGCAGCACCCCCACACCCTCACCCCAGCCCGTACCATCCGCACCCGCCGCGAACGGCTTGCAACGACCATCCGGCGCCAGCCCCCGCTGCCTGCTGAACTCCACGAAGTTCCGGGGGCCGGCCATGACGGTGGCGCCGGCCGCGAGGGCGAGGCGGCACTCGTCCTGGCGCAGGGCCTGGACGGCGAGGTGGAGCGCGACCAGCGACGAGGAGCACATGGTGTCGACGGTGACGGCGGGGCCCTCGAACCCGAGGGTGTAGGCGATACGGCCGGACAGCACCGCGCCGGAGCCGCCCGTCAGCATGTGTCCCTCGACGCGGTCCCGGGCCCGGGCGGCGGCCGCCCCGTAACCCTGGTCGCTGCTGCCGACGAACACGCCCGCCTTCTCGCCGCGCAGGGTGCCGGGGTCGATCCCCGCCCGTTCAAGGGCCTCCCAGGAAGTCTCCAGGAGCAGCCGCTGCTGCGGGTCCATCATGGTGGCCTCGCGCGGCGAGATGCCGAAGAAGCCGGGGTCGAAGTCGGACGCGTCGTACAGGAACGAGCCGGAGCGGGTGTAGCTCGTGCCCTGGTGCTCCGGGTCGGGGTGGTACAGGTTCTCCAGGTCCCAGCCTCGGTTCGCGGGCAGCTCGGAGACGGTGTCGACGCCCGCCACCAGCATGTTCCAGAAGTCTTCCGGAGTGTGCGCGTTGCCGGGGAATCGGCAGCTCATCGAGACGATGGCGATGGGCTCCTGCTGCCGGGCCTCTACCTCCTGGAGGCGTCGGCGGGTCTGCCGAAGGTCGGTAGTGACCAGCTTGAGGTAGTCGCGGAGCTTGTCCTCGTTAGCCATGAACGTCATCAGTCCCTAGAGCAGGCCCGAAGGCTTGAAGTCACCCATGCGGCGTTGGCAACCGGGCGGTCGGACGGGGTGGTTCGGTGCGATGCGATGCGGTGCGTTCGGTGCGAGTGGTGCGGGTGGGGGGGAGGGATGAGCCGGACGGGGCGGCCAGGGGGGAGTACACCGCCCCGCCGGCGGTCTAGTTGAGGCCGAGTTCCTTGTCGATCAGGTCGAACATCTCGTCGTCGGAGACGGCCTCGAGCAGTTCGTCGTCAGGGTCGCCGTCGGCCGGCTTCTCCGCCGGGCCGTCCGACAGGCGCCACAGCAGCGCTTGCAGCCGGGTGGTGATCCTGGTGCGGGCGGCGTCGTCGGCGGGGTCGAGGGCGGCGACGGCCGCCTCCAAGGCGTCGAGCGGCGTGAGATCCCCTCCGTCCGCCCCTGTCGTCCGAGGAGCCAGTTCGGACAGCAGACGTTCACCGAGGGCGGCCGGGGTGGGGTGGTCGAAGACCAGGGTGGCGGGCAGGCCGAGACCCGTGACCTCCTTCAGCCGGTTGCGCAGCTCGACCGCCGTCAGGGAGTCGAACCCCAGATCGCGGAAGGCGTGACCGGGGCCGATGGCGCCGGTCCCGTCATGGCCGAGGACCACCGCGACCTGGGTACGCACGAGTTGAAGCACGGTCCGTTCCTGTTCCGCCCGGCTCGCGCCCGCCAGCCGGTCGGCGAACGAGCGCGCCGCACCCGGTACCGGCCCGCCGTCGGCCTCGGCCGCGCCGACGCGGACCTGCGCCGCGTCGAGGAGCCGGGCCTCGGGGATCTCGTCGAAGAGGCGGCGCCGACGGGCGGCCGAGTAGGTCGCGGCGAACCGCTCCCAGATCACGTCGGCGACGACCAGGACCGTCTCGTCGTACGCGAGGGCCTGCGGTACGGCGCCCGCAGCCACCTCGGGGTCCATCGTCCGCACGCCGTAGCGCCGCAGCCGGTCGCCCTCGGCCTCGTGGACCATGCCGCCGCCCGCCCAGGCGCCCCACGCGATCGAGGTCGCCGTACGGCCCCGGCTGCGGCGCCGTTCGGCGAACGCGTCGAGATAGGCGTTGGCCGCCGCGTAACCGGAGTGGCCGCCGTCGCCCCAGACACCCGCGCCCGACGAGAACAGGACGAAGGCCTCCAGCGGGTGGTCACCGAGCAGCGCGTCGAGGTGCAGGGCACCAACGATCTTGGCTCGCATGACGTCCTGAAGTGCGTGGAGGTCCGTGTCCCCGATCGCGACGGCAGGCGGCTCGGTGCCCGCCGCGTGCACCACGGCGTTGACCGGCGCGTCCTGCGGCACCTCCGCGAGGAGGGCGGCCAGGGCCTCCCGGTCGGTGATGTCGCAGGCGGCGATGGTGACGCGGGCGCCGAGCGCGGTGAGTTCCCGCTCCAGTGCGTCCGCGCCCGGAGTGTCCGGGCCCCGTCGGCTCACGAGCAGCAGATGCCCGGCACCGGTCGCGGCCAGCCGCCGTGCCAGGTGCGCGCCGAGGGCTCCGGTGCCGCCGGTGATGAGTGTCGTCCCCGCGAAACCGACCGTGCGCCGCTCATCGGCCTCGGCGTCGACCGGCTTGCGGACCATGCGGCGTACGTACAGTCCGTCCTCGCGTACGGCGAACTGGTCCTCGTCCTCCTCGCCCGCCAGAGCGATACGGAGCCGGTCCCAGAGGTGTGGGCCGAGTTCCGCGCCCGCGCCGCCGGATGCGTGCTCGTCGCCAGAAGGCGCGGGGAGGTCGACGAGACCTCCCCATCGCTGAGGATGGTCGAGCCCGTAGACCCTGCCGAGCCCCCAGACGGCCGCCTGCTCGGGGAGCGGACCGGCGCCCGGCCCGGGCACGCCGACCGCTCCCCGGGTGACCGTCCACAGCGGTGCCTCCACCTCCGCGTCCGTGAGCGCCTGCATGAGCAGGAAGGTCGCCGTGACGGCCTCGGGCACGGCGGCGTGCAGGGGCTCAGTGATGGAACGGTCGCCCTGCGGTGCGAGCGGAAGCAGATTGAGTACGCCGCCGATGAGCGGGTTCTGTTCGAAGGCCTCGCCGAGACGGTCCGCCAGGGTCGCCCGGTCATCCCTCGTCACGTCGAGGACGACCGTGACGA
This sequence comes from Streptomyces sp. NPDC005811, assembly GCF_040630405.1. Classification (NCBI taxonomy): domain Bacteria; kingdom Bacillati; phylum Actinomycetota; class Actinomycetes; order Kitasatosporales; family Streptomycetaceae; genus Streptomyces; species Streptomyces sp. NPDC005811. The sequence continues at coordinate 3,951 of NZ_JBEXXK010000126.1, forward strand.
CGTCGTCGACCTCCTGGTGACCGCGCAGCCGTTCGACCAGTTCCTGGACGGCACCCTCGGCGGTCCCGTCCACGCCTGGCACCACGACCAGCCAGTTGCGTGCCAGCGGGCCCGCCCCGGCCGTCGATGCGCCGGTCGGCCGCCACGTCACCGCATAGCGCCAGGAGTCCAGCACGGCGCTCTCCCGCTTGCGCCGACGCCATTCCGCCAGGACGGGCAGCACCGGTTCCACCGTGTCGAGCGTCCCGCGCCGCTCGGGCGCCAGCTCGAGGGTGTCGGCGAGCGCCTCCAGGTCCTCGCGTTCGACCGCCTCCCAGAAGAGCGCGTCCACCTCGTCGTCCATGGGGCTGCCCGGCTCACCGTGGGGGGCAGGTTCGGGCAGGTCGAGCCAGTAGCGGCGGTGCTGGAAGGCGTAGGTCGGCAGAGCCACTGTGCGGGTGCCGTGACCGGCCATCACTGCCGTCCAGTCCACCGGGACACCCCGTACCCAGGCCTCGGCGAGGGAGGTCAGGAAACGGTGGGCGTCGCCCTTGTCCCGGCGCAGCGTCCCCGTCACGACCGCGTCCGGTGCGGCCTCCTGGACGGCCATGCCGAGCACCGGGTGGGAGCTGACCTCGACGAACGCGCCGTAACCCTGCTCCACCAGCGCCTCGACCGCGTCGGCGAAACGCACCCGCTGACGCAGGTTCCGGTACCAGTACCCCCCGTCCAGCCGGGCCGTGTCGACAACCTCCGCCTCGGTGGTCGAGAAGAACGGCACCTCACCGGTACGAGGGGCGACCGGGGCCAGCACGTCCGCCAGCTCCTGCTCGATGGCCTCCACGTGACG
>NZ_JBEXXK010000127.1:1642-4763 GCF_040630405.1 Streptomyces sp. NPDC005811
TGGGGGTGATGGGTGGCTGGTCGTTGTTTGAGAACTGCACAGTGGACGCGAGCATCTGTGGCCAAGTTTTTAAGGGCGCACGGTGGATGCCTTGGCACCAGGAACCGATGAAGGACGTGGGAGGCCACGATAGTCCCCGGGGAGTCGTCAACCAGGCTTTGATCCGGGGGTTTCCGAATGGGGAAACCCGGCAGTCGTCATGGGCTGTCACCCGCTGCTGAACACATAGGCAGTGTGGAGGGAACGCGGGGAAGTGAAACATCTCAGTACCCGCAGGAAGAGAAAACAACCGTGATTCCGGGAGTAGTGGCGAGCGAAACCGGATGAGGCCAAACCGTATGCGTGTGAGACCCGGCAGGGGTTGCGCATACGGGGTTGTGGGATTTCTCTTGATCAGTCTGCCGGCTGGTCGGCGAGTCAGAAACCGTATGGATAGGCGAAGGACATGCGAAAGGTCCGGCGTAGAGGGTAAGACCCCCGTAGTCGAAATCTGTACGGCTCGCTTGAGAAACACCCAAGTAGCACGGGGCCCGAGAAATCCCGTGTGAATCTGGCGGGACCACCCGCTAAGCCTAAATATTCCCTGGTGACCGATAGCGGATAGTACCGTGAGGGAATGGTGAAAAGTACCGCGGGAGCGGAGTGAAATAGTACCTGAAACCGTGTGCCTACAAGCCGTGGGAGCGTCGGAACGAGGCTTGCCTTGTTCTCGTGACTGCGTGCCTTTTGAAGAATGAGCCTGCGAGTTTGCGGTGTGTTGCGAGGTTAACCCGGGTGGGGTAGCCGTAGCGAAAGCGAGTCCGAATAGGGCGTTTCAGTAGCACGCTCAAGACCCGAAGCGGAGTGATCTAGCCATGGGCAGGTTGAAGCGGAGGTAAGACTTCGTGGAGGACCGAACCCACCAGGGTTGAAAACCTGGGGGATGACCTGTGGTTAGGGGTGAAAGGCCAATCAAACTCCGTGATAGCTGGTTCTCCCCGAAATGCATTTAGGTGCAGCGTCGTGTGTTTCTTGCCGGAGGTAGAGCACTGGATAGGCGATGGGCCCTACCGGGTTACTGACCTTAGCCAAACTCCGAATGCCGGTAAGTGAGAGCGCGGCAGTGAGACTGTGGGGGATAAGCTCCATGGTCGAGAGGGAAACAGCCCAGAGCATCGACTAAGGCCCCTAAGCGTACGCTAAGTGGGAAAGGATGTGGAGTCGCAGAGACAACCAGGAGGTTGGCTTAGAAGCAGCCACCCTTGAAAGAGTGCGTAATAGCTCACTGGTCTAGTGATTCCGCGCCGACAATGTAGCGGGGCTCAAGCGTACCGCCGAAGTCGTGTCATTGCAGCAATAAGCCCCAACGGGTGCTGTGATGGGTAGGGGAGCGTCGTGTGCCGGGTGAAGCAGCACCGGAAGGTAGTTGTGGACGGTTCACGAGTGAGAATGCAGGCATGAGTAGCGATTCACACGTGAGAAACGTGTGCGCCGATTGACTAAGGGTTCCTGGGTCAAGCTGATCTGCCCAGGGTAAGTCGGGACCTAAGGCGAGGCCGACAGGCGTAGTCGATGGATAACCGGTTGATATTCCGGTACCCGCTGTGAAGCGTCAAACATCGAACCCATTAATGCTAAGGCCGTGAAGCCGCCCCGGAGCCTTCGGGCAAAGGGGAGTGGTGGAGCCGCTGATCCAAGGTGGTAGTAGGTGAGTGATGGGGTGACGCAGGAAGGTAGTCCAGCCCGGGCGGTGGTTGTCCCGGGGTAAGGGTGTAGGCCGTGTGGTAGGCAAATCCGCCGCACATTAAGGCTGAGACCTGATGCCGAGCCGATTGTGGTGAAGTGGATGATCCTATGCTGTCGAGAAAAGCCTCTAGCGAGTTTCATGGCGGCCCGTACCCTAAACCGACTCAGGTGGTCAGGTAGAGAATACCGAGGCGTTCGGGTGAACTATGGTTAAGGAACTCGGCAAAATGCCCCCGTAACTTCGGGAGAAGGGGGGCCACGCCTGGTGAGGGGACTTGCTTCCCGAGCTGGGGGTGGCCGCAGAGACCAGCGAGAAGCGACTGTTTACTAAAAACACAGGTCCGTGCGAAGCCGTAAGGCGATGTATACGGACTGACGCCTGCCCGGTGCTGGAACGTTAAGGGGACCGGTTAGTCACATTTCGGTGTGGCGAAGCTGAGAACTTAAGCGCCAGTAAACGGCGGTGGTAACTATAACCATCCTAAGGTAGCGAAATTCCTTGTCGGGTAAGTTCCGACCTGCACGAATGGCGTAACGACTTCTCGACTGTCTCAACCATAGGCCCGGTGAAATTGCACTACGAGTAAAGATGCTCGTTTCGCGCAGCAGGACGGAAAGACCCCGGGACCTTTACTACAGTTTGATATTGGTGTTCGGTTCGGCTTGTGTAGGATAGGTGGGAGACTGTGAAGCTTGGACGCCAGTTCAGGTGGAGTCGTCGTTGAAATACCACTCTGGTCGTGCTGGATGTCTAACCTGGGTCCGTGATCCGGATCAGGGACAGTGTCTGATGGGTAGTTTAACTGGGGCGGTTGCCTCCTAAAGAGTAACGGAGGCGCCCAAAGGTTCCCTCAGCCTGGTTGGCAATCAGGTGTTGAGTGTAAGTGCACAAGGGAGCTTGACTGTGAGACCGACGGGTCGAGCAGGGACGAAAGTCGGGACTAGTGATCCGGCGGTGGCTTGTGGAAGCGCCGTCGCTCAACGGATAAAAGGTACCCCGGGGATAACAGGCTGATCTTCCCCAAGAGTCCATATCGACGGGATGGTTTGGCACCTCGATGTCGGCTCGTCGCATCCTGGGGCTGGAGTCGGTCCCAAGGGTTGGGCTGTTCGCCCATTAAAGCGGTACGCGAGCTGGGTTTAGAACGTCGTGAGACAGTTCGGTCCCTATCCGCTGCGCGCGCAGGAATATTGAGAAGGGCTGTCCCTAGTACGAGAGGACCGGGACGGACGAACCTCTGGTGTGCCAGTTGTTCTGCCAAGGGCATGGCTGGTTGGCTACGTTCGGGAGGGATAACCGCTGAAAGCATCTAAGCGGGAAGCCTGCTTCGAGATGAGTATTCCCACCCACTTGATGGGGTAAGGCTCCCAGTAGACGACTGGGTTGATAGGCCGG
>NZ_JBEXXK010000128.1:0-4587 GCF_040630405.1 Streptomyces sp. NPDC005811
GACGGAGAGGTTGTTCAGTGAGCCGGCGAGGTCGGGGAGGTGGGCGGCGGGGTTGGTTTGGCTGAGGGTGCGGTAGTGGTCGACGGCTTCGGTGACCGAGGCCAGTGCTGCCTGCCGGTCTCCGGTCCCGCTCTGCCGGTTGGAGAGGGTGTGCAGTGAGCCGGCGAGGTCGGGGAGGTGGGCGGCGGGGTTGGCTTGGGTGAGGGTGCGGTAGTGGTCGACGGCTTCGGTGACCGAGGCCAACGCCCCCTGCCGGTCCCCGACGGTAAATCGACGGTGGCTGATGCGCTGGAGATGCTCGGCGAGTTCAGCGGGCGGGGCGGTGTCGTCGGCCCGCAGGAGCGACAGGCGCCGAAGATCGGCGTGCAGGCCCAGTTCGGGTAGGCCGATCGCGGTGAAGGGGATGGTGTCCGAGAGGGCTTCGAGCCAGGGAACCGGCGGGTCGTTGTCGATGAGTTGGCCGAGGGCTGCCAGTGCGGTGCCGCCTTGTTCCGCCGCAACGTGAAGGACGGGCAACCAGCGGTCCGTGTCGGCGCTGACCCACTCCGTCACCAGGTGAGTAGCACTCTCGGGCTCGGCCGCGGCAGCGCGATTGAATTGGCGCAAGGCGGCCAGGAGACGGTCGCCGTCCAGGCCGTCCAGGACGCTGGGGAGAAGGTCCTCGTCGTCGCGGAGTTCGTGAAGGGTGAGGTGGTCGGCGATGGGGTCAGGGCGGAGCACCAGGGGTTCGCCAGGGCCCGGTTGCAGGCAGGTGGTCAACGTGGTGCTGACGGTGTCGCGCCACTTCGCGTCGTCGGAGAGTTCCTCCACCGCGCGTAGGGCGGCATGGATCTCTTTGCGGGTGGTGGGCGCGCGCAGGGTGAGGCTGGCGACCGCGCGGCTGAGCAGGTCGACGGGGGCGTCCGCGTCCCGGCTCAGACTGGCGTTCTTCCGGTACGTCTGGGCCCAGTAGGCGCGTTCGTGGTCGAGGACTTCCTCGTAGAGGGCCTCCCTGGTGGTGGGGAGGCGGTCGGGGCTGCGGGCAGCGAGGAGAGCCAGCAGGATGTAGTCCAGGGTGGTCCAGTCGGCCGGGGCCGCCCGGTCGGCGGCTTCGAGGTCGAGTTCGTCGTCGGGACCCTGGTGGAACGCACGGGCGGCACGGCGGAAGAGCGCAGTGCCGGCGGGATGTTCGGGCGGCAGGGCCAGCGGGGGGCCCTCGCTGATGAGATGGCCGTCGCGAGTCCATGCCTTGCGCAGGGTGTCCAGCCACTGACCGCTGATGGCTCGGGCGGTCATGATGACGACGGCCGGTGCGGCGCCGCGCTCGATCCGGCGTTTGAGGATGGTCAGCAGGTGTTCCGCGTCGGCGGTACGGGCATCGGCGTAGTCGAGGACGATGAGGGTGGGGGAGACGACCGTGCCCAGCCAGTCCCGCCCGGCCGCTCCTTCCCGCAGGTAACCGGTGTACCAGCCGTCCCTGGTCGCCAGTCGGTCGGCCAGTTCCAGGGCGAGGCGGGTCTTGCCCGCGCCGCCGGCGCCATGGATGACGATGACGCCGGTGTAGGCGCCTGTGGCGACGGCGTGGCACCAGTCGGTGAGGATCGTCAGCTCGTCCCTCGCCTGGAAAGGCACGACGCGATGCTCGGCTTTCAGCGCCAGCAGAGGCCGGTGGATCCCCGGAACCATGTCCACGTACGGCGAGCGCATCGGCTGGTCGTCAGGACGCTCGGCCGGGGTGTGGGTGTCGCGTTCGCGCCAGGCGCGGCGGATGTCGACGGCGAGTCGCCAGTTCCAGTCGAGCGAGTAGCGAGCACCTGCGGCAGCAGCTGCGGCGAAGGTGGCGCTCGCGCCGAGAATCGGAGACGAAGGCAGCGCGTGTGAGATGCCCACCGGGTCCAGCACCAGCAGCGATCGGGAGGCTCCGTCGATGTCGGTCTGGACGAGCTCTTCCCAGCCGTCTGGCGGGCTCGGCCATACGTCCGCATCCGGCACCTGGATGCCGCTCTCGGGGTCCAACTCGTCGATCCACACCGCCAGCAGGGCATGGGCTGCCCGTCCCTGCTCAGGCGCGTCGACGATCAGGACCAGCGGATGCAGACCGGAGTGCAGGCAGGCCCCCGCCAGGATCAGCGCCAGATCCAGGCAGGTCGCGTGCTTGGGGCACCACAGCACCTCGCCGGGCTGGCGGATGACCTGGCGCTCCGGGTCGTCGGAGGGTGCCTCGTAGGAGTATGTGATCCCGGCGTCGGCCAGAGCTTCGTACACACCCCGCGCCTGCCCCAGCCGACTGTCCGCCGGCGGTCCCGGCAGCCGCACCAGCGCCGCCACCTCGTCCGGCAGGACGTACTTCGCCAACGCGGCCGGTTCGCCCTCCAGCGACCAGCGCGGCCACGAACCGGCGGCGCTCACGCGGTCACCACCGCGATGCTGTCGGACACGGACAGATCGCCGACTCCCGGCACAGCCCGCACACTCACCCGCACGTCGTACAAGCCGTCTCCCGGAGGACCAGGGAGATCAGCCGCAAAGGCGCCACGCTCGCCATCCCACTCCAGCCGCACCTCCGCGACCACCCTCCGCGGCCCACCCGCCGGACGCAGAGTCGCCCAGACAGCCAGCGCGCCCGGATCAGCCGTCGCCTCCTCCGCCAGGCTGTCCCCGCACAGCCGTACCTCCAACGGGATGGCGTCCCCCTGGAGATGGAGTTCCTCCACGTCCAGCCCGAGTGCCGCCTCCCGCTCCTCGCCCCGCGCCGCCGTCAGCCTCTGGCGCTGCTCGTAGACCTCGACCAGGCCGGGGATCCAGTCAGCGGAAGCGATCGGGCCGTGGCGGTCACGGGCCCGCCAGCCCAGGGTGTCGTGCCCGTCCATCTCCACGGGGACGGCCGAGATCGCGGGGACCGTGCCGTCGCCGTGGTCCTTCTCCCAGCCCGCCAGATCCAGCCAGCCCGGCAGCTTCTTGCTCACCTTCAGCTTGCGGCCGTCCCACACCGCCGAGCCCGGAGTCCGATGGCTCCAGCCCAGCCGGGGCACCACTTGCGGCTCGGCGCCGGTACGCGGGATCTCCCGCCACCCCTGCTCGATCTCGTCGTGCAGCCCGAATCCCTGTTCCGCCAGCGACCGCAGGCCGTCCAGAGGCAGATCATGCGGATACAGGGGAGCCGAAGCGCCTGCGTCCCAGATCATCGGATACCGCGGCAGCAACTCACTCACCGACGGCCACTCCCGCAGCAGCTCGCTCACGCCGTCCAGCCGCACCCCCGCCAGCCGCACACCGTTGGCCAGCAGGTGCAGAGCCTTCGGGGCGCCACGGTGAGGGGTGCCCAGCGTGATCAGCGACCGGCACAGCGGCCACCCCTCCAGCGGGCCCAGCCAGTAGCGCGCCACCAGCCCGCCCATCGAGTGCGCGACCACCACGACCCGCCCCGCCTGTTCGGACGGCGAGAGGTCCTTCAGCCGGTCGTGGACGTCGGCGGCGAGCAACTCCGCGGCATGCCGGACGCCGAGCCGGAAGTCGTACGGGAACAGAACCACGTTCGCGTTCGGGTTCCGCTGATCCGGGTGGCCGGTGTCGATGACCGTGCCGGGCAGGGCCGCGAGGCCCGCCACCAGGCGTTCGTAGCCGGGGACCACCGTCCAGCCCGGCAGCAGCCGCTTGGAACGGATCAGTCCGGTCGGGCGCAGTGGCTCGTCGACCCCCAGCCGGTGCGGCTTCGACAGCAGACCGGCGATGTCGCCGAAGCCCGCGTCCCACACCGCCTTCTGCTCTCCGGGCCGTTCCAGAACACTGCCGCCGATACCGGGCAGTACGTACACCAGATGCCTGCGCCCCATGGCCCCCGCCTTCCGCTTTATGCGGCTTCTTCTACCAGTAACTGGCAAGTGAGCAACGGAAGTTCCGGGAATATCAACCTTTTGATACACCGCCCACTTCACACCACACGGTCTTCCGATCCGCCCCCTGCTCGACGCCCCATCTCTCCGCGAGCACGTCGAGCAGGGCGAGGCCCCGGCCGGACTCCTCCGTGGTGGTCGGCGGCAGGAGGACGGGGAGGACGCGGGGGTCGGGGTCGGTGACTTCGATGCGGGTACGGCCGTACGACGTGCCGGTGACCCGGACTGTCACCGGGGTGCCCTCGCCGAGGTGGTCGATGACGTTCGTGAGCAGTTCGCTGAGGCAGAGACGGACGTCGTGACCGTGCTCGTGGAGCTGGCCGCGGAGGTCGGGGACGGACTTCGGGGTGACGAGGAGGCTGAGTTCGAAGGTCACTGCTCGGCTGCCTTCCTGAGGAGGGCGGCCAGGTTGCGGGCGGTCGCGGGGTTGCAGTTTCCGAGTGCCACGAGGGTCTGGCGGTAGGCGGAGGTGAACGTCGGCAGGTCGATCCGGAGCGAGGGCAGGGTGATGCCGTGCAGGGCGAGGGCGGCGCGGAGTTCCTCCACGCAGGCGATCGAGTCGTCGGGGGTGGCCACGGGCTCTCCTGTGCGTACTGTGACGAAGCACTCACAGAGTGCTCCCCTGCTCTCTTGAAAATGGCCTGAGTTGATGCGCGTTGGTAGAGGTCAAGCGGTCTCTTCTCGCGGGGTGACGGTGATGTCGAGGCCGAGGGCG
>NZ_JBEXXK010000129.1:0-4100 GCF_040630405.1 Streptomyces sp. NPDC005811
TCGCAGCCAGGACGTCCTCGATCCCCTCCGGTCTCCCCATACCAGAACAACGAGCCCCACAGCTGGAAGCCACGACTTGTTTCCCGGCAGGCCCTTAGAAGCCCTAACGAAATGATCTGTTAGACGGACCGGCTGTGCGCCCCAGGATCGAAGCGGTCCGGCATCCGCTCAGTCGACTCTCCACCAGCAACGCCGCAGCCTGCGATTATCAGTTGGGAGCATGCCCTCGGGTGGTTCTTCGCCGTCGTGTTGGGAGGGCTCAGCTTGGGCTTCTTCGCAGAAGCGTGGGGCAAGTACCGTCTCAATGCGCGAGGACTGTGCGTCGAGGTCAAGTCCCCGTCGGGCAAGCCCTATCCGCCTGAGTGGGGCGCTGGTGTGGGCAGCAAGGTCAGTGTTCGGTACGACCCGGCCAGGCCAACGAGGACGGAACTGCCGGGTACGCCGGAGACGGCATCCTCGCGAGCCTGCTGGTCGGCTTGGCACTGGCCGGCACCGCAGGGGCCATCGCCGTCGAGATACTCGGCTGACGCAGGTCCATCACGTGGGATCACACAAGGAGTGAATCGCCCGGCGCGGCACACGACACGGGACCGGACTGGGTACCTACCGATGGGTGGTCGAGCGCGGCTTTGCCCGGCTGCACGGCTTCCGCAGAAGGGCGGGACTTCTCGATCCCGAAGGAGCGGCTTGGCCGTTTGCGGTATCCCGTCCCGTACTCTGCACTCGTGGTGAGGACCCTCCGGCTGGCAGTGGCTCAGAGCACTGTTCCGCAGGACCCGACGGACCCGCAGAACCTGCGCACGAGCGGGGCGGAGATCCGCGGCCTGATGCGTGAGGCGGACCGGGCGGGCGCACGGCTGGTGCAGTTCCCGGAAGGGGCGATCACCTACCCCTGCAAGCATGTGATGTCCTCGGCAGGCCCTGACACCGTCTCCGAAGCGGACTGGACACGCCTGTCCTGGGAGGCGCTGGGGGAGGAGGCGGAGTCGATCGCCGCTCTCGCTGGTGAGCTCGGGCTGTGGGTGGCGTTCGGCTCCCCGCATCCCCTCCTCGCGCCGAAACGGCCCCACAACAGCGTCTACGTGGTCTCCGACACCGGCCGGCTCGTCACCCGCTACGACAAGCGGCTGCTGTCCCACACCGAGGCCACCCACATGTACACACCCGGGACCGCTCCCGGCATCTTCGAGATCGACGGCATCCGCTTCGGGATCGCCCTGTGCATCGAGGCCCACTTCCCGGAACTGTTCGCCGAGTACGAACGCCTGGACGCAGACTGCGTCCTGCTGTCGGTGATGGTCGACGACGCGATGCGCGCCGTCATCGCCCAGGCCTACGCCGCCCTGTACGGCTACTGGATCGGCTACGCCGTCCCCGCCCAGTACAGCGCCACCGTGCCGTCAGGCATTGTGGCTCCCGGAGGACGATGGCTCGCCCGCTGCCCCGACGACAACCACCCCGCCCTCGCCATCGCCGACCTCGACCTCGACTCGCGCGAGCGCGACATCCACGTCTCGCTCCGCTACGCCCGCCCCTGGCGCCGCGAAGCACGAGCGGAGCAGGCCGGCACAAGCCGACCCGTGACGACACCCGCATGGCGGGGTGTCTCCTCACCGTGAGCAGCACTGACGTCAGTGCTCTCCTCACCGCCGAGCCCGACGCTCTGCGCGAGATGGACAAGGCCATCGACGAGACGCTGCGGTACGCGGAGAAGACCGTCACGTCGATCTCTGAGTCCAGAAGCAGGCCGGGCTTCTGGAACTTCCGGTGGAACCGGTTCCACCGGAAGGCGGCGGTGGAGCAGACGACGCCGGGAGTCTGCAGCACCTGCTTCTTGAGAATCACCAGGGCTGAGTGAGGAGTTTCAACCGCCGCGGCCGCTTCGCCCTGGGGCCCAGGTGCCCGCGCCCACCCGGCTCGTCGTGTCGTCTCCGCTCGTCGCTCGATGCCCCTGCCCGGCCTTCCCGTCCGGCGTCTCATCGGGCCCCATGGCCCGGCGAGAGTCACGGACCGTTGCGAAGCGGGCCGCCCTCGCATGACCGAAACCACGCCTCTCAATACGTCATGTGACGCCTTGACCCCACAGCGCCATCACGGTTGCATGCTTGTGAGCCTCCGGTGGGGACTGGAGGTGAGGCCGTGTCCTACATGGGGGGAAGATGAGGGGAAACGCGAACTGGAGCACCACCAGACGTGTGCGGGCCGCCCTGACCGTGGCGGTCGTGGTTTGCGGGGTCACGGCGGTGCCGCACGGAGCGGCCTCAGCCGAGCCCGTGGGCATCGCGGGCGGTGTTGGTGTCGAGAGGATCAGTGTCGCGGACGACGGCGCCCAGGCAGACGACAACTCCGTCGGCGCCTCGATCACGACCGACGGCCGCCGTATCGTCTTCATGTCGTCGGCAAAGAACCTGATACCCGGCGACACGACGGCAGGCGACAAGGTGTTCCTTCGCGACCAGCAGACGGGGCAGACCAAGCGGATGGGGGCCCAGAGCCCACTCCAGCCTCCGGCGATCAGCGGGGACGGGGAATATCTCGCCTATCCGCACGTGTGGTTCAACAACAACCGGATCAGGCAGGTCCAGGTGAGGACGACATACGAGATCTCCGCCAACTGCTGGTACAGCTGCAACCAGCCGTCGCTGAGCGCGGACGGCCGCTACATCGCCCTCGTCGAACGCCGCTACAAGCCACAGTCGTCCAGCCAGAGCATCGAGATTCTGGACTATGACGACTACAACACCAAGAAGACCATCGCCACCTTCGACCACACCCTGCCGTCCTGGCCGTCCATCAGCGGCGACGCCCGCTATGTCGCCTACCAGGACGGCAGGGCGGAGGACGTCTTCGTGTGGGACCGGACCGACGGCTCCACGTCCGACCCGATCGAGGGCCCGTCCAAGGCGGCGGCTCTCGTCCAGCTCAGCGAGGACGGCAGCAAGGTCGTCTACCTCTCGGGCTCCGACACCTACGTCCACGACGTGAGCTCGGGCACCGACCAACTGGTGCCGAACGTGCGAGGCGTGGCCATTGATCCCACCGGCCGCTATCTGCTGTACGCCCCGCACGACACGAACGGACCGTCGCTCGCGCTGCGCGATCTGGAGACGGGCACTGACGAGATCGTCTCGAACCAGCCCGCCTCGGCCGGGACCGACGCGGTCAGCGCCGGTGGGCGCGACGTGGTCTTCCAGTCCACGGCCGACGACATCGTGCCCGGCGACACCAACGGCAAGTCGGACATCTTCGTCCGCCGCTTCTACTGATCGCTCCTGCTGGCGAGCTCTCCGTGCCGCACCCCCGCGCGGGAGCGGTGGGGGACCCGTAACGGAGCAGGCTGTCCAGGAAGGTCCCGACTCCCGCGACCGATCGGGAGTCGGGGTATGAGTCTTTCTCGAACTGCTCCAGCTCCTCCGCCCTGGCCGACGACCGGATAGCGCGCAGGTTCCGTACGACAGCCGGCGCCAACCCGAGCCCCGTCGCCTGCACCCGATCGTGAACTGATCAGACATGGGAAGGAACGCTCGTCCCTGGACCTGGCCGGCTATCGGGTGACCCCTCCCTTGTGGCGCCCGTCCGCTGGCCAGGTGCCGCATGGGTGGGGAGATCCATCTGCTCAGACCGTCTGGGCTCACGGGGTGCGCGGTGGTCGGTTCGGGCATCCCGGTCCAGGGCGGCCAGGAAGGATGGTGGTGTGGGTGGTGCGCTGTGGGGTGCGGGGCGTGACGGCAGATGGCGTGTCCGCGGTTGTGGATCTCCTCTGTGTCCGGCTGGTTGCGGACTGCGGCGTTGTCCTTGTGCAGGCCCGTGGGGAGGGGGATCGGGTGGGTCGTCTGCTGGGGCAGTTCTGCCAATTCTCTGGTGTTGCTGAGGTGCAGGACGAAGAGCCGGGCTTCTTCTCTCGTCCCGCCTCGCGTCAGGGCCGTCCCCGTGGGTGTTGGCGGGGTACTTGTCCGGCGGACGACCGCCTGCGGGTCGCGTGTGCGGCCCCGCCGCACACGAGGACTAGGTTCTGTCTCTTTGGTCAGCGTCGGGCCCAGATGAGGATGCTGGCGAGGTGGAGTGCGGCCTGGTAGGCGATGGCGAGCTTGTCCGTTCGA
>NZ_JBEXXK010000130.1:0-3921 GCF_040630405.1 Streptomyces sp. NPDC005811
CAGGTCTTCATCAACCTCGTCCCCGACCATGTCATCTTCCACCGCATGTACCCGGTGGCCGTCGACCGCACGATCGTCGAGTGCGACTGGCTGTATCTGCCGCACGTCGTGGAGAGCGGCAAGGACGTCAGCCGCTCGGTGGAGCTGTTCCACCGGGTCAACGTGCAGGACTTCGAGGCCTGCGAGCGCACCCAGCCCGGCATGAGCTCCCGGATGTACGCCAAGGGCGGCGTCCTGGTGCCCAGCGAGCACCACATCGGCGCCTTCCACGACTGGGTCAACGAACGCCTCGGCACCCCCCGGGGCTGACGCCCGAGGGCCGGCTCAGCCCAGGAAGCCCATGCGGTGGCTGATCTCCTCGGCTCCCTTGAGGAGGACCGGGGAGAGCTCGTGCAGCCGCTCCTCGGTGAAGCGGTAGGAGGGGCCCGACGCGCTGAGCGCCGCGATGACCACGCCGTCCCGGTCCCTGATCGGGGCGGCCATCGCGTGCAGCCCGATCTCCAGCTCCTCCAGTGTCCAGGCGTAGCCCCGCTCCCGGGTCTCCGCCAGGTTCTTCTCCAGCTTGGTCTTCGCGGTGATCGTGTGCGGTCCGACCTTCTCCAGGCCGGACTTCGCCAGTACCGCGGCCCGCTCCTTGGCGGGCAGATGGGCCAGCAGGACCTTGCCGCTCGACGTCGCGTGCAGCGGGGTCAGCTCACCGACCCAGTTGTGCGCGGCGACGGCCGCCGGACCGCGCACCTGGTACAGATTGATCGCGTAGTGCTCCTGCATGACCGCGATGTTGACCGTCTCGCCGATCTCCTCCGCGAGGCGCTCGCAGACGGGGCGGCCCTGCTGGGTGATGTCGAGACGCCCCGTGACCGCGCCGGCCAGGCGTACGATGCCGAAGCCGAGCCGGTACTTGCCGCGCTCGCCCGCCTGCTCCACCAGACCGCGCGTCTCCAGGGCGCCGAGCAGGCGGAACGCGGTGGACTTGTGAACATCGATCTCGGCGGCCACCTCGCTGACGCCCGCCTCGCCTCGCTGGGCCAGGATTTCCAGCACGCTGATGGCGCGGTCGACCGACTGCACCCCGCCGGACTGCGTACTCGACGTTTCGGTGTCTGTGCTGTAGTTGCTCACAGCGCAACTATACGTGCAGTAAACAACGCCTTTGCAAGTAACCCGATAGAAACCAAGACCATACAAGTTGCGTTGCACGCAACCTGGTGCGTATAGCGCTACTGGGACTAGCATGCGTCGCACTATCTATGGCGCAAGCGAGACGAGGGCTCCATGGCTTCCCTGCAGTACGACTTCGTCATCGTCGGTGGTGGATCGGCCGGCAGCGCACTGGCGAACAGGCTCTCCGCGGATCCGGCGAACCGGGTCCTGGTGCTGGAGGCCGGCCGGTCCGACTACCCGTGGGACGTGTTCATCCACATGCCGGCCGCCCTGACGTATCCGATCGGCAGCCGCTTCTACGACTGGAAGTACGAGTCCGAGCCCGAGCCCCACATGGGCGGCCGGCGCGTCTACCACGCGCGCGGCAAGGTGCTCGGCGGTTCCAGCAGCATCAACGGCATGATCTTCCAGCGCGGCAATCCCCTGGACTACGAGCGCTGGGCGGCCGACCCCGGCATGGACAGCTGGGACTACGCGCACTGTCTGCCGTACTTCCGGCGGATGGAGAACTGTCTGGCCGCCGATCCCGACGACGAGTTCCGCGGCCACGACGGGCCCCTGGTCCTGGAGCGCGGCCCGGCCAGCAACCCGCTCTTCGGCGCCTTCCTCAAGGCCACCGAGGAGGCGGGCTACCCGCCCACCGAGGACGTCAACGGTTACCGGCAGGAGGGTTTCGCCAAGTTCGACCGCAACGTCTCCCGCGGGCGCCGGCTGTCGGCCTCCAAGGCCTACCTCAAGCCCGCCCGCAAGCGGCCCAACCTCACCGTCACCACCCGCGCCCTGGTCACCCGCGTCCTGTTCGAGGGCAAGAAGGCCGTCGGCGTCGAGTACCGCAAGGGCCGCGGCGCCCCCCAGCAGGTCCACGCCAAGGAAGTCATCCTCTGCGGCGGCGCGATCAACTCCCCGCAGCTCCTCCAGCTCTCCGGCGTCGGCAACGCCGAGGAACTGCGCGCCCTCGGCATCGACGTCGTCCACGACCTCCCGGGCGTCGGCGAGAACATGCAGGACCACCTCGAGGTCTACATCCAGTACGGCTGCAAGCAGCCCGTCTCCATGCAGCCGTACCTCGCGAAGTGGCGCGCCCCCTTCATCGGGCTCCAGTGGCTGTTCCGCAAGGGCCCGGCCGCGACCAACCACTTCGAGGCCGGCGGCTTCGCCCGCAGCAACGAGGACGTGGACTACCCCAACCTGATGTTCCACTTCCTGCCCATCGCGGTCCGCTACGACGGCTCGGTCCCGGCCGGCGGCCACGGCTACCAGGTCCACGTCGGGCCGATGTACTCCGACGCGATCGGCTCGGTGAAGATCAAGAGCAAGGACCCGCGCGAGCACCCCGCCCTGCGCTTCAACTACCTCTCCACCGAGCAGGACCGGCGCGAGTGGGTCGAGGCGATCCGGGTGGCCCGCAACCTCCTCAACCAGCCCGCGCTCGCCCCCTACAACGACGGGGAGATCTCACCCGGGCCGTCGGTGGAGACCGACCAGGAGATCCTCGACTGGGTCGCCAAGGACGGCGAGACCGCCCTGCACCCCTCCTGCACCTGCAAGATGGGCACCGACGAGATGTCCGTCGTCGACCCCACCAGCATGCGGGTGCACGGTGTGGAGGGCCTGCGCGTGGTCGACGCCTCGGTCATGCCCTACGTCACCAACGGCAACATCTACGCCCCGGTGATGATGATCGCGGAGAAGGCGGCCGACCTGATCCTCGGCAAGGAACCCCTCGCCCCGTCCAAGGCCGCCTACTACCGCCACCGCGACGCCCAGACGCAGGCCGGTTAGACCTTGGCCGCCGACGGGCTGCGGCCGCTCCTGGAGCGCGTCCGCTACGAGGTGCTGCCCGCGAAGGCGACCGAGGAGAAGGTCCTCGCCCATGTACCGCGCGACGTCGTCGTCACCGTGACGGCGTCGCCGGTCAAGGGCCTGGAGCCGACCCTCGACCTCACCACGCGCCTCGGGGCGCACGGCTACCGCGTCGTCCCGCACGTGCCCGCGCGGCTGCTGCGGGACGACGCGCACCTGAAGGAGGTCACCGGCCGGCTCCGCGAGGCCGGTGTGGACGACGTCTTCGTCCCGGCGGGCGACGCCAACCCGCCCGCCGGGGCCTACGACGGCGCCCTGCCGGTGCTGCGCCGGCTGAGCGAGCTGGGCGGCCCCTTCGCCCGCGTCGGCATCACCGGCTACCCCGAGAGCCATCCCCTCATCCACGACGACCTCACGATCCAGGCGATGTGGGACAAGCGCGAGCACGCCACGTACATCGTGAGCAACCTCTGCTTCGACGCGCGGGTGCTGGGCGACTGGATCGCCCGCATCCGGCGCCGGGACGTCGTCCTGCCCGTGCACGTGGGCGTCGCCGGGCCGGTCCAGCGGGCCAAGCTGCTCGCCATGGCGACGAGGATCGGCGTGGGGGAGTCGACGCGGTTCCTGACCAGGCACCCGTCGTGGTTCCTGCGCTTCGCCACGCCCGGCGGCTACGCGCCCGAGCGACTCCTCGGGCGCGCCCAGGAGGCCCTCACGGCGCCCTCCGCGGGCGTCGCGGGCCTCCATGTCTTCACGTTCAACCAGATCGCCGAGACGGAGCGCTGGCGGCGGGCCCTGCTGGACCGGCTCGCGGACTGACGGGAACCGTATACGACGGGGAGGGGCGGGGTCGGAATGCCGGACGCCGTTGGCGAATGCCCCTCGACTCCGCCCCGCCGGTCCTATCCGGTGGGGCGGAGGGCTGCGAAGTGGGATGTCCGTGTGGGAGCGAAG
>NZ_JBEXXK010000131.1:0-3114 GCF_040630405.1 Streptomyces sp. NPDC005811
AGCTCACGCCGGGTCAGGCCGCACAGCTCCGCATCACCCGGCACCCGCTCGGCCTTCGGCCCGAACACCTTCCACAGATTGCGCACGGAGATGACGGGAGCGCCGTCGGCATCCTGAGGTGTGCCGCTCCGCTGGGATACCTCGGTCTGCGTGGGGGTCACGATCGCCCTCTTTTCGGCGTTCAGCCGCGGAACCAGTGCTGCGGCCGGGGTTGGATGTTCTGCCAGATGTGCTTGGGCTCTCGGTACTCGTTCAGGCCGGTCGGTCCCAGCTCGCGGCCCACGCCCGAGTGTCCGAAACCACCCCATTCCGCTTGCGGCACATAGGGGTGGTAGTCATTGATCCACACCGTGCCGTGACGCAGTCGCCGGGCGACCCGCTGGGCCTTGCCGGCGTCCTGTGTCCAGACGGCGCCGGCGAGGCCGTACTCGGTGTCGTTGGCGATCCGTACGGCGTCGTCCTCGTCGGTGAAGCGCTCCACGGTCAGCACGGGTCCGAAGGACTCCTCGTGGACCACGCGCATGTCCTGCCGGCACTCGTCGAGGACGGTCGGCGGGTAGTAGTGGCCGTCCGCGAGGGCGGGGTCGGTGGGGCGCTCGCCGCCGCAGCGCAGGACGGCGCCCTCGGCGATGCCGGCCGCGACGTACGCCTCGACCTTGGCCAGGTGCTGGGCGGAGATCAGCGCGCCGGTCTCGGCCTCGGGGTCGAAGGGGCCGCCGAGCCGGATCTGGCGGGCCCTGCGCACGATCTCGTCGACGAGCCGGTCGTGCAGGGAGTCCTCGACGATCAGGCGGGCGCCGGCCGAGCAGACCTGGCCCGAGTGCAGGAAGACAGCGGTGAGGGCGAAGTCGACGGCCGTCTCGAAGTCGGCGTCGGCGAAGATCACGTTGGGGTTCTTGCCGCCGAGCTCCAGCGCCACCTTCTTCACGGTCGCCGCGGAGGTGGCCATGATCCGCTTGCCGGTCTCCAGGCCGCCGGTGAAGGAGACCAGGTCGACGCCCGGGTGCTCGGAGAGCGGGGCGCCCGCCTCAGGGCCGCTGCCGAGGACGAGGTTGCCGACACCGGCCGGGAGTCCGGCCTCCTCCAGCGCCTTCAGCAGCAGGATGGAGGTGGAAGGGGTCAGCTCGCTGGGCTTCAGCACGAAGGTGTTGCCGGCCAGCAGGGCGGGCGCCACCTTCCAGGAGGCCTGGAGGAGGGGATAGTTCCATGGGGTGATCAGCCCGCAGACGCCGACGGGTTCGTAGACCACGCGGCTCACGGCGTCGTCGCGGCCGGTGTCGATCACACGGCCCGCGTCGGTTCCGCCGAGGCCCCCGTAGTATCGGAAGCAGGAGACGACGTCGGCGATGTCGTACTCGCTCTCCACCAGGCGCTTTCCGGTGTCGAGGGACTCGGCGCGGGCGAAGAGCTTGGCGTCGCGCTCGATGAGATCGGCGGTGCGCAGCAGCAGGGCACCGCGCTCCCGCTCGGGGGTCTGCGGCCAGGGGCCCTCGTCGAAGGCCCGACGGGCCGCGGTGATCGCCGCCTCGGTGTCGGGACGCGTCCCTTCCGATACGGTCGCGGAGAGCGTTCCGTCGGCGGGACATCGGATGTCACGGCGGCCTCCGGCCACCGGCTCCCGCCATTCACCGTCCACATACAGGTCTGCCACGCGCCAAGCCCTTCAGCTGAAATGCGTTGCGCATCGTGCATTCAATTGCTTGTGGTGGAACACCCTGGCCAATGTACGGACATCCGTCAAGAGGTTGGCGGATGACGATTTCGCACGGGGCCTTTCGACCCTTCTCCCTTGACCGCAGACCTTGACCGTGGACCCCATCCCGGCCAACTATGTTGCGTATCGCTCACAGAGTTGTGCATTACGCACCGACGGAGGAGGCCCATGTCCCCCCGACCTCAACCCGGCCGTGAGTACGTACTCACCCTTTCCTGCCCCGACAGCGCGGGGCTGGTCCACGCCGTGAGCGGCTTCCTCGTCCGGAACTCCGGGAACATCCTGGAGAGCCAGCAGTTCGACGACCGCCTCCAGGGCCGCTTCTTCATGAGGGTCCACTTCGACGTCTCGGACCCGAGTGCCGATCTGAAAAATCTGCGTTACCGATTCGGTCCGGTGGCGGACGCCTATCGGATCTCCTGGACCCTGCGGGACGCGTCGACCCCGACGAGGACGCTCATCATGGTGTCCAAGTTCGGGCACTGCCTGAACGATCTGCTGTTCCGTCGGCGCACGGGTTCCCTCAACATAGAAATCCCGGCGATCGTCTCCAATCACCGGGAATTCGAAGGCCTGGCGGACACCTATGGGATCCCCTTCCATCACGTGCCTGTGACGAAGGACACCAAGCCCGAGGCGGAGGCCCGGCTGCTGGAGCTGGTACGCGAGCTGGACGTCGATCTCGTCGTGCTCGCCCGCTACATGCAGATCCTCTCGGACGACCTGTGCAAGCGGCTCGAGGGCCGCGCCATCAACATCCACCACTCCTTCCTCCCCAGCTTCAAGGGAGCGAAGCCGTACGACCAGGCCTACGACCGGGGAGTGAAGCTGGTCGGCGCGACCGCGCACTACGTCACCTCGGACCTCGACGAGGGCCAGATCATCGAGCAGGACGTGGTCCGCGTCGACCACTCCCTCGACCCCGGTGAGCTCGTCACGGTCGGCCGGGACGTCGAGGCGCAGGTCCTGGCGCACGCCGTGAAGTGGCACAGCGAGAGCCGGGTGATGGTGGACGGCAACCGTACGGTCGTCTTCCGCTGAGTCGTCCGCGGAGTCGTCCTCCGAAGTCGGACGACGGGGAGGGGCGGGGCCGGCATTCCGGACACTGTTGGTGAATGCCCCTGCGTGCGTGACATCGGTCTGTGCCACCGGGTTGGTGGTAGAGACCGATGTTGCGTGTGAGGGGGCTGAAGGTGTCGTTGCGTCCGGGGGCGTTGGGAGAGGTGCCTGAGGAGACGGCGCGGGTGGCCCGCGCTGCCTTCCCCAAGGGGTGTTTGGCGCTTCGGGTGCGGGATGTGCTGGGCTCGGTGTTCAGCGATGCGGAGTTCGCCGGGCTGTTCTCGCACCGGGGACGGCCCGCGGCCTCGCCCGGCCGTCTGGCCATGGTCCTGGTGCTGCAG
>NZ_JBEXXK010000132.1:0-2970 GCF_040630405.1 Streptomyces sp. NPDC005811
CGCACGGAACCCACCCGTGACCGCCGATCGGCCGCTACACTCCCACCGCTCGACGTTTCCCCAGGTCAAGCCACGAAGTACTGCTGGAGTACTAGAGCCCCCATCTCGTTGACCAGGCGAATTCTCACTCAATGACCAGAAATCCCACCAAAGCCCGGACTCTAAAACGAGAACCTCACCGGACAACAACACGAGAACTCCCAGTAGAGTTTGGGAACAGGCGGCACCGCCACCCTGGAGCCTCGAGCTTCGCGATTCCCTTTCGGATTACGCGCCACATTCATCGAAAAGGAGAACACGGGGATGGCCGTGAAACTGCGTGAGCATCAGATCGAGGCCGTTGCCGCCATCCTGCGCGGGCTTGATATTCCATCGGGCGGCATCCCCGTGAATGGCCTGCGCGGGCAGGTGCACGCCGCATGTGGAACGGGAAAGACCATCATCGCGGCTGCGGCGGCAAAGCGGCTTGCGCCCAAGGGGCGCATTCTCGTTCTGGTGCCGACGCTGGATTTGCTGAGCCAGACGGTTCAGGCGTGGAATGCGGCCGGGCATACGGGTCCGGCGGTCGCGGTGTGTTCGCTCCAGGACGACCCCGAATTGTGGAGTCTCAAGGTGCGCAGCACTACCAATCCCGTGCAGCTCGCCCTGTGGCACAAGCAGGGGCCGATCACGATCTACGCGACGTATGCCAGCCTCGGTGTGCTGGCGGAGGCTTTCGAGGGCGTCTACGGCGAGCAGCTCGCTCCTATGGACCTGGTGTGTGTCGATGAGGCGCACCGGACCAGTGGATCGATGGGCAAGGCGTGGGCGGCCGTGCACGACCAGGGTGTCATCCCGGCCGCGCGCCGGCTGTATCTGACGGCGACGCCGCGGATCTGGCAGGAGCGGCCTGCGGACTGGGGAGTTGCCGAAGGTGTGCGGGACGCGCTGCCCGGGGAGATGGCGGCCTCCATGGACGATGAGGCCGTATTCGGGCCGGTGCTCTACAGGCTGTCGCTCGCGTCGGCCGTCTCCAGGGGGCTGCTGGCCCGGTACCAGATCATCGTTCTGGAGCTCCAGGACCCGGTCGTCACCCCGGAGCGGCTGATGGGCGAGGACCGGCGCAGCGAGGAGGTGCGCGGGCAGCGTCTGGGGGCTCTCCAGGCCGCTCTGCTGCACGCCATGGCGCAGCATCGGCTCCAGACGTGCATCACCTTCCACCATCGGACGATAGAGGCTCAGGCGTACGCGGAGGGCCTGGAGCGGGTAGCGGCGAAGCTGCACGCGGATCAGCCAGAGCGGTACCCGGCGGCCACCTGGGCGGACTGGCTGTGCGGCGAGCACGTGCCCGAGCGTCGGCGGGAGGTGCTGGGCAAGTTCGGCTCTACAGCACTGCGTGCGATTCTCTCAAATTGCCGCGTATTGGGGGAAGGCGTTGATATCAGGGCCGTGGACTCTGTGGCTCTACTGGATCCCAAGGGTGCGCCGCACGATATCGTGCAGGTGATCGGCCGGGCTTTGCGGCAGAAGCCGGGCCAGGGGAAACTCGCTTCGCTGATTGTGCCGGTTTTCCTGCAGCCGGACGAAAAGCCGGAGGATATGTTCACGTCCGGGTCTTACCGCCCGTTGGTGAAGGTGTTGGAGGGTCTGCGGGCTCACGATGAAGAGGCCGTGGAATTGCTGGCGATCCCGCAGGAGCCGCAGAAGGACGTGGCGCAGCCGTCCGTGAGCATCGGCACGCCGCCGGAGGATGGCGAAGAGGAGTCCCGGTTGCTGCTCCGTTTTGCTGCTCCGCGTGACCCGGTGATGGTCGCGGACTGGGTCAGCTTCAACATCATCGACACCGAACGCCAGGACTGGGCGCGCGGCTGGGCGGCGCTCAAGCGGTTCGCCGAACGTGAGGGCCACGCGCGGGTGCCCTACGGCCATAAGGAGGCCCCCGGGCCGTATCCCCTCGGGCAGTGGGTGGCAGAACAACGACGGGCCTACGGCGCGGGGCAGATGACCGGCCTGCGGGCCCGGCGGCTGGAGCAGCTCGGGATGGTGTGGGATGTGGCCGACGCTGCTTTTCAGGAGAACCTGGCGGCGGCGCGGGTGTACTACGAGCAGCACTGGACTCTTTGCGCCCCACGCACGACCGTGGCCCTGGACCGGCCATTGGGTACCTGGCTGTCGAATCTGCGGCGACCGGGCGCGCTGGAGGGGCATCCGGCGCGGGCGGCGGCGCTGGCGGAGATCGATCCCGACTGGAACCCGCAGTGGCCGGCCGAGTGGCAGCGGCACTACGCGGCCGTGCGGGAGCTGCTGCGCGACGAGGACGGCACCGAGCTGCTGGCGGGCGTCACGGTCCACGGGATGGACGTGGGGCGGCGGCTGGCCCGGCAGCGGGAGCATGCGGTGTGGCAGGGGCTGACGGACGGGCAGCGCGAGCGCCTGGAGCACCTCGGGGTGGAGCCCGAGACCGCGGCGCCGCAGGCCCCCGCGAAGGCCTCTGGGACGGCCTCCGGCAATTCGAGCGAGGGCTGGCGGCACTGGCCCAGTACCGGGCACGTACGGGCTCTGCGGGGCCCATCAGCCGCTCGCACGTCGAACGGATCGTGGTCGACGGAGAGGACCACGCGATCAAGCTGGGCGTGTGGGTGATGAACCTCAAGAGCCGCAGGGCGAAGCTGAGCACCGAGAAACTCGCCGCGCTCGCGGCCCTCGGGCTGCAGTGGGCGGCGGCGGAAGGCGCAGCGTGAGGGCATCGCAATGGGTGCGTGTAGGCCCTGGATGTTGGGCCGCTCCCTCAGTTGTGGCGGGCCGGCGGGGCGGGAGTGGTTAGGCTGCCGGAGTCGGCGGCGCTCTGTCTGGAGAGGGTCACCGTGCGGTTGAGGAGGGGCGGCACCCGCGTTGAGCGGACGCCGTTGGCGAATGCCCCTCGACTCCGCCCCGCCGGTCCTATCCGGTGGGGCGGAGGGCTGCGAAGTGGGATGTCCGTGTGGGAGCGAA
>NZ_JBEXXK010000133.1:0-2910 GCF_040630405.1 Streptomyces sp. NPDC005811
GCCGGCCGCCGTGCAGCAGCGGACCCCACAGCTCCCACACCGAGAAGTCGAACGCGTAGGAATGGAACAGCGTCCACACATCGCCGGGACCGAACCCGAACCACCCACGCGTCGCCCCGAACAGCCGCACCACATTCGCGTGCGGAACCACCACACCCTTCGGCCGCCCCGTCGAACCCGACGTGTAGATCACGTACGCCGGGTGCTGGGGCAGCGTCGCCACGGCCGGGTCGGTGTCCGGCAGACCGTCCGCGTCCAGTGCCGCCAGGTCGTCGACCACCAGCACCGGCCGGGCATCCCCGACCATGAACTCCCGCCGCGCGGCCGGATAGTCGGGATCGAGCGGCAGATAGGCAGCACCAGCCTTCAGCACACCCAGCACCGCCACCACCAGCTCCGCCGACCGCGGCAACGCCAACGCGACGACATCCTCCGCACCCACACCCCGCCCCACCAACGCGTGCGCCAGACGGTTCGCCCGCCGATTCAACTCCCCGTACGACAGACGGACCTCACCCCACACGACGGCCACCGCATCCGGCGTCTCCCGCACCCGCGCCTCGAACAACCCCACCAGGGTGTCCGTCACCGGAGCGGAAGGGGCGGCGGGCAGTGAGCGCAGGCGCTCCGCGTCCGTGCGGACGTCGAAGCGGCTCAGGCGGCGGCCGGGGTCGGCGACGGCCGTCCTCAGCAGACGGATCCAGCGGTCGCACATGGTCTGGACCGTGTCGGGGTCGTACAGGTCGGCGGCGTACTCGACGAACCCGTCCACGCCCTGCGGGGAACCGTCCTCGCCATGCCGTTCGGACATGGAGAAGATCAGGTCCAGCTTGGACGTGGTGGTGGTGAGCTGGACGGGGCTCGTGGTCAGGCCGGACGGGGCGAAGTCGGCCCGCGGGGCGTTCTGCAGGACCAGCATGACCTGGAAGAGGGGGTGGTGGGCGAGGGAGCGCACCGGGTTGAGGGCCTCGACGAGGTACTCGAAGGGCAGGTCCTGGTGGGCGTAGGCGGCGAGCGCCACGTCCCGGACGCGGTCGAGGAGTTCGGTGAAGGCCGGGTCACCGGAGGTGTCGGCGCGGAACACGAGGGTGTTGACGAAGTAGCCGATCAGATCGTCGAGGGCCTGGTCGGTGCGGCCCGCGATGAGGCTGCCGACGGGCAGGTCGTCCCCGGCGCCCAGCTTGTCGAGCAGGGCGGCGAGTCCGGCCTGGAGCACCATGAACAGACTGGTGCCCCGGGTGCGGGCCAGGTCCCGCAGTTCCCGGTGGAGTCCGGCGTCGAGCCGGATGCGGACGAAGCCGCCCCGGTGGGTGGCGACGGCGGGGCGGGGCCGGTCGGTGGGCAGGTGGATCCGCTCGGGCAGTCCCCTCAGGGCGGCCGTCCAGTGGGCGGCCTGGCGGGCGAAGAGGCTGTCGGGGTCGGTGGCGTCGCCGAGCAGGCGGTGCTGCCAGAGCGTGTAGTCGGCGTACTGCACCGGCAGCGGCGCCCACACGGGTTCCTCGCCCCGGCGGCGGGCCGCGTAGGCGTCGGCGAGGTTGTGGGCGAGCGGGCCGAGGGACCAGCCGTCGCCCGCGATGTGGTGCACGACCAGCAGCAGTACGTGCTCCTCGGCGCCGAGCGCGAACAGCTCGGCGTACAGGGGCAGTTCGGTGGCGAGGTCGAAGGGGTGGCGCAGGGCCTCGGCGAGTGCACCGTCCAGCTCGGCCTCGGTCGTCTCGCGGGTGCGCAGCGGCAGCGGGGCTTCCCACGGGGAGAGGATCTGCTGGTGGGGGGTGCCGTCGAGCTGGGGGTAGAGGGTGCGCAGGCTCTCGTGGCGGGTGACGACGTCGGTGAGGGCCCGGCCGAGGGCGGTGCGGTCGAGGGGGCCGGTCAGCCGCCAGGCGAGCGGGATGTTGTAGTTGGCGCTCACGCCCTCCAGCTGGTGCAGGAACCACAGGCGGCGCTGGGCGAAGGACAGCGGAACCCGTTCGGGGCGGTCCTCGTACGGGGTGAGCGCGAGGCGGGCCTGTCCGGCACCGGCGAGGCTCGCGGCCAGCCCGGCCGGGGTCGGCGCCTCGAACAGGGCACGCAGTTCGAGCTCCACCCCGAGGGTGGCGCGGACCCGGGCGACGAGCCGGGTGGCGAGCAGGGAGTGGCCGCCCAGGTCGAAGAAGCTGTCGTCCACGCCGGCCTCGGCGACCCCGAGGATCTCGGCGAACAGCTCGCAGAGGATCTGTTCCTGCGGGCTGCGCGGTGCCCGTCCCCCGCCCAGGGCGCCGGCCTGCGGCTCGGGCAGGGCCCGCCGGTCGAGCTTGCCGTTGACGGTCAGCGGCAGCGCGTCCAGCGCGACGAACGCGGCCGGGACCATGTACTCCGGGAGCCGCAGCCGCAGATGCTCGCGAAGCACCGCCGAGTGGGCCACCGCGCCGGGTGCGGGCACGACGTACGCGACGAGCCGGGTGTCGTCGGTACGGTCCCTGCGGGCCACCACCGCCACATCGCCGACCTCGGGATGCGCGGCCAACGCGGCCTCGATCTCACCGAGTTCGATACGGAAGCCGCGCACCTTGACCTGGTCGTCGGCCCGCCCGACGAACTCCAGCGCGCCCGTGGCGGCACGGCGTACGACGTCACCGGTGCGGTACATCCGGATGCCGGAGGGGCCGTACGGGTCGGCGACGAACCGGGACGCGGTGAGCCCGGGGCGGCCGAGGTACCCCCGGGCGAGGCCGGGTCCGCCCACGTACAACTCCCCCGCCACACCCGGCGGTACGGGGCACAGGTGGGTGTCGAGGACATAGGTCCGCAGGTCGGGGATCGCGGCGCCGATCACGCTGGCGGCACCGGTGGCGGAAGCGGCGTCCAGGGGGGCGTGGGTGACGTGGACGGTGGTCTCGGTGATGCCGTACATGTTCACCAGGACGGGAGCGT
>NZ_JBEXXK010000134.1:0-2828 GCF_040630405.1 Streptomyces sp. NPDC005811
AAGGTGGTGTACGCGGGCAGTGAGACGGCCCTCATCCAGGCCTTCCGCAAGGCGGAGAAGGACAAGGAATGGGTGATCGGCTACTTCTACGAGCCGCAGTGGTTCCTGTCCGAGGTTCCGCTCGTCAAGGTCAATCTCCCCAAGTACACGGACGGCTGTGACGCCGACGCCGCCAAGGTCGCCTGCGACTACCCCGTCTACGACCTGGACAAGATCGTCAGCGCGAAGTTCGCCAAGTCAGGCAGCCCCGCCTACAACCTGGTGAAGAACTTCAACTGGACGAACGACGACCAGAACCTGGTGGCCAAGTACATCGCGGAGGAGAAGATGACCCCGGAGGCGGCGGCGAAGAAGTGGGTCGACGCCAACGCCGACAGGGTGAAGGCCTGGATCAAGTAGCCCTGTCTCCAGGTCGGTCGATCATGCCCGGCGGGCGGTGCGCGTGGCTGCGCATCGCCCGCCGGGCATCGCTGTGTTCAGCCACCCCCGCGAGCTGCATTTCCGGCTGTTCAACGACGTCACGGGACCTCTTGACACCCCTCTCCGGGGCGGGCACATTGAGTTGCGCAAACTGAACCGTGTTGCGTAAACAGCAACTGAACCGGCTGGGCCGGTCTGATGCGGAGGTGCGGCGATGGCGGGACCCCGAGTGGTGATCATCGGAGCGGGCGTCGTGGGTGCGGCGCTTGCGGACGAGATCTCCGCGCGTGGCTGGACCGAGGTGACGGTGGTCGACCAGGGCCCGCTGCCCGCCACCGGAGGCTCGACATCGCACGCTCCCGGTCTGGTCTTCCAGACGAACTCGTCGAAGACGATGACGGAGCTGGCCCGCTATACGGTGGAGAAGTTCTGTTCGCTGGATGTGGACGGCAAGCCGTGTTTCCTCCAGGTCGGCGGCCTGGAGGTGGCGACGACGCCGGAGCGTCTGACGGAGCTGCGGCGCCGGCACGGCTGGGTGACCGCTTGGGGCATCGAGGCCGAGCTGTTGACGGCCGAGGAGTGTGTGGAGCGGCATGCGCTGCTCGACGGGGAGAAGGTGCTGGGCGGTCTGCTGGTGCCGACGGACGGTCTGGCCAAGGCGGTCCTGGCGGTGGAGGCGCAGATCCGCAGGGCGACCGAGCGGGGTGTGACGTTCCTGGCCCGGCACGAGGTCCTCGACGTCCTCCACGTCGACGGGGAGGTCAGCGGAGTGCTGACCGACCAGGGTGAGATCGCGGCGGACATCGTGGTGTGCTGTGCGGGGATCTGGGGTCCGAAGATCGCCCGGATGGTGGGGATGAACCTGCCGCTGACCCCGCTGGCGCACCAGCTCGCCTGGACCGGCCCGATCCCGGCACTGGCCGGACAGACGCAGGAGGCGGTGCGTCCGATCCTGCGCCATCAGGACGCCGACCTCTACTACCGCGACCGTTTCGACGGGCTGGGCATCGGCTACTACGGCCACCGGCCGATGCCGATCTCCGCCGACGACATCCTCTCCGTGGACGAGGCCGAGGCGATGCCCTCGGTGCTGGAGTTCACCGAGGAGGACTTCGAGACCGCCTGGAACGACACCCAGGCCCTGCTCCCCGCGACCCGGGAGGCGAAGGTCGAGGAGGGCATCAACGGCCTGTTCTCCTTCACCACCGACAACTTCCCCCTGCTCGGCGAGTCCCAGGACGTCAAGGGCTTCTGGGTCGCCGAAGCCGTCTGGGTCACCCACTCCGCCGGGGTGGGCCGCGCCATGGCCGAATGGCTCGTCGACGGCTACTGCTCCTCCTTCGACCTGCACGAATGCGATGTCAACCGGTTCGAGCCGCACCAGCTGTCCCCGGAGTACGTGCTGGCGCGGGACTGCCAGAACTTCGTCGAGGTCTACGACATCCTGCACCCGCTGCAGCCCTCGGGTGACCCGCGGCCGATCCGCACCAGTCCCTTCCACACCCGGCAGCAGGAGCAGGGCGCGTTCTTCCTGGAGGCGAATGGCTGGGAGCGCCCGCACTGGTACGAGGCCAACGCGCCGCTGGTGGAGGGCCGTAACATCCCCACCCCGAACGCGTGGGCGGCGCAGTTCTGGTCGCCGGTCGTGGGCGCGGAGGCGCAGGCCACCCGTGAGACGGTGGCGATGTACGACATGACCGCCCTCAAGCGCCTGGAGGTGACCGGTCCGGGTGCGGTCCACTTCCTGGAGCGGCTGACGACCAGCAAGGTCGCCAAGTCGGTGGGCTCGGTCACCTACACGCTGTTCCTGGACCACGACGGTGGGATCCGCAGTGATGTCACGGTGGCGCGGCTGGGCCGGGACGTGTTCCAGATCGGGGCGAACGGCAATGTGGACCTGGACTGGCTCGCCCGGCACCTGCCCGCCGACGGTACCGTCCAGGTCCGTGACATCACCGCCGGGACCTGCTGCATCGGCCTGTGGGGCCCGCTGGCCCGCAAGGTCCTCCAGCCCCTCACCAGCGCCGACTTCTCCGCCGACGGGCTGAAGTACTTCCGCGCCCAGCGCGCCTACATCGGCAGTGTTCCGGTGACCGCGATGCGGCTGTCCTATGTCGGTGAGCTGGGCTGGGAGCTGTACACGACCGCCGATCAGGGGCAGAAGCTGTGGGACACGCTGTGGGCGGCGGTCGAGCCGCTGGGCGGGATCGTCGCCGGGCGGGGGGCGTTCAACAGTCTGCGGCTGGAGAAGGGCTACCGCTCCTTCGGCACCGACATGACCTACGAGCACGATCCCTACGAGGCCGGGATCGGTTTCGCGGTCAAGCTCGACAAGGGCGACTTCATCGGCCGGGAAGCCTTGGAGCGGCGCAAGGAGAACGTGCGGCGCCGGCTGGCGTGTCTGACCA
>NZ_JBEXXK010000135.1:0-2713 GCF_040630405.1 Streptomyces sp. NPDC005811
AAGCTGCCCGAGAACGCGATCACGCTCCCCGAGGGGACGGTCCACCTCCCCGACGGCACGATCCACCTGCCCGAGGGCGCGGCGATCCCGGAGGGTGTGACCAAGCTCCCGGACGGCAACTTCAAACTGCCCGAGCACACCCCGGCGATCCCCGAGGGCTCGGTCAAACTCCCCACGGACGCGGGCGCCCCGGCCCGCTACTACGACCCCCAGGGCAACCTCCTCGACGAGAACGGCACCGTCCTGAAGTCCGCGGAGGACGGCCCCGGAGACATCGTCGACCACCCCGACAACCCCACCTCGGGCTCCGACCTCCCCCGGGTCGACACCCCGGCGAAGGAACCGGCCCTCGTCGGCGCCGGCACCCACACCGCCGAGTCCGGGGCACAGCACATCAAGCTGGGCAACAGCCTGGACACCGACCTCGGCGACGTCGGCCACACCGCCGACAACACACCCACACCCCACACGGGCGACCACCTCCCCGGAGGCACCGCGGACCACCTCCCCGGTGGTTCGGCCCACGAGCATGGTGCGGGCCCCTCCGCGAGTCATGAGCCACCGACCGGCCACGGCGATGGCCCCGTAACCCATCACGGCGACGGTCCGGCATCTCACCACGACGGCCAGACCACCGGCACACATGAGCAGACCGGCTCGGCGGGACACGGTCATGAGGGCGGCAGCACGCCAGGCGGCCACGAGGGCGGCCCGGGCGGATCGGGCGAGGGCGGCGTTCCGGGAGACGCCCCGGGTGGCGGGCACGAGCCTTTCCGGGACCCCGAAAGGGTCGACGAGGGTGACCATGCGGCCAGTCCTCCGACCGGCCCCATGACGCTGGACCAGGAAGCCGGGGTCCAGGCCGCGCTGGACCGAGCGAAGATGTCGGCGCAGGATCAGCAGCGCCTGCTCACCCAGTTGCGCAAGGGGGACTACGGTGCCGGAGTGGCCGAGCACATCGCTCGCGGGGACTTCGCCGACTGCCCGGGCTACCGGGAGCTGCTCAACCAGACCAAGCAGAAGGGGATGCTCCCCGCGGTTCACCAGGCGATGGAGTACGCGGCGGAACTGAAGGCGCACGGCGTGGAGGATCTGGCCTTCGAGCACAAGCTGCCGAAGCAGAATCTGGATCTCGACGTTCTGGTGAAGTCGGGAGACGAGATCAAGTACGGATGCCAGCTCAAGGACGTGCAGCATGAGCACGGCATCGGTTCCGCGGCGCGTAAGATCGCTCAGAAGCAGCTGGGCGGCGAGATCGACGGCCCCAAGGTCGCCATTCTGGACGTGCACGACACGCGGGCCGCTCTCACCGAGTCAACCGTCAAGGACGTCGAGTTCTACGCTCAGAAGACCGGAGCGGTTTTCCAGATCCGATTCCGGGACGGCTCGGTCACCATTCCGCCCGGCGGCCAGATCTATCCCTAAGGAATCCGCATGTCTACGTTGATGCGCGCACCTGCTGAGTGCGCCTCGTGGGAATGGGAGCTGGACGCGTTCGCGCCGCCAGGTCTGGACTCCGCCCTGATGACCGCCGTGCGGATGTCTTCCCTTCTGCGTGACCATGGTCTGTTGGAGCCGGACACGCTGGAGTGGCAATGGCTCGTCGCCGGGCGTGGCAGCGTCGGTGTCACCACGGGTCTCGCGCTCCGGGGAAAACTGGATGAGGCTGAACTCGCTCAGCGAATTCAGCAGTGTCGCCCTGTGGGGTTCCCGGACGCCGGGATCGGCGCGCTGACCGTTTCCGGCACGGGCACCTGGATCGACGCGGGAGGCGCGGAGCACAGCGAGCCCGGTCTCGTCGGACTCACCGTCTACGCCGATGAGCGCCATCTGGCCGCAGAAGTCGCCGTGTTCCACGATGTCTGGGGCTACTGCGACTTCGGTGGGGTTCCGCACCCGGATGTGCAGAGGCGAAATGCTCCTCGTCTGGCCGCCGCCCTTCAGGAACTCGAATCGATGCTCGGTGTGGCCGCCGAGACCGGTGATCCGACGTACTTCGGGCGGGCGGAGGGGTACGGGTTGGAAATGCCCGACCTGATCGACGGGTTGGGCCCCGACCTCACCGACATGCTGTGAGCGGACGCGAACCGGCTGCACCGATCCGTATCGACGTGGATGACCCCGAAGTCGACATGGACAACAGGCAGCGCCTGCTGTTCCGGGGCGAGCTCTTCACGGGCGAGGCCGTGGAGCACCAGGATGGTGCGCTCGTCAGCCTCGAATGCTACGAGGAGGGCCTGCGGCACGGTCCGAACCGGGAGTGGTACGAGGACGGAAGGCTTCGCTCCGAAGGGACCGCGCGGCGTGGCCGCCCGGTCGGTGTCTCGCGTGCATGGCACCCCAGCGGCCTGCTCGCACACGAACGAGTCTTCGCCGACGACGGGCTGACCATGCTGTCGGATCACGAGTGGGACGAGAACGGGCAACCGACGAGGGCATGGAGCCAGTAGGGGCGGTTCGGGGTGAACTGGCCTCTGTGTCCCCATGTGTTGGTCATGGGCTTGTGGTGTCTCTGTGCGGATCGTCACCCTCGATTGCACAGGCAATCGGTCAGTTGATAGGGATGGGTCTGCGTGCAGTGCGCGTGATGTGAGTCAAGTGAGCCGAACGGGGGCCTTCATGAAGTTCGACATGGGTGCGCAGACGCTGTCGACGTTGCAGCGTGATTCGCGTGGGTCGAGTGATGATCTGGGTTCGTTGATCAAGCAGTTGG
>NZ_JBEXXK010000136.1:0-2048 GCF_040630405.1 Streptomyces sp. NPDC005811
GACCAGAACTGCGCCGCCCACGCGTTCGGGGTGGGGATGTTACGGCCCTCCACCAGCGGCGCGTTGGCCTCGTACCAGTGCGGGCGCTCCCAGCCGTTCGCCTCCAGGAAGAACGCGCCCTGCTCCTGCTGCCGGGTGTGGAAGGGACTGGTGCGGATCGGCCGCGGGTCGCCCGAGGGCTGGAGCGGGTGCAGGATGTCGTAGACCTCGACGAAGTTCTGGCAGTCCCGCGCCAGCACGTACTCCGGGGACAGCTGGTGCGGCTCGAACCGGTTGACGTCACATTCGTGCAGGTCGAAGGAGGAGCAGTAGCCGTCGACCAGCCACTCCGCCATCGCCCGGCCCACACCCGCGGAATGCGTCACCCACACCGCTTCGGCGACCCAGAAGCCCTTGACGTCCTGGGACTCGCCGAGCAGGGGGAAGTTGTCGGTGGTGAAGGAGAACAGGCCGTTGATGCCCTCCTCGACCTTCGCCTCCCGGGTCGCGGGGAGCAGGGCCTGGGTGTCGTTCCAGGCGGTCTCGAAGTCCTCCTCGGTGAACTTCAGCACCGAGGGCATCGCCTCGGCCTCGTCCACGGAGAGGATGTCGTCGGCGGAGATCGGCATCGGCCGGTGGCCGTAGTAGCCGATGCCCAGCCCGTCGAAGCGGTCGCGGTAGTAGAGGTCGGCGTCCTGGTGGCGCAGGATCGGACGGACCGCCTCCTGCGTCTGTCCGGCCAGTGCCGGGATCGGGCCGGTCCAGGCGAGCTGGTGCGCCAGCGGGGTCAGCGGCAGGTTCATCCCCACCATCCGGGCGATCTTCGGACCCCAGATCCCCGCACAGCACACCACGATGTCCGCCGCGATCTCACCCTGGTCGGTCAGCACTCCGCTGACCTCGCCGTCGACGTGGAGGACGTCGAGGACCTCGTGGCGGGCCAGGAACGTCACACCGCGTTCCGTCGCCCGCCGGATCTGCGCCTCGACCGCCAGGACCGCCTTGGCCAGACCGTCCGTCGGCACCAGCAGACCGCCCAGCACCTTCTCCCCGTCGAGCAGCGCATGCCGCTCCACACACTCCTCGGCCGTCAGCAGCTCGGCCTCGATGCCCCAAGCGGTCACCCAGCCGTGCCGGCGCCGCAGCTCCGTCAGACGCTCCGGCGTCGTCGCCACCTCCAGGCCGCCGACCTGGAGGAAACACGGCTTGCCGTCCACATCCAGTGAACAGAACTTCTCCACCGTGTAGCGGGCCAGCTCCGTCATCGTCTTCGAGGAGTTGGTCTGGAAGACCAGACCGGGAGCGTGCGATGTCGAGCCTCCGGTGGCGGGCAGCGGGCCCTGGTCGACCACCGTCACCTCGGTCCAGCCACGCGCGGAGATCTCGTCCGCAAGCGCCGCACCCACGACACCCGCTCCGATGATCACCACTCGGGGTCCCGCCATCGCCGCACCTCCGAATCGAACCGGCCCAGCCGGTTCAGTTGCTGTCCACGCAACACGGTTCAGGTTGCGCAACTCAATGTGCCCGCCGTCCCAGTGGGTGTCAAGGGTTGTGGAACCCGGGAAAAACGGGCCCGAACACGGCGAAGCCCGGTGGGCGGTACGCAGGGATCGCGCACCGCCCACCGGGCGTGTTCCGACCGGTTTCCGAGCTCCCGGAGACCGGGGCTACTTGATCCAGGCCTTGACCTTGTCCGGGTTGGCGTCGACCCACTTCTTCGCCGCCGCCTCCGGGGTCATCTTGTCCTCGGCTATGTACTTGGCCACGGTGTTCTGGTCGTCGTTGGCCCAGGTGAAGTTCTTCACCAGGTCGTACGCGGGGCTGCCGGACTTGGCGAACTTCGCGCTGACGATCTTGTCGAGCTTGTACACCGGGTAGTCGCAGGCGACCTTGGCGGCGTCGGCGTCACAGCCGTCCGTGTACTTGGGGAGATTGACCTTGACGAGCGGGACCTCGGACAGGAACCACTGGGGCTCGTAGAAGTAGCCGATCACCCATTCCTTGTCCTTCTCCGCCTTGCGGAAGGCCTGGATGAGGGCCGTCTCACTGCCCGCGTACACCACCTT
>NZ_JBEXXK010000137.1:0-1879 GCF_040630405.1 Streptomyces sp. NPDC005811
CAGTTGCTGGAACTGTGCGCGTTGTCGGGGACGCTGCTGGCCGACCCGGACGGTGTCTATGACCCCGCCGAGCACAACGACCGGCTCCTGCTCGGACTGAAGGGGACGATCAGCGAGGCCGAACTCCACCTGATCAAACAGCGGTTGTGGAGCGGGCGGATCAGCAAGGCCCGCCGTGGTGAACTCGCCGTGCCGTTGCCAGTCGGCTATATCCGCCGGCCCGATGGGACGGTCGAACTGGACCCGGACGAGCAGGTCCAGAGCGTGGTCCGGCTGGTCTTCGACCTGTTCGACGAGCTCGCCACTCTCAACGCGGTGCTGCGGTACTTCGTCGACCACGGACTTCAGCTGGGCATCCGGGTTCGTGAAGGGGCCGGGCGGGGTGACCTGCAGTGGCGCCGGCCCAGCCGGATCGCGCTGCAGAACATGCTCCGCCACCCGATCTATGCCGGTGCCTACGTCTACGGCCGCAGCAAACTCGATCCGCGGCGTCGCCAGGAGGGCCGCCCGTTCACCGGCCGGGTCCGCCGGCCCCGCGAGGACTGGCTGGTCTACTTGCCCGACATGCTGCCCGCCTATATCGACATCGCGCGCCATGAACGCAACCTGGCCCGGCTCGAGGCGAACCGGGCCAGGTCCGAGAGCATGGGCTCGTTGCGAGACGGGCCCGCGCTGCTGGGCGGCCTCGTCTTCTGCGGCCGTTGTGGCACCCGCATGACTGTGCACTATCAGCGCGGACCCCAGGGGCGGTTGCGGCCGGGCTACGAATGCTCCCGGGCCAAGGCCGACTACGGCGGGTCGCTGTGCCAGACACTGGCCGGCACCTGTGCGGACCGCTTCGTGACCGGCCTGCTCATGACCGCGCTGGCCCCGGCCGCACTCGAGGTCTCCCTCCAGGCCGCCGGGCAGGCCCAGCAGCGGCGCGAGCAGGTCGAGCGGATCTGGCGGCAGCGTCTGGAACGTGCCCAGTACGCCGTCGACCGGGCCCGGCGCCAGTACCAGTTGGCCGAGCCCGAGAACCGCCTGGTCGTGCGTGAGCTTGAGCGGAACTGGGAGAACGCGCTGGCCGAGCAGCGGAACCTGGCCGAGGAGTACGATCGCTTCACCGCCGCCCGGCCCCGCACGCTGACCACTGAAGAGCGTGAGCGGATCCGTGCCCTGGCCAGCGACATCCCGGCTATCTGGGCAGCCGCGACGACCACTGACGCAGATCGCAAACAGCTCCTGCGTCACCTGGTCGATAAGGTGAGCCTCGCCGTCGTCGGAGACAGCGAGCGGGTCAGCGCTGAGATCACCTGGGCCGGAGGACACCGCACGAACGGCGAGTTCGTCCGACCCGTCGCCCGCCTGGACCAGCTCAGCTACTACCCCCGCCTGGCAGCCCGCGCCCGTGCACTCGCCCAGAGCGGCCACGCCGCGGCCGCCATCGCGGACATCTTGAACAGCGAAGGATTCCGCCCGCCCAAGCGCCGTGAACGCTTCGGAGCCGAGGGGATCCGTCATCTCCTGCAGGATCTGGGCTGTGTCAGCCGCCGCGAACGAGCCCTCCGCAGGACCCGCCCTGCACTGGGCCCCGGCGAGTGGCGGCTGACCGACCTCGCCCGGGAGCTCGGCATCCCGCGCGTCACCCTCTACGGGTGGCTCACCCAAGGCCGGGTCACCGGCCACCAGGCCGACGACGCACATCATTCTTGGATCATCCAAGCCGACGCAGCCGAAATCGACCGGCTCCGCGCGCTCCATCAGCAGTCCCGCGGCCACCAGCCCCGACAAGCCTGGCTCGACCACCAGAAGACCGCAATAATCCAAAACGATGAAGGAGAACAGCGACAGTGAAGCCAAGTCACGACTATGACAGCAGTCTGGCTTGCTCCTCTCG
>NZ_JBEXXK010000138.1:0-1874 GCF_040630405.1 Streptomyces sp. NPDC005811
CGGGCGGCCCGAGCAGGGCGGCGTTCGCCTTGCCCTCGACGAACGAGAGGGTGGCGAGGTCCTTGACCTTGCGCGGGTCGAGGTCGGGCTGGAAGGAGAAGTCGTACTCGTCCAGGGTCTTGTGGTGCGGCAGCCGGGAAAGCCGCAGGCCCTGGCGGAAGCGGCGGTCGTCACGGACGGCGAGTTCCTCGGACAGCACCAGGTCGAGGAAATCGAGATAGCCCAGCTTCCCCTCGTCAGCCCGCCGGGTGTACTCATTGATCGTTTCGGCCAGGTGGGGCAGGCCGAGCTTGCCGGCCGTGGTGCGGATGCGGGTGGAGACCAGCTCGCTCAAGGCGTTTCCCTCGTGCTCGGACGGGTGGTGAAGGGACGGGTGCCGGTCAGCTCGTCATAGACCGACAGCGGACGGCGGCCAACCTCGATGCGGGTGGCTGCAGCCCGGTTCAGCAGGGCCTGCAGAGGTCCCGTCTCCTCGCCCGGAGGATGTTCATCGCGAGGCCGGGGCAGGACATCGCCGGTAGTGGTGCGGCGTCCCTTGCCGGTGGGCAGCCCGTCCCAGTGGGTCTCTTCGACGACGCGGACACCTCGGCCGATCGCCCGCGGGTGGGTGGCCAGCAGCGTCCCGCCGCTGCTGGCCGTGACAGTGGAATGCAGCATGACCTGCGACTTCGTGGCGCGGATCTCCACCAGCTGACGTGGTCGAACCTTGCGGGCGGGCACCGAGTAGAGGTTGCCGCCGAAGGCGACCAGGCAGTCCTTGCCGACCGGCCGCAGGTGCCGTTCGGCCACCAGATACGGAGTCGGCGGCAGCGGTTTGAGAGCCACGTGGTCACGGGCCGCTCGCTCTGCGATGACCTGTTGGTGAGTCCTGTGGGCCTGAGCTCGCCGCTGCGGGACCCAGGCAGCGAAGGCGGCGTCCATCTCCACGACGGAGGAGAAAGACCGGCCGGACAGGACGTGGTCGCGGACGATCAGAACCTGCCGTTCGACGCGGCCTTTGCCGGTGGGCCGGTAGGCGGCCAGGACGTCGATGTCGAAGTCGTAATGGCCGGCGAACCCGACGGCTTCCGGATGCAGCGGGACCGCCTCGCCGGGTGCGACGTGACGGCGGACGACGGTCTTGGTTCGGTCGTAGACGATCGTCATCGGGACGCCACCGAAGTGGGCGAAGGCCCGGCGGTGGCAGTCGAAGAACGTCTGCAGGTCCTGGCCGGTGGTGAAGCAGCAGAACGGGTCGCGCGAGTACGACAGCGTCATGTGGAAGGAGTAGACCTTCGGGATCCCCATGTGGGCGAGGATCTTGCCCTCGTCGCCCCAGTCCACCTGGGCCTGGGCGCCGGGGATCACCTCGAAGCGGCGGTGCATGCCAGCGAGTTCGTTCGGGGTGATGCCGAGTTCCTCGGCGATGCGGGGCCGGGCTTCCTGAACGTAGAGCTTGACGCGCTGGTAGCTGCCGGTGAACCCGTACTCCGTGGCCAGCCGCCCGTGAATCACCGCGGCCTTCATCAGGATCTCGGCCCGCAGCATCGAGTCAACCAGGGGCGCGAACTCGTCGATGACCCTCGCCTTCGACCGTCCGTTCGGCGACCGGCGCGGCGGGGTCGCCGGACCTGGTGCCGACAGATACTTACGGACCGTCTTCCGGTCCAGCCCGGTCTCCCGGGCCACCTCCGACAGGCTGATCGCCCCGGATTCCAACAGGCTCCGGAAGCGCCGTAGTTCCAACCATCGATGCGGATCCAGGACCACCGTCGACCGCCTTCCTCCACCTCTCACCGACCAAGCAGCAGAGTGCCGAGCAGCAGGTCTCAATGCATCAACAACTGGCCCTTTTCATCCGTACGCGGGTGGGGACGTTCATGTGTACGCCGACA
>NZ_JBEXXK010000139.1:0-1831 GCF_040630405.1 Streptomyces sp. NPDC005811
GTGAAGGTCGTCGAGGACGGCAGGCTGCTCGGGATCGTGGGGGACGAGGAGATCCTCGCGGTCGTCGCCGGGCAGGAAGGCGGCCGGTGATGACCGTCGCCATCGAGAAGCCGGACACGACGGAGACGGCCGCACAGACCGCACCCGCCGCACCCACCCGGAAGATCACCCGGCCCATGGTGATCGGCGCGATCTTCGTCGTGTGGCTGCTGCTCTTCGCCGTACTGCGGGGCAGGCAGACGCTGACCCTGGCGGCGGCCGACCTGACGGGTCTGCACCGGTGGTTCAACGACGTCAACGACTCCATCGGCGCCAACCGCAACTCCAACCCGCTCTTCCTGTACTTCTTCAATGAGATCCGGCTGGTCATCGACACCGTGGTGACTTTCATCCGGGATCTGATCTCGCAGCCGTCGGACGCCCGGCCCGTTCCGCAGATCGGCTGGCTGGGGGTCGTCGGGATCGCCGGGTATGTCTCGTGGGCGGTCGGGAACTGGCGGGTGGCCTTGCTGGCCGTCGCCGGGTTCACTTTCATGGGCTTGCAGGGCCTGTGGCAGGAGAGCATGGACACCCTGGCCCTGACGCTCTCCGCGGTCCTGGTCGCGCTGCTGTTCGCGATCCCGCTGGGGGTGTGGGCAGGACTGTCGGACCGGTTCAACCGGGTCGTGACACCGTTCCTGGACTTCATGCAGACGATGCCGACCATGGTCTACCTCGCGCCCCTGACCCTGTTCTTCCTGATCGGCGGCGCCTCGGCCGTGATCGCCACGGCGATCTACGCTGCCCCGCCGACGATCCGCATCACGGCACACGCCATCCGCTCCGTCCCCGGGACCACCGCGGAGGCGGCCGACTCCCTGGGCGCCACGCGCAGGCAGGCCTTGCTGAAGGTCCTCCTGCCGATGTCCAAGCGGACCGTGGTGATGGGCGTCAACCAGTCGATCATGGCGGCGCTGGCGATGGTCACCATCGCGGCGCTGATCGATGCGCCGGGTCTGGGCAAGACGGTGGTCCAGGCGCTGCAGTCGCTGGACGTCGGTACGGCGTTCAACGCGGGCCTGGCGATCGTGGTGATGGCGATCGTGCTGGACCGGGTCACCACCGCGGCCAGCGCGCGTGAGGAGAGCGCCCGCAACTCCAAGAACCGCTTCCTGAAGTGGCGCAAGCAGCTTCTGGGAGCGGGGGCCGCCGTCACCGCCGTACTGATCTACCTGTCGCACACCTACGTATGGGCGGCGGAGTTCCCGGGGGAAGGCAGCACGGGAAGCGCGATCGCGAGCGCGGCCGACACGGCCACGACCTGGGCGCAGGACAACCTGGCGGGTCTGACCAACGCCTTCCGTGACGCGATCACCAACGGGCTGCTCAATCCCTTCCAGACGCTGCTGACCGATTCGCCGTGGTGGGTGGTGGCCGGTGTGCTGGTCGCCCTCGCGGTCGTGCTCGGCGGGTGGCGGGCCGGGGTGACCACGGTGGTGTGCGTGGGCCTGCTGGTCGGCACGGGCATGTGGTCGGACGCGATGACGACTCTGGCCTCGACCGTCGTGGCGACGGTGCTGGTGATGGCACTGGGCATCGTCTTCGGGGTGTGGATGGGGCGCAGCCGGATGGTCGACCGGGTGATGCGGCCGAGTCTGGACGCGGCGCAGGTCATGCCGCCGTTCGTCTATCTGGTGCCGTTCCTGGCGCTGTTCGGCGCGACCCGGTTCACGGCGATCGTCGCCGCGATCGTGTACGCGGCGCCGGTGGCGATGAAGATCATCGCGGATGGGGTGCGGGCGGTGCCGGAGGCGACGGTGGAGGCGGCGACCTCGGCCGGGTGCAGCACCTG
>NZ_JBEXXK010000140.1:0-1750 GCF_040630405.1 Streptomyces sp. NPDC005811
AGGGCCTGCCGGGAAACAAGTCGTGGCTTCCAGCTGTGGGGCTCGTTGTTCTGGTATGGGGAGACCGGAGGGGATCGAGGACGTCCTGGCTGCGAAGTTCCAGGTGTTGTTGCCGCATCTGGACGAGCGTCAGCGTCGGCTGGCGATAGGGGCGGAAGCGCGGTCGCTGGGGCATGGCGGGATCAGGCTCGTCGCTGCTGCGGCCGGGGTCCGGGAGGGCACGGTCTCGCGCGGGGTGGCTGAACTGGAGTCTGGTCAGGCTCCGTCGGGGCGGGTCCGTCGTCCTGGTGGGGGCCGGAAGAAGGCGACCGAGCTGGATGCGGGGCTGCGGCCGGCGCTGCTGGCGTTGGTCGAGCCTGACGAGCGGGGCGATCCGATGTCGCCACTGCGGTGGACGACGAAGTCGACCCGGAAGCTGGCAGTGGAGCTGACGCGGCAGGGCCACCGGGTCTCTGCCGACACGGTCGCCGGCCTGCTGCGGGAGGAAGGCTTCAGTCTGCAGGCCAACGCAAAGACCATCGAAGGTGCTCAGCACCCGGACCGGGACGCCCAGTTCCGCTACCTCAACGAGCAGGCACGGGATCACAGGGACGCTGGTGACCCGGTGATCAGCGTGGACAGCAAGAAGAAGGAGCTGATCGGCGACTACAAGAACGCCGGGCGCGAGTGGCGGCCCGCAGGTCAGCCCGTGAGGGTCAAGACGCACGACTTCCCCGGCCAGGCCGAGAAGGCGATTCCGTACGGGATCTACGACATGGCGGCGAACACCGGCTGGGTCACCATCGGCACCGATCACGACACCGCCGCGTTCGCCGTCGCTTCGATCCGGCGCTGGTGGCAGGCCCGTGGCCGGCACGACTACCCCGGCGCCCGCCGGCTGCTGATCACCGCTGACGGCGGGGGCTCCAACGGCTACCGCACCCGCGGCTGGAAGACCCAGCTGGCGGACTTCGCTGCCGAGACCGGCCTGGAGATCACGGTGTGTCACCTGCCGCCCGGCACGTCGAAGTGGAACAAGATCGAACACCGGCTGTTCTCCCACATCACCATGAACTGGCGCGGCAGGCCCCTGACCAGCCATGAAGTCATGCTCCAGACCATCGCAGCGACAACCAGCCGCACCGGTCTGACAGTGCATGCCGAACTCGACAGCGGTGAGTACCCCACCGGCATCCGCATCAGCGACGAGGCCATCGCCGCCCTGCCGATCACACGCCACCGCTTCCACGGAGACTGGAACTACACCTTCCACCCCGCAGATCACCTACCGTGTCCAGACCTTCCTCAGCAACGAGGGCGGCCAGCCAAGGGCTCTCGCCCCCTCACGCTCCACGACCTGCAACACCCTGAGCTGACCGGCATGTCCCGCGAGCGACTCAGCGACCTCACCCACACCCTGGTCCCCGCGCTGGAAGAGCACCGCGAACAGGTCCGCCACGCAGCCCGCGGCGGCCCACGCCGCGTCGCGCCAGGCACCGGCCGCAAACCCACGCTCACTCCCTCCGACCAGATCCTGGTCACCATCCTCTACCTGCGGAAACACTCTCTTCAGGAGCTTCTCGGCCAGCTCTTCAACACCACCGCCATGACCATCAGCCGTGCAGTGAAAGACGTCCGCCCGCTCCTCGAACCCCACGGCGTCTACATGCCAGCCTCAACGGCCCGTTTCCGCATGCCAGCCGACATCACCCGATTCCTCGACCTCGACGAATCCAAGATCAAACCAACGTGTTGATTCCCGGCAAGCCCT
>NZ_JBEXXK010000141.1:0-1587 GCF_040630405.1 Streptomyces sp. NPDC005811
ACCCGACACCCCCACCGGCACACCATCCCCGGACACCTCGCCCGAGAGAGCCAGCAAAGACACCACACCCGCCACCGACGGCAGGTCCTTCAGCCCGGCTGCGAGCTGCGCGCGGTCCGCGCGCGGGTCGCAGGTCCAGTACTCGACGTCGGCGCCCGCCCCGCCGAGCGCCTCCCGTACGGAGACCGCCCATGTGTCCGCGTCATGGCCGTCCGGTACGACTGCCAGCCAACGCCCCTCCAGGACCGCGTCGCGGGGGATGCCGGCCACCGGCTCCCAGCGCACCCGGTACCGGCAGCGGTCCGTCTCGGCCTGCTCCTGGCTCTGCCGCCGCCAGGAGGTCAGCGCGGGCAGCACCGCCCCCACGACCTCCTCCTCCAACTCCAGCGCACCCGCCAGAGCCTCCAGATCCTCCCGCTCGACCGCCTCCCAGAACCGCGCATCGACCTCACCACCGCCACCCACCACCGGCTCCCGACGCACGGCCTCCGGCCAGTACCGCTCATGCTGGAACGCATACGTCGGCAGTCCGGGGGTCCCGACACCGTCGTCGCCGAGCATCGCCGACCAGTCGACGTTCCCGCCGGACACGAAGACGCCTGCCAGGGCGGACAGCACCGACCTCGTCCCGGGCCGGTCCTTGCGCAGAGCGGTCATGAAGACGGGCGGATCACGGTCGATCCTCCTCTCGTCGTCCGCGACGGCCTGGGCCAGGGCGGTGAGCGTGCCGTCCGGCCCGAGTTCGAGGAAGCGTCGGACGCCTTCCTGTCCGTCCAGGGTGCTTACGGCGGC
Source organism: Streptomyces sp. NPDC005811 (assembly GCF_040630405.1). Lineage (NCBI taxonomy): Bacteria > Bacillati > Actinomycetota > Actinomycetes > Kitasatosporales > Streptomycetaceae > Streptomyces > Streptomyces sp. NPDC005811. Next base: position 793 of record NZ_JBEXXK010000141.1, read on the forward strand.
CGCGAAGCGCACCGTCGCACGGACGTGCTCCACCCAGTAGTCCGGCGACACCAGTTCCTCGGCGGCGGTCGCCCCGGTGACCGCCGAGACGACCGGTATCCGGGGCTGCTCGTAGGTGAGGCTCTCGGCCACGGCCCGGAAGTCGTCGAGCATCGGTTCCATCAGCGGCGAGTGGAAGGCATGGCTCACCCGCAGAGCCGTGACCTTGCGCCCCTCACCACGGAAATGTTCCGCGATCCCACCGACGGCCCCGGCGGTACCCGAAACCACCACCGCACGCGGCCCGTTGACCGCAGCGACACCCACTTCACCGCTCAGCAGCGGCAGCACCTCGTCCTCGGACGCCTGCACCGCCACCATCGCACCACCAGCCGGCAACGCCTGCATCAGCCGACCCCGCGCCACCACCAGACGGCACGCGTCCGCCAGCGACCACACCCCCGCCACATGAGCCGCCGCTATCTCACCGATCGAATGCCCGGCGAGCACATCCGGACGCACACCCCACGACTCCACCAGCCGGAACAGCGCCACCTCCAGCGCGAACAGCGCGGGCTGCGCGAACTCCGTCCGGTTCAGTACGTCGTCCTCGTCGCCGAAGACCACCTCACGCAACGAGCGGGGCAGCTCGGTGTCGACGTGGGCGCACACGGCGTCGAAGGCATCGGCGAAGGCCGGGTACTCCTCATACAACTCCCGTCCCATGCCAAGACGTTGGGAGCCCTGACCGGCGAACAGGAAAGCCGTACGGCCCCCTTCACCGACCTCACCCGTCACCACACCGGCAGCCGACCC
>NZ_JBEXXK010000142.1:0-1564 GCF_040630405.1 Streptomyces sp. NPDC005811
GGACTTCGAGGCCTGCGAGCGCACCCAGCCCGGCATGAGCTCCCGGATGTACGCCAAGGGCGGCGTCCTGGTGCCCAGCGAGCACCACATCGGCGAGTTCCACACCTGGCTCCAGAACAAGCTCGACGTGGGCCCCACCCGCTGACCGCACCCTCCCGCCTCTTGACAACCGCCGCTTCCCGCCCGAACCATGTTGCGCATAACGGATGTCGTTGTGCCATGTGAGACAGCCTGTCTGGAGCCCGCATGAGGAGCATCACCGTCGTCGGAGCATCGCTGGCAGGCCTCAGCACGGTCCGCGCGCTGCGCACGGAGGGCTACGACGGCGAGATCGTCGTCGTGGGGGAGGAGCGCCACACCCCCTACGACCGTCCGCCGCTCTCCAAGGACTTCCTCAAGGGAGACATCGACGCCGCCGCCCTCGCGCTCGGCGACGCCGAGGAATACGCGGACCTGGACGTGCAGTGGCTGCTCGGCGAGCGGGCGGTGGGCCTCGACCCCGGCGCCCGGACCGTCACCCTGGCCGGGGGACGGCATGTGCGCACCCACGGGGTCGTCATCGCGACCGGCGCCGCGGCCCGCACGCTCCCCGGCACCGACGGCCTGGCCGGCGTCCACACCCTGCGCACCCTGGACGACGCCCTGGCGCTGCGCGCCGACCTGACGAACGGCCGGCCCCGGCTCGTCGTCATCGGCGCCGGCTTCATCGGCGCCGAGGTGGCCTCCACCGCCCGCGGACTCGGCCTGGACGTCACCGTCGTCGAGGCGCTCGGCATTCCGCTGGAACGCCAGCTGGGGCGCGAGATGGGGCTGGTGTGCTCCTCGTTGCACACCGACCACGGGGTCCGCCTGCTGTGCGGGACCGGTGTCGCGGGACTCCTCGGCGAGGGCCGGGTCACGGGCGTGCGGCTCACCGACGGGCGGGTGCTGCCCGCCGACGTCGTCGTGGTCGGGGTCGGCGTCAGGCCCGCCACCGACTGGCTCGCCGGGTCCGGAGTGCCGGTGGACGACGGGGTGGTGTGCGACCCCGGCTGCGCGACCGGTCTCCCGGGCGTGGTCGCCGTCGGCGATGTCGCCCGCTGCCCCCACCCGTTCACCGGACGGCACGCCCGGATCGAACACTGGAGCAACGCCGGCGAACAGGCGAGGACCGCCGCCCGCACCCTGCTCACCGGGGTGTCCGCCTCCGCTGCGGCCACCGCGCCGTACTTCTGGTCCGACCAGTACGGGGTGCGCATCCAGCTCGCCGGGTACGTCGCTCCCGGCGCCGAGCCCGAGGTCGTCGAGGGCGACCTCGGCAGCCGTTCCTTCACGGCCGTCTACCGGCGCGACGGCACCCCCGTCGCCGTGCTCTCCCTCAACCAGCCGAAGTTCTTCAACCGGCTCCGCCGCACCCTCGTCCCCGCCGTCCCGGCCACCGCCCACTGAGCCCCCACGCGAGGAAACGTCGATGACTCTGTTCCACCAGTCCCTGCACGAGCTCGACCCGGAGATCGCGGCCGCGGTCGACGCCGAGCTGCACCGCCAGCAGTCCACGCTCGAGATGATCGCGTCGGAGAACTTC
>NZ_JBEXXK010000143.1:0-1540 GCF_040630405.1 Streptomyces sp. NPDC005811
AGGAGTCTGATTCGAAAATCCAACCTTCCCGCAGGTCACCCCGCTTCCGCTGATTGGAGGGACACTTGATAACCGAGCATGTTGAGCTGGCTGACCAGGCGCCGTGTCTGCCGCGTCCGGCCGGTTCGCTGGAGGAAGTAGTCCGCTCCGAGGTCGGTGTACTCGGCGTTGTTGGTGAGCATGTGCCAGATCGAGGTCAGGATCGTGTGGCCGACCGCGACCAGGGCACGCTTCTTCCCGCGGCGGATCGCGATGCGTTTGTAGCGGGACGCGAGGTAGGTGTTCTTGCTGCGGGCCGCAGCCGTGGCGGCGAGGCCGAGCGCGTTCTTCAGCCATGGATCGCCGGGCCGGGACTTGCCGGAGGTGTGCTTGCCGGAGGACTCGTAGTTGCCCGGACACATCCCGGCCCACGAAGCCAGGTGGGCGGCCGAAGGGAAGCGGGTCATATCCGCGCCGATCTCGGCCAGGATCATCTCCGCCGAGCGGGTGCTGACGCCGGGGATGGTGGCCAGCAGCTCGATCTGGCGCCGAAACGGATCGAGTTGGCGGGTGATCTCCTCGCTCAGCCGGGCCTCGGTCGCCCTGACCGCGTCGATCCGGTCGAGCATGGTGCGCGCGAGGAAGGCATGGTGGTCGGTGAACCGGCCGGTCAGCGCCTGGGCGAGGATCTGACGCTTGGAACGCATGCTGGCGAGGGCCATCTCAGCGAGGACCTCCGGGTTGCGCTCTCCGGCGATCAGGGCCTCCAGCATCGCGCGGGCCGATTTGCCCAGCAGGTCAGAGACGACCGCGGACAGCTTGATCCCCGAGTCCTCCAGGAGCTTCTCCAGTCGCTGGGCCTCGCGGGTCCGTTCTCGGATGACCTCGGTGCGGTAGCGGGTCAGGTCCCGCAGCTGCCGGATGGCCGGCGGCGGCACGAACGAGTGCCGCACCAGACCGTGTTCGACCATCTTGCAGATCCACTCGGAGTCGGCGACATCGGTCTTGCGGCCAGGCACGTTCTTCATGTGCCGGGCGTTCAGCAGCCAGCACTCGATGTCGTTCTCCAGCAGGTAGAACACGGGTTTCCAGTACGACCCCGTGGCTTCCATGCCGACCACGGTGACCTGTTCGGCGAGCAGCCAGTCCCGCATCGCCAGCAGGTCACGGGTCATGGTGGAGAACGTACGGATCTCCTTGCGGCGGCGTTTGCCCGGTCCCTGGACGCGGACGCACACCTTCACGTCCGCCTTGCCGATGTCGATTCCGGCGCATCGTTCGTGGACCACGTCCATGCCCCGGTCCTCCCCTCGTGCGGTGTGCAGTTGCGCAGCAGCCGTCCGGCGGGGACCAAGCAGGCAAAAGAATCTGATTCACATGCTCGAAGCAACACTTCCGGGTGCCTGACGAAGGGTCCCCGGCGTCCTACTCAATGTCGGGCTCCGGTGGCGCCAAGACTCCGCGACGTCAGCCGGACGACCGGAGCCAATTTTCTCCCCTTTGGGGTATCACCGTCCGGAGATCGGATTACTCAATGACGAAGTCAAGCCGCCTGCGTGAC
>NZ_JBEXXK010000144.1:0-1530 GCF_040630405.1 Streptomyces sp. NPDC005811
GCTCTCTTGAAAATGGCCTGAGTTGATGCGCGTTGGTAGAGGTCAAGCGGTCTCTTCTCGCGGGGTGACGGTGATGTCGAGGCCGAGGGCGGCGAGTTGGGCGATCAGGCGGCGGGTGTGTCGTTCCTTGCCGAGCCGGTTGGTGAAGTGGTCGGGGCCGAGGTCCTGGTAGGGGACCAGGTCGCGCAGGATGTGCCAGGCGGCGACCAGGATCGAGTGGCCGACCGCGACGGTGGCGCGCTTGGCTCCGCGGTGGGGTACGAGTCTTCGGTACTGGGCGCCGAGGTAGGTGCCCTTGCTGCGGGCGGCGGTGGCTCCGGCCATGAACAGGGCGGTCTTGAGCCAGGTGTCACCGTGGCGGGTGCGCCCGGACAGCCGCTTGCCGGCCGACTCCTTGTTGCCCGGGCACATCCCGGCCCAGGACGCGAGGTGTCCGGCGGTGGCGAAGCGGCTCATGTCGACACCGACCTCGGCGATCAGGATCTGGGCCATGACCAGGCTGATCCCGGGGATGGTGATCAGCAGATCGACCTGCTGCCGCAGGGGCAGCAACTGTCGGTTGATCTCCTCGCTGAGCCGCGCGATCCGCGCGTCGGCCTCGTCGATCGCGCGGAGCATCGAGGCGGCCATGAACGCGTGGTGCTCGCTGAAGCTGCCGGTCAGCGCCCGGGTCAATAAGGGCACCTTGCCCTGCAGGCTGCCCAGCGCCAGGTCCGCCAGCACCTGTGGGTCGCGTTCGCCCGCGACCAGGGCGTCGAGCATGGCGCGTGCGGAGCGGCCGGTGATGTCGCTGACCACCGAGCTGAGCTTGATCCCGGCGTCTTCCAGGAACATCGCGAGCCGGTTGACGTCGCGGACCCGGTCGCGGGTGGTCTCGGTGCGATACCGGGTCAGATCCCGCAGCTGCCGGATGTCACGCGGCGGCACGAAACTGGGCCGGACCAGACCGTACTCGACCAGTCGGCAGATCCACTCGCAGTCCTTCACATCGGTCTTGCGACCTGGAACAGTCTTGATGTGCTGGGCGTTCAGCAGCCACGGCTCGATCCCCTCGGTCGCTTCCAGCAGGTAGAACAGGGGCTTCCAGTACGACGCGGTCGCCTCCATGCCCACCCGGGTGATCTGGTTCTCCACTAGCCAGTCCCGCAGTTCCAGCAGACCGTCACTCATCGTGGAGAACGTCCGTACCTCACGACGCGCGCGCTTCCCCGAACCCGGCAGCCGGATACACACCTTCGCGTCCGCCTTGCTCAAGTCGATCCCCGCGCACCGCTCTTCCATCACGTCCACGAACCCTGCCCCTCCCGCCGAGACGATCCCGACGGGCGCCCGCCCATCCGAGGCCACAGGATTCAAAGACGCTCTCTTGCGTGCTCATGGCAACAACACTGGATTCCTGCACACGGCCCCCGCGTCCGACTGGCTATCGGGCTCACTCGCACCAAGCAAAAACGACGTCCTCCGGACGGGCACCCCGCCCCATTTTCCCGGCCCCGGGGTGAGGCCGAAAGGCCTCGGGATGACTGGCTA
>NZ_JBEXXK010000145.1:0-1329 GCF_040630405.1 Streptomyces sp. NPDC005811
AGGATGCCCCTGGCCTGGGCAGTCATCGCCGATGAGCACTGTGAGCGCACCCGCAGCCGAGACCTGGGACCGACACCTCGACAACCTGTTCACCGACATTGGCCACCGCTTCGGCCGCGTCGAACCACGCCGCCGCATGCGTGACTACGTCCGCGGCCTGCTCGCACCGGTGGCCCGCAAGAACAGCTGGCAACTGGCCGAGCAGGCCGGCCACACCACCCCCGACGGCCTGCAGCACCTGCTCTCCCGCGCCCGCTGGGACGCGGACGAGATACGGGACGACCTGCAGACCTACGTCGCCGACAAGCTCGGCGAGAACGACGGGGTCCTCATCATCGACGACACCGGGTTCATCAAGAAGGGCACCACCTCCGCCGGGGTGCAACGGCAGTACTCCGGCACCGCCGGACGCACGGAGAACTGCCAGATAGGCGTCTTCGCCGCCTACACCAGCTCCGCCGGACGCGCGCTGGTGGACCGGGAGCTGTATCTGCCCAAGTCCTGGACGGGCGATCCGAACCGATGCCGTGCAGCCCGGGTGCCTGCCGAGCGTGAGTTCGCCACGAAGGGCACTTTGGCCAGGGCCATCGTGTTGCGTGCTCTCTCCTCCCCGCTGCCGATCGCCTGGGTGACCGCAGATGCCGCCTACGGCCAGGAGGGGCGTTTTCGCCGGATGCTTGAGCTGGCCGGCGTCGGCTACGTGCTCGCGGTGCCCAAGTCGCAGTTCTCCCTCGCCGGCCCGCGCATCGACCACGTCTTCGACCAGGCCCCCGACCAGGCGTGGGAGCGCCGCTCATGCGGCCCGGGCGCGAAGGGGCAGCGAATGTACGACTGGGCCGCCGTGCAGCTGCGCGCCGTGGCCGAGTTCGACTACGACGACGGGCAACCGGTCCGCCGTCGCTGGGCGCTGGCCCGCCGCAGCGTGAGCAAACCGGACGAGATCGCCTACTACCTCGCCTATGCCCCGCTGGAGGCCGACGCGGCCGAGCTGGTGCGGGTCGCCGGCACTCGGTGGGCGATCGAGGAGTGCTTCCAGGCTGCGAAGAACGAGTGCGGCCTGGACCAGTACGAGGTCCGCCGCTATGTCAGCTGGTACCGGCACATCACCCTGGCCATGCTCGCCCACGCCTTCCTGGCCGCCATGACCGCGCGGGAGGCCGAAAAGGGGGCGGCGGCAGTGAGGATGCCGAGGTCATCGGGCTCACCGTGGCGGAAGTGCGGAGACTCCTGGCAGCTTTCACTCCCCGACACCCCCACCCTCGTATCCATGCGGTGAACTGGTCGCGTTGGCGCCGACGACGCCAGGCCGTCGCCCGCCGCTGCCACTAC
>NZ_JBEXXK010000146.1:0-1310 GCF_040630405.1 Streptomyces sp. NPDC005811
GGGGCCTTGACCCCGGATCTTGGACACCGGAGACACTTGGATCTTGATGGTCCAGGAGAACGGAGTCCCCTGTGGGGATGAAGCACTACCCCGCCGAGTTCAAGGCGGACGCGGTCGCGTTGTACCGGTCGAGGCCGGGAGCGACGATCAAGTCGGTCGCCGGTGATCTCGGGGTGAACACCGAGACGCTGAGGAACTGGATCCGGGCCGCTGATGGGCGCCGACCTGGCGCCCACTCCGCACCGCCGGCCGCCTCGCAGGCCGTCGGCGACGCCGTTCAGGCGGAGCTGGCCGCCACCCGCAAGAGGATCCGTGAGCTGGAGGAAGAACGCGACATTCTTCGCAAGGCGGCCCGGTATTTCGCAACGGAGACGCGCTGGTGAACCGCTACCAGTTCGTTGACGATCACCAGCGCCGACACGGCGTGAAGCGGCTCTGCGACATCCTCGGCCTGGCCCGCTCCAGCTTCTACTACTGGCGCCGCACCGCATCCGCGAGAGCGGCCCGCCAGGCCGTCGAAGCCGGGATCGCGGCCCGGATACGCAAGGTCCACCAGGACTCCGACGGCACCTACGGAGCCCCCAGAATCACCGCGGAACTCCGCGACGAGGGAGGCCCCGCGGTCAACCACAAGCGCGTCGCCAGGATCATGCGGACCATCGGAATCGAGGGAGTCCGTCTGCGCCGCCGGCACCGCACCACCGTCGCGGACCAGGCCGCGGCGCAGGCACCGGACCTGATCGGCCGTGACTTCACCGCGGCCGAGGTCAACATGAAGTACGTCGGCGACATCACATACCTGCCGGTCAGCGGCGCCAAGCCGCTCTACCTCGCGACCGTCATCGACCTCGCCTCACGACGGCTGGCCGGCTGGGCCATCGCCGACCACATGCGAACCGAGCTCGTCACCGACGCCCTGATGGCGGCCGAGCGGACCCGCGGGAGCCTGGCCGGAGCGATCATGCACACGGACCACGGATCTCAATATTCGAGCAGGGCCTTCGCGGAACTCTGCAGGTCAGCTGGGGTCCGGCAGAGCATGGGCGCGATCGGATCAAGCGCGGACAACGCAGCCGCGGAAAGCTTCAACGCCGCCTTCAAGAGAGAGACGCTCAAAGGCCGCAAAGCCTGGTCGAGCGAGCGTGAGGCCAGGCTCGACGCCTTCCGCTGGCTGACCCGATACAACACCCGCCGCCGGCACTCCCGCCTCGGTCAGCGGTCGCCGATCGCCTACGAGAACGCCCTCCGACCAGCAGCAACTACCCTGACCCAAGCCGCATAGACGTGTTCAACATCCGGGGCCAAGGCCC
>NZ_JBEXXK010000147.1:0-1290 GCF_040630405.1 Streptomyces sp. NPDC005811
GCGGCCGTCAGGCCGGGGCGCTGTCCCATGTGATCGACCCGAGCCGGATCGGAATCGGCGGGCATTCGATCGGGGGTGCGACCGCGGCGGCGACCGTGGCCGCCGACCGTCGTGTGCGGGCGGGGGTTGACCTGGACGGTGACTTCTTTCTGCACCCTGCCGCGGCAGGGCTCGGCGGGCGCCCGTTCATGATGCTCGGCGCCGAGTCCACCCACAGCCCCAACAGCTCGACAACCGACTGGCCTGAGGCGTGGAAGCACCTGAACGGCTGGAAACGCTGGCTGACCGTGTCCGGCGCCGAACACTTCTCCTTCACGGACCTGCCGTATCTGGCTGGGCAGTTGGGCCTGTCGGACCCTGCCGTACCGCTGTCCGGAGAACGTGGGTGGCGCATAACCCGCGACTACGTGTCAGCCTTCTTTGACCTTCATCTGCGGGGTATATCGTTGCCGCTCCTCGATGGCCCCAAAGCCACGCATCCTGAGGTCGCATTCCAGCAGCCGTGACCTGCTACCCGATAACAGTGCCACAACCGCGTAGGTTCGCCGGGTTGTTCACGCCGCGGTTTTTAGGGGGCGTCCGCCCCAGCGGATGCCCTTCTCGCTCCGGATACGGGCGCGTTCTTTGCGTTCGGCGGCCAAGACGTCGCGGTGGCGGGCGTTGGCGTTGCGCCAGCGCAGGTAGGCGTGCAGGGCCCGGGTCTGCACGGTGTGGTTGGGGTGGTTGGAGCTGGCGATGGTGAACTGCCGCAGCGGTCCGAAGTGCGCCTCGATCGGGTTCGCCCACGAGGCGTAGATCGGAGTGAAGCACAGCTCGACCTTGTTCTTCTTCGCCCAGCGGCGGATGCCGGCACCCTTGTGGGCGGACAGGTTGTCCATGATCACCTAGATCGGTGCGCCGTCGGGCCGGGCGGCGCGGATCGACTTGAGCGCGGCCAGCGTGTTCGCGGCACCTTTCCTGCGGCGGTTGACACCCCACAGGGTGTCGTCACCGATCGAATAGCAGCCGTGGAAGTAGCGGACACCATGGGTGCGGTGGTAGGTGGCGGGCAGCCGGTCGGGGTGACCCTGCCCGGCCCAGCCGGAGCCTGCGTTGGGCCTGATCCCGAGCGGGCCGAACTCGTCGAACGCGAAGATCCGGTCCGAGAAGCGGTCCAGTACTTCCTCAATCCGGTCGAGTTTGGTGTCGCGGTCGGGGTCGGGGGATTCCTTCCATGTCTTTGTGCGCTGGAAGGTGACACCGCGGCGGGCGAGCAGGCTGCGTAACGCCTCACGGCCGATACGGATGGCA
>NZ_JBEXXK010000148.1:0-1278 GCF_040630405.1 Streptomyces sp. NPDC005811
TGTCAATCCCCTCGAACTGTGGAGACCTTCCTATGCAGCCAGCTCCTCGGTGAAGCTGGCCCAGTAGTCGTGTTCGTAGTCGATAGGGCTCTTCCAATGGCACACGCTGTGTAGCCGATGGGTGTTGTAGAAGTCGGTGATCCAGGTCGCGATCCTGATCCGGGCCGCGGCGCGGGTGGAGAAGGTGTGCCGGTGGACATACTCGACCTTGAGCACGCTGTTGAACGCCTCGCTGACGGCGTTGTCGAAACAAGATCCGACCCGGCCCATGGACTGGAAAACACCCAGCCGGCGGCAGGCCCGGCGGAACCTCCGCGAGGCGTATTCGCTGCCGCGGTCCGTGTGAAAGATGACGCCTCGCACGTCTCCGCCACGGGTCGTCGCGGCCATGTGCAGGGCAGCGACGACGAGTTCAGCATCGTGGCGTGCCCCCATCGCGTAGCCCAGCAGACGCCGGGAGAAGAGGTCGATGACCGTGGCCAGGTACAGCTTGCCCTCGCCGGTTTCGATCTCCGTCATGTCCCCGCACCAGACCAGGTCGGGTGCCTCGGCGCTGAAGTCGCGGCGCACGAAGTCCGGGGCGGCCGGCCGCTTCCCCGGGCGGGTCAGCCCCCGCCGTCTGCGCACCTTCCGCGCGACCAGGCCGAGCTCGGCCATGATCTTCGCGATGGTGTTCACCGAGACCCGCCAGCCCTGCCGGACCAACCTGATCCAGATCTTCGGCGAGCCGTAGGTGCCGCCGGAGTCGTCGAACTCTCCCTTCACCGCCTCGATCAGATGCTGTCTGCGCAGCTCACGCTGGGTGGGCTGGTGGGTGCGGTGTTTGTAGAACCACGACTCGCTCACGCCCAGGGCGCGACAGGAGACGCGGTGCGAAATGCCGTGCTCGGTCCTGAAGTCACTGATCACCCCGACGACGGACGCCGGGTCCGCCACGGCTACTTCACCCACAGGACCATGCAGCGTTTGAGGACATCACGCTCCATGTCCAGCTCCTTGTTGTCCCGCTTGAGCTGGGCGTTCTCCCGCCGCAGACGCTCCAGTTCGTCAGTTTCGCCGGACGGTGCGGTCCCTGCCCGGCGGGCGCGGGAGACCCAGCTCGCCAGCGTGGTCTCGTTGATCCCCAGGTCTTCGGCGACCTCCGCGATCGTCTTGCCGGTCTCCATGACGATCCGTACAGCTCCCTCACGGAACTCCGGCTCAAACTTCCGTCGCTTCTCCGCCATGACTCCCAACTTCCCCTGCAGTCATGGTCTCTACGCTACGAGGGGAGGGACA
>NZ_JBEXXK010000149.1:0-1216 GCF_040630405.1 Streptomyces sp. NPDC005811
GAGTCGGTCGTCGAGACGCTGCGGGCTGCGCTGAACGCGCTGGCGGTGGCGGCCCCGCGGTGGCTGGCTGGTCTGGCCCGGCCGGAGTGGTTCGACCGGTACTCCGTCCGCCCGGAGGACTCGAAGTTCCCCAGCCGTTGGGCCGCACGCTCCGCCCACGCCGATCAGGTCGGTGAGGACGGCATGACCGTCTTGCGGGCGGTGTGGTCCGATCATGCGCCTGGCTGGCTGCGGGAACTTCCGGCGGTGGAGTTCCTGCGCCGGTTCTGGGTGCAGGAATACCAGGTCAACGACGGGCTGGTGGGCTGGCGCAAGCCCAAGGACTGTCCTCCGGGAAGGCTGCGGCTGCGCTCGCCCCACGATCCCGAGGCCCGCAACGGCGTCAAGCGCGACCTGGCCTGGTGCGGATACAAGGTCCACCTGACCGAGACCTGCGAGCCCGACGCACCACACTTGATCACCCAGGTCGTGACCGGCACCGCCGCCAGTTCGGACGTCGAGTTCACCGAGCAGATCCACGTCGGACTGGCCCGCCGCAACCTGCTCCCCGACGTTCACCTGGTCGACGCCGGCTACGTGGACGCCGCGCACCTGGCCGGAGCCCGCCGCAAGTACGGCATCGAACTGCTGGGGCCGGTCAGCACCAACACCGGCTGGCAGGCCAGGGCGAACAACGGCTACTCCATCGACCACTTCACCATCGACTGGGACAACGGGCAGGTGACCTGCCCGAACAGCAAGACCAGCAGACAGTGGCAGCACGATGGACGCCGCCTGGAGGGCCCTGTGATCCGGGCCAGGTTCTCGCCCACGGACTGCCGCCCCTGCCCTGCCCGCCCCGACTGCTACCGCGGCAGTGACCGGATGGGACGTGAGATCACCCTGCGGCACCGGGACGAACACGAAGCGCTCCAGCAGGCCCGGATCGACCAACAGACCGAGCAGTGGCATCAGCGCTACCGGCACCGAGCCGGCATCGAGGGCACCATCGCCCAGGGCGTCCGAGCCTTCGGCCTGCGCAGATCCCGCTACCGCGGCAGCACCAAGACCCACTTGCAGCACCTCCTGACCGCGGCCGCGATAAACGTCGTCCGTGTCAACGCATGGCTTACCGGAACCCCCTTCGCTCCCACACGGACATCCCACTTCGCAGCCCTCCGCCCCACCGGATAGGACCGGCGGGGCGGAGTCGAGGGGCATTCGCCAACGGCGTCCG
>NZ_JBEXXK010000150.1:0-1194 GCF_040630405.1 Streptomyces sp. NPDC005811
CGCTGGTGGTGGGGGTGGTGCGGGCTTCGGGAAGACTCGCAAGCAACGCGCTGGGACGCACACTCGTGTACGCGGGAGCGAACCGCTCCCACTCCACATCCGCCACGACCACCACCGCATCCTCACCCCCCACCACACGCCCCAGCTCCCCCACCGCACGCTGCGGATCCAAAGCCACCAGACCCCGCCGCCGCAACGCCTCCACCACCCCGTCACCGGCAGCCATCCCCCCACCGGCCCACGGACCCCACGCCACCGACGTCCCCACCAACCCCCGCACCCGACGCGACTGCACCAACGCATCCAACGCCGCATTCGCCGCCGCATACCCCGCCTGCCCCCCACTGCCCCACACACCCGCAATCGAGGAGAACACCACAAACGCATCCAGCACCCGATCACCCAGCACCGCATCCAGATGCACCGCACCCGCCACCTTCCCCGACCACACCCCCGCAAGATCCCCCGCACCCACCTCCCCCAACGGCACATTCACCACCGCACCCGCCGCATGCACCACCGCATCCACCACGAACTCAGCAAGCAACCCCTCCACCGCCACCCGATCAGCCACATCACACGCCACCACACTCACCCGCGCACCCATCCCCACCAGCTCATCCCGCAACTCCACCGCACCCGGAGCCCCCAACCCCCGACGACCCGCCAACACCACATGCCCCGCACCCTGCGCAACCACCCACCGCGCCACCCGCGCACCCAACACACCCGTACCACCCGTGATCAACACCGTCCCCCGCGGACGCCAACCCCCACCAAGAGCACCGGCACCCACCCGCCCCAACCGACGACCGAACACACCCGACCCACGCACCGCCACCTGATCCTCAACACCCACACCCGCCAACACCGCCGCCAAGGCGTTCCCGGTGGTGTCGTCGAGGGCGGCCGGGAGGTCGATCAGACCGCCCCAGCGACCGGGCGCCTCCAGTGCGGCCACCCGGCCCAGCCCCCAGACAGCGCTCTGGACCGGGTCGACGGCCGTATCCGCCCGACCGACCATGACGGCCCCCTGGGTCAGCACCCACGACGGAGCCGTGATACCCGCGTCGCCCAGGGCCTGGATCAGCGCCAGCGAACCCGACACCCCCACCGGCACACCATCCCCGGACACCTCGCCCGAGAGAGCCAGCAAAGACACCACACCCGCCACCGACGGCAGGTCCTTCAGCC
>NZ_JBEXXK010000151.1:0-1191 GCF_040630405.1 Streptomyces sp. NPDC005811
CTAGTGACCTGGTTTTGAGATCCTGTCGCAGTAGCGGCAGATGCGGTCGAGGATCTGGTCGGCGGTTTTGGTCCACTTGAAGGGCCTGGCGTCCTCGTTCCAGACCTTGATCCAGCTCTCGAGTGCGGCCTTGAGGTTGTCGAGGGAGCAGAACACCCCCCGCTCCAGGCAGCGTCGCTCGAGCTCGGCGAACCACCGCTCAACCTGGTTGATCCACGACGAGTAGGTGGGCGTGAAGTGGAGCTGGAAGCGGGGATGCGCGAGCAGCCACCTGTGCACCACGGGCGCCTTGTGAGCGGAGAGGTTGTCGCAGATCACGTGGACCGCCAGGCTCTTGTGGGTCTGGCGGTCGATCTCATCGAGGAAGTCACGGAAGTCCACCGCCCGGTGCTGCGCGGACAGCTTGGTGATCACCTTGCCCGTTGCGGTGTTCAGCGCGGCGAACAGATCGACGGTGCCGTGGCGGATGTAGTCGAAGCTTCGCCGTTCGGGGACTCCCGGGATCATGGGCAGCACCGGCGCGGTCCGCTTCAGAGCCTGGATCTGCGGCTTCTCGTCCACCGCGAACACCACCGCGTTCGCAGGCGGAGCGAGGTAGAGACCGACCACATCGCGGATCTTGTCGATCAGCAGCGGGTCCGGGGAGATCTTGAACACCTCGGTCCGCCACGGCTGCAGGCCGAAGGCGTGCCAGATCCTCAGCACACTCGCGGGCGAGATGCCCACGACCTTGGCCAGCTCCCGCTTCGACCAGTGCGTCCCGCCCGGAGGAGTCTCCTCCAGGGTGCGGACCACCACCTCTTCCACCTGGGCGTCGGTGATGGTCCGCGGCGCTCCGGGCCGCGGCTCGTCCGCCAGGCCGTCCAGACGGTCCCGTAAGAACCGTGTCCGCCATCTGGCCACCGTCTTGCGCTCCGTGTTCAACCGCGCGGCCACCACGGTGTTGTTCCACCCGCGCGCACACGCCAGCACGATCTGCGCTCGCTGGGCCAGGCCCTGCGCAGTCGAGCGCCGCCTGGCCCAGCTCTCCAACGTCAGCCGCTCAGCCTCCGACAGCACCATCGGCGGCAGCCTGTTATCGCCCATCCCGTCAGGACACCGGAACGATGCCGGCTCCGTCAGGCAGAGCACAAGATCTGAAACAGAACACGACTCATGGGGCGAGCCCAGAACTCAAAACCAGGTCACTAG
>NZ_JBEXXK010000152.1:0-1171 GCF_040630405.1 Streptomyces sp. NPDC005811
GGGTCGGCTGCCGGTGTGGTGACGGGTGAGGTCGGTGAAGGGGGCCGTACGGCTTTCCTGTTCGCCGGTCAGGGCTCCCAACGTCTTGGCATGGGGCGGGAGTTGTATGAGGAGTACTCCGTCTTCGCCGACGCCTTCGACGCCGTGTGCGCCCACGTCGATCCGCACCTCGAACTTCCCCTGGCCGACGTCGTGTTCGGTCAGGACGCTGATCTCCTGAACCGTACGGAGTTCGCGCAGCCCGCGCTGTTCGCGCTGGAGGTGGCGCTGTTCCGGCTGGTGGAGTCGTGGGGTGTGCGTCCGGATGTGCTGGCCGGGCATTCGATCGGTGAGATCGCCGCTGCGCATGTGGCGGGGGTGTGGTCACTGGCGGACGCGTGCCGTCTGGTGGTGGCGCGGGGCCGGCTGATGCAGGCCCTTCCCGTCAGCGGTGCGATGGTGGCGCTCCAGGCCGCCGAGGACGAGGTGCTGCCCCTCCTCGGTGACGAGGTGGGCATCGCGGCGGTCAACGGGCCGCGTTCGGTGGTGGTTTCGGGTGCCGCCGAGGCGGTCGCACAGATCGCGGACCGTTTCCGCGCCCAGGACCGCAAGGTCACGGCTCTGCGGGTGAGCCATGCCTTCCACTCGCCGCTGATGGAGCCGATGCTCGACGACTTCCGGGCGGTCGTGGAAGACCTCACTTACGAACAGCCCGGCATGCGCCTCGTCTCCACGGTGACCGGTGCGCCCGTCACCGACGAGCTGACCTCGCCGGACTACTGGGTGGAACACGTGCGCCGGACCGTCCGGTTCGCCGACGCCGTGGCCGCCCTCGCCGAGCAGAGCGTCACCCGCTTCCTCGAACTCGGCCCCGACGGCACCCTCGCCACGCTCGCCCACGACTGTGTCGCCGACGAAGGACACCTGTGCGTACCGGTGTTGCGCAAGGGTCGGGCGGAGGCCGGGGCGACGGTCGCCGCCGTCGCCGCCGTCTTCACCCGTGGCGGCGAGGTGGACTGGACGGCTGTCATCCCCGCCGCGCGATGGGCGGAGCTGCCGACGTATGCGTTCCAGCATGAGCGGTACTGGCCGGAGGTCGTGCGTCGGGAGCCGGTGGTGGGTGGCGGTGGTGAGGTCGATGCGCGGTTCTGGGAGGCGGTCGAGCGGGAGGATCTGGAGGCTCTGGCGGGTG
>NZ_JBEXXK010000153.1:0-1154 GCF_040630405.1 Streptomyces sp. NPDC005811
CTACTGACGTTGTCGCCGTGATGTCGTCGAGGTGAGTCCGGTTTCGGCGAGGCATCCGTCGATGAGGTTGCTGCGGTACTGGATCTGACGGAGACCGTGTCGGAGCGTGCTGATGAGGTGGTCTGGTTCGGTGAAGGCGGTGTTGACCTGGCTGCTGCGTCGCAGCAGGGACCAGATGCCCTCGACGGGGTTGAGGTCCGGTGCGTAGGCAGGCAGGAAGTAGCAGGTGATCCAGTCGCGGGTGTCGATGAACTCCCGCAGCCGGCGGTCCTTGTGGACGTTGAGGTTGTCCCACACGAGCACAAGCGGTGCGCCGAGCTGCCGGTGTGCGGCGACGAGCAGGTCGCGGTAGTCGGTCCAGGTGAAACTGCGTCTGCCGCCCCGCTTGTGATCGAGATGCCGCTTGGGCCGGTAGATCAGCCGCGAGCGTTCGCCGTGCTTGTAGCAGGCCAGAGCGGCGACGGAGAAGCGGCGTTGGGAACGTCCCCTCACCCGGATGAAGGGTGTGCGTCCGCGCCGGGCCCATGTCCGTGCGGTGGGCGGCGTCATCGAGAAGCCGGCCTCGTCTTCGAAGCACAGCCAGGCATCGAGCGCCGCCACGGACCTTCCACCTGCGGCCAGATCTCCTTCACCCAGCCCGCCACGGCCTCCTCGTCGCGCTCGACCGCCCGGCGGGCCGGGACCTGGTGGCTGAAGCCGTGCCGGTGAAGCATCCGCGCGATCGCCGACAGCGTCATGCTCTTGTGGAACCGGCGCCCGATCAGCGTCTTGATCCGTGCCAGCGTCCACGTCTGGTCCGGCCAGCCGTGCGCGACCGGCCCCCTGGCGAGCTCCTGCTCGAGCACGGTGAACAGGGCATCACTCAGCTTGGGCTGTGACACGGGCCCGGCAGAGCGCAGCCCTTCGGTGCCGGTGTCGTGCCAGGCCCGGCGCCAGCGCTGCACCGAGCGCACACTCACCCGTAAGTCCTTGGCGACCTCCGCGTTGGAGACACCAGCAGCAAACTGCTCCGCGGCCTCCAGCCGGATCCGCTCACGAAACGCCTGCCGTTCAGGCGTCAGCCCACCACCCTGCGGATATCTCACACAACCGGCATACCGCAACGATCACACATCGTCAGCCCCCAACGACATTACGTCGCAAAAGTCAGTAAC
>NZ_JBEXXK010000154.1:0-1138 GCF_040630405.1 Streptomyces sp. NPDC005811
GAGTTGCGGGCGCTCTCCTCACGCGCGCTGGCCGCGGTGGTGACCCGGTCCAGCACGATCGCCATCACCACGATCGCCAGGCCCGCGTTGAACGCGGTACCGACGTCCAGGGACTGCAAGGCCTGGACCACCGTCTTGCCGAGACCCGGCGCATCGATCAGCGCCGCGATGGTGACCATCGCGAGCGCCGCCATGATGGTCTGGTTGACGCCCATCACCACGGTCCGCTTGGACATCGGGAGCAGGACCTTCAGCAGGGACTGCCTGCGCGTGGCGCCCAGCGAGTCCGCTGCCTCGACCGTCGTCGTCGGCACCGAGCGGATGGCGTGCGCGGTGATGCGGATCGCCGGGGGCGCGGCATAGATGAGCGTCGCGATGGCCGCGGATGCGCCGCCGATCAGGAAGAACAGGGTCAGCGGGGCGAGGTAGACGAAGGTCGGCATCGTCTGCATGAAGTCCAGGAACGGTGTCACGACCCGGTTGAACCGGTCCGACAGTCCTGCCCACACCCCCAGTGGGATCGCGAACAGCAGCGCGACCAGGACCGCCGAGAGGGTCAGGGCCAGGGTGTCCATGCTCTCCTGCCACAGGCCCTGCAAGCCCATGAAAGTGAACCCGGCCACCGCCAGCAGCGCCACCCGCCAGTTCCCGACCGCCCAGGAGACGTACCCGGCGATCCCCACCACCCCGAGCCAGCCGATCTGCGGAACGGGCCGGGCGTCGGACGGCTGGGAGATCAGATCCCGGACGAAGGTCACCAGGCTGTCGATGACCAGCCGGATCTCGTTGAAGAAGTACAGGAAGAGCGGGTTGGAGTTGCGGTTGGCGCCGATGGAGTCGTTGACGTCGTTGAACCACCGGTGCAGACCCGTCAGATCGGCCGCCGCCAGGGTCAGCGTCTGCCTGCCCCGCAGCACGGCGAAGAGCAGCAGCCAGACGACCAGGATCGCACCGAGCACCATGGGCCGGGTGACCTTGAACGCCTTCCTGGCCGGAGCGGTCGGCTGCGCGGACCCGGTCTTCTCGGGTTTCTCGATGGCGAGGGTCATCACCGGCCGCCTTCCTGCCCGGCGACGACCGCGAGGATCTCCTCGTCCCCCACGATCCCGAGCAGCCTGCCGTCCTCGACGACCTTCAC
>NZ_JBEXXK010000155.1:0-1028 GCF_040630405.1 Streptomyces sp. NPDC005811
GGTCATCACCGGCCGCCTTCCTGCCCGGCGACGACCGCGAGGATCTCCTCGTCCCCCACGATCCCGAGCAGCCTGCCGTCCTCGACGACCTTCACCGGCTTCTCCGCCGCCAGCACCGCCCGCGTCGCCTCCCGCACCACCACGTCCGGACCCAGCTCCGGCCCGTCCAGCGCGTCCCCGTCCTCCGGCGCCCGCATGATCCACCGCAACGTCAGCACATCACCGCGCGGCACGTCCTTCACGAACTCCCGCACATAATCGTCCGCCGGCGCCCCCACCAGCTCGTCCCCCGTACCGCACTGGACCATCTTCCCGTCCCGCATGATCAGGATCCGGTCCCCCAGCTTCAACGCCTCCGACAAGTCGTGCGTGATGAACACCATCGTCTTGCCGACCTCGTGATGCAGCCGGATCACCTCGTTCTGCATGTCCCGCCGGATCAACGGATCCAACGCCGAGAACGGCTCGTCGAAGAACAGCACATCCGGATCACCCGCCAGCGCACGCGCCAGACCCACCCGCTGCTGCATACCACCCGACAGCTGGTCCGGATACGAATGCTCATAACCCGCCAGACCCACCAGCTCCACCACCTCCAGCGCCCGCCGCGTCCGCTCCGCCCGGCCCATCCCCCGGATCTCCAGCCCGAACGCCACGTTGTCCACCACCCGACGATGCGGCAACAACCCGAAATGCTGGAACACCATCGAGAACTTCCGCCGCCGCAACTCCCGCAACCGCGCCGCGTCCGCCTGCCGGATGTCCTGCCCCTCGAACACCAGCTCACCCGACGTCGGCTCGATCAACCGCGTCAGACACCGCACCAACGTCGACTTGCCCGAACCCGACAAACCCATCACCACGAACACCTCGCCGCGACGGACGTCGAAGTTCACATCACGCACCGCAGCCGTACACCCGGTCCGCTCCATCAGCTCACGCCGGGTCAGGCCGCACAGCTCCGCATCACCCGGCACCCGCTCGGCCTTCGGCCCGAACACCTTCCACAGATTGCGCACGGAGATGAC
>NZ_JBEXXK010000156.1:0-1017 GCF_040630405.1 Streptomyces sp. NPDC005811
GCTGGAAACGCTGGCTGACCGTGTCCGGCGCCGAACACTTCTCCTTCACGGACCTGCCGTATCTGGCTGGGCAGTTGGGCCTGTCGGACCCTGCCATACCGCTGTCCGGAGAACGTGGGTGGCGCATAACCCGCGACTACGTGTCAGCCTTCTTTGACCTTCATCTGCGGGGTATATCGCTGTCGCTCCTCGATGGTCCCAAAGCCACGCATCCTGAGGTCGCATTCCAGCAGCCGTGACCTGCTACCCGATAACAGTGCCGCAACCGCGTAGGTTCGCCGGGTTGTTCACGCCGCGGTTTTGAGGGGGCGTCCGCCCCAGCGGATGCCCTTCTCGCTCCGGATACGGGCGCGTTCTTTGCGTTCGGCGGCCAAGACGTCGCGGTGGCGGGCGTTGGCGTTGCGCCAGCGCAGGTAGGCGTGCAGGGCCCGGGTCTGCACCGTGTGGTTGGGGTGGTTGGAGCCGGCGATGGTGAACTGCCGCAGCGGTCCGAAGTGCGCCTCGATCGGGTTCGCCCACGAGGCGTAGATCGGAGTGAAGCACAGCTCGACCTTGTTCTTCTTCGCCCAGCGGCGGATGCCGGCACCCTTGTGGGCGGACAGGTTGTCCATGATCACGTAGATCCGTGCGCCGTCGGGCCGGGCGGCGCGGATCGACTTGAGCGCGGCCAGCGTGTTCGCGGCACCTTTCCTGCGGCGGTTGACACCCCACAGAGTGTCGTCACCGATCGAATAGCAGCCATGGAAGTAGCGGACACCATGGGTACGGTGGTAAGTGGCGGGCAGCCGGTCGGGGTGACCCTGCCCGGCCCAGCCGGAGCCTGCGGTGGGCCTGATCCCGAGCGGGCCGAACTCGTCGAACGCGAAGACCCGGTCCGAGAAGCGGTCCAGTACTTCCTCAATCCGGTCGAGTTTGGTGTCGCGGTCGGGGGATTCCTTCCATGTCTTTGTGCGCTGGAAGGTGACACCGCGGCGGGCGAGCAGGCTGCGTAACGCCTCACGGCCGATACGGATGGCA